>CALAYC010000332.1 GCA_937894935.1 uncultured Verrucomicrobiota bacterium
CAATCAGACCCGTGGCCGGCGCACGAACGCTCGCAAGCGCTTTCTGAGTTGATGAAAGTTCTGCGGCGCTGAGCGATGAACTCTTTTGCTGAAGATTCGATGGCGTTCGCTCGGTGGACTTTTGCGATGGTGTGTGAGCAATCGTCTCCACGTCCGTCTTTACCTCGCTGACGTGTTGGTAACGTCGATCCGCCTCCTTCTCCAATGCATGCAACACCACTTCGTCCAGCCGCACATCCACCTGAACTTTTCGCGAGGGTGGCGCGAATTTGCCGAGCGGCAATTCGCCGGTGAGCATTTCATAAAACACAACCCCGAGAGAAAAAATGTCCGCGCGATGATCCACGCTGGCAGGTTTTTCCACCTGTTCCGGGGCCATGTAGTGCGGCGTGCCGAGAACTTCTTTTTCCCGCGTCAATCCGGTGGTTACGGCGGTCGCGCCGATGATTTTGGCGATGCCGAAATCCGCGATTTTCACGTGGCCCTGTTTATCAATCAGAATGTTCTCCGGCTTGATGTCGCGATGCACGATGCCCTGGTCGTGCGCGAATTGAAGCGCGTCACAAATCTGCGGCACGATGGCCAGGGCTTCGCGGGCGGAAATCCGGCCAGCGTGAAGCAGTTGGCGCAGGTTCACGCCATCCACGAATTCCATGAGGAAGTAATATCGTAGGACAGGCGTCGCGCCTGTCTCCCTCTTTTCAGTAGTTCCGTCTGCCGGCGCAGGAGTTTTTGAAGTTTGAGACAGGCGCGACGCCTGTCCTACGTTGCCGAACTCATAAAGCGTAACAATCCCCGGGTGATTCAGCTTGGCGAGCGCCTTGGCTTCGCGTGCGAACCGCTCGGCAAACGCCGGATCATCGCCGCTGCCCGGCGGCAGGATTTTTAACGCGACCACGCGGTCGAGCTGTTTCTGGCGCGCTTTATAAACGGCGCCCATGCCGCCTTTGCCGATGAGTGCGAGTAATTCGAGTTGCGGAAATAGCGGGGTAAGTTCGGCAATCGTCGGCGGAGTGAAACCCGGTTGCTTTGCGTCAGTAACCGTATCTGTCGCCGCGCCGACCTTCAGCAAGCACGCGGGGCAAAGGCCGGCCAACGCGCCACTGGGCAGGAGCGTACCGCATTGAGGACATTTCGGCTGATCCGACGGATTGGGAATCACTTTCGTTCCACTCATACACGGACTTCAGCAACAAAGCACGCCGGACGTTACAACGGATTTTAGCGGCGCAGAAACGACGATTCGCGCAGAGCGAAGGAACGACTGGAGCGAAATGCAAAAAGGCCCGCCGGATTGGCGGGCCAATAAATGTTGATTTGGAACTTAGGCTTTGTGGATTAAGCCCGTTCCATGTATTTGCCGGTGCGGGTATCGATCTTGATCTTTTCGCCGGTCTTGATGAACAACGGCGCTTGCACGGTGATGCCGGTTTCCAGCGTGACCGGCTTTTGAACGTTGTTCGCAGAATCGCCGCGAATGCCTTCAGGCGCATCGGTCACCGTGAGAACGACGCTCGGCGGGATTTCGACAGAGACCGCTTTGTCTTCGACAAACGTCACGGTCACAGTGCCGTTTTCCACGAGATAATTTTTGGCGTCGCCGACGAGTTCCGGGACGAGAGTAACGGTTTCGTAGGTGTCCGGATCGGTGAAGACGAAATCGCTGCCGTCTTTGTAGCTGAATTCCATCTTCTTGGTCATCATCGGGACCGTCTCGACTTTTTCGGTCGAACTGAAACGGACGTCCGAGGATTTACCGGTGCGGATGCTGCGCAGGGTGGCTTGAACAAATGCGCGCAAGTTGCCCGGGGTGCGATGTTGCACATCGAGAACCACGCTGATATCGCCGTTGTAATTGATCGCCTGGCCGCGGCGCAGGTCATTTGCTGGAACTGCCATAAATATCGTTTGTCGTTGTTTTGCCCCCGGCTGGGGAGCGTGGAGCATAGGCGGAGTGACCGTCAAAGCAAGTCTGGATTTTGGCAGATTGGGTAATCCGCCCACCTTGTTTCCCGGCCCAAATCGGCAAAATTTTGCTTGCACACTGCGAGTTAGGTGCTTAACTGGCGGCGTTAGTTTACCGGCTGGTCCGGTTAGTTTGATGCTGAACGTAACAATGATTTCTCAACCGACGAGGGTGCCTTGAGTCGCCCTTACTCTCCACGCAATTCTTCTTCGGGCTCGTTTACCAGGATCAACGGGAAAATTCGCGCCCGCGAAGTCCGAGTAATTGGATTTGACGGCAAGCAGCTTGGCGTCATGGCGCTGAATGACGCGCTCAATCTGGCCCGGCAGCATGGCGTAGATCTCGTCGAGATCGCGGCTACCGCGCAGCCACCGGTTTGCCGGATTGTGGACTACGGCAAATACCGTTACGAGCAGGCCAAGAAGGAAAAAGAATCCAAGAAGCATCAACACGCTTCGACGGTTAAAGAAATTCAGCTCAGTCCTCGCATCGATCCGCATGACCTGTCGGTCAAGGTCGAGCATGCAATTGATTTTCTGTGCGAAGACATGAAGGTGAAGGTCACGTTGCGTTTCCGTGGCCGCGAAATGCAGCACACGGAATTCGGCTTCGATGTGGTCAACAAGTTTATCGCGGAGCTGGCACCGTACGGGCATCCGGATTTTCCGCCCAAGCTCATCGGCAAAGGCATCAACGTCATGATGAGCCCATTGCCGCGGAATAAGCGCGCCAAAAATCCGAAGCAAACAGGAGAAGACGGCGAAGCGGCTGCGCCTCAAGCGCCTTCCGCTCCAGGCGACGCTCAGGACGCCAAGCCGGTGCAAATCAAACGCCCCGAAACCGCCACGGCGGATCGCGGCGGTGGTTTCTCCAACAATCCCTTCAACAATCTGTAAGAGAAGGTCCGCCGGTTTTGTTAAGACAATTCCGCGATTTACGCCGTCAGCCTTAGCAGTTGAGCCGCCATTGGCGCACCAGCTCTGGAAACTGACAGCCTTCGCAAGTCGCCGGTGCGTGGTCGCAAAAATCTCTCACAATTTGCAGTAAGCCTTGTTGCGCAGCAGCACTGTTCAATCCGGAACGCGCCGATAACGACCGACCCAGCAGACGTTGGCGTGCTAATCGCAAAATGGAATTATCTTCTGCTGCCGGCCATGCGTGATAGCGAGACAGCAACATCGTGCTGAGCTTTGCATTTCGACCGCTTTGAGCGCGTGCGAACAGCCAGGGCAACGCAACATTGACGGCCAGATCGGTTACGCGTTGCTCGCCTAACAGCGGTTGCGGTTTGCTCATTCGCGCGGAGCGAAAGGTCCAGTGCCACGACCAGAATTCATCAGCAGCAACCTGAAAAATTTGCGTCAGAGACGGCAATAATCCGCGGTCCGGGATGGATTGCTGACACCACGATTCGATGTGTTCTACCAGCGCGTCGTTTTGTGCCCAATGCGCTGCCAGCGCGAGACGCCGCTGCGGATGATTCGCCGGGCGCAGCCCATGAAATCGCCATAAACTTCGCGGCAAAGCACAATCGGCAAATTCCTCCTGCTCGCGCCACCAATGGTCCCAGATGCGACGCAAATAGTCGTCGGCGACGGAACGTCGGATGGTCACTTCCGTCGGCAACAACCCGCTCAAACCAAACAGTCGCGCCTGTGTTTTCAGTGGTGAATCGCTGCCGTTGCGCCAGCGGACGCGCGATTCGGCGAGCGATTGCATCGGCCAGATATTGTGCTTATAGCCCAGTGCGCGAAAGAGGCCTTCCCACAAGGATTGTTCCCAACCGACGTGTTGGGCGCGGGCACGAAATTGCGCGGCTTTATTGTGAAAGCGAACATGCGCGGCTTCATGCAACAGGGCAGTCACTGCTTCGCCATCCAGTTCACGCAACGGTGCGCAACATTTGCCCGTGAGGTTTTCAGGTAAGGCGCGGACGGAATTGTGTTGCAGTTGCAGATTCAGTTCGGACAGTGGTGCGTCGAGCAGGTTTTTGAGAGCGATGGTGGGCGGATTCGATTTTTTTGCACTGGTTTCCCAGACGACATGAAGGACGACATGCTTAAAGGCGGGATTGCGGTCGTGCCCATGCGCTCGCCAGCCGTTGTCGTGCAAATCTACTTCCACGTCGCCGGAGATGGGTTCGTTGTTACCGAAGCGAATGACCGCGCTGCGAAAATCTGGTCCGCCTTCGACGCTGCCAAAACCCGGATGAAGCACGCGAACGGATTGACCGTCCAAGGTCTGAATTCGGTCGCGGTGCAACCGTTGATGTTGCCAGATGGCCTGAAGGAGTTTTTCCGGAGGCGCTTCTCCACCGTCGTGCAGTTCCGGGACAATGCCGCATTGTAATCGCCATTGCCCGTAAAAGGTGGGAGAGGAAGCGTGCACGGGGAATTGCTTTTGCGCAGGCGCTTGCGCAAAGTCAAGCGCAGGCTCACACCATTCTAAGGCGTGAACGAATCAAACCGCGGAATGTCTTGTTTAGAACTGATATGAAATTACGGTCCAAAACGAGCCGTCGGCTGAGCGCGATTTTAGCGGCGACGCTGCTCGTTCCCGTCGCTGACGCGGCTTCAGCGGCCAGTCCCGCGACGGATATCCGACGCGATCTCACGGTGGCGGCGATTGAAAAGGTCATGCCGAGTGTCGTGAACATCCGGACCACAGAACTCGTGCGCCGGAATGATCTTTATGAGACGTTTTTCCGGCGCTTCTACGGCCTGCCGGATGTGCCGCAGATGAAAGAACAGCCCAGCGGCGTCGGTTCAGGAGTGATTATCGACGAAGTCGGCGATGTGGCGTACATCCTGACGAATGTTCACGTGGTGGATCGCGCGAATCGCGTGCAGGTGCAACTCTGGGATGGCCGCGAGTACGAAGCGGAAAAACTTCTCGGCACGATGCAGCGGGATTTGGCGTTGCTGCGAATTGTGCGGCGACCGAATGATCCGCCCTTCAAACCCATCACGCTGGCGAAGGATGATGATTTGTTGCTCGGCGAAACCGTCATAGCAGTGGGAAATCCGTTCGGTCTGGGCGGCTCGGTGTCACGCGGGATTCTCAGTTCCAAGAACCGTCGCACGGATGCGGGCAATCTCAAACTCGATTACCAGGACTGGTTGCAAACCGACGCGGACATCAATCCGGGCAACAGCGGTGGACCGCTGATTAACGTGCGCGGCGAACTTATCGGCATCAACGTCGCGGTTTTTTCGCCTGACCAGGGCAAAGGTACCGGTTTCGCGATTCCGGTGAAACAGGTGGCCGATGCGTTGTCGGACTTTTTCACGTTGGAATGGCATGCGCGGCAATGGTTGGGTTTGCGATTGCGCAATACACCGCAGCCATTGACGGTGCGTCACGTGCAACCGGGTAGCCCGGCAGAACGGGCAGGCGCGCGCGTGGGACAACAAATTGTGGAAGTGAACGGCCGGACGGTGAGCGGTCTTGCGGAATTTGTTCAGGTCGTTGGCGCATCGCCGGATCAACGCGTGGCGCTCACGGTTGTCGAGAATTCTCAACGTCGGGTGCTCAACGTGGAACTCGTTTCGCTCGCCGTATTGAACCGCGAATTGTTGCAACGTCGCCTCGGCCTCAAGACCTCAACGCTCTCGGACGCACAGGCGATGAGCTATCAATTGGTCGGAGGCGAAGGCTGGTTGGTGGACGAAGTGGAAGGGAGCAGTCCGGCGGCGCGCGCGCGGTTGGAAAAAGGAATGGTCATCACCGCCATTGACGGTGTGCCGGTGACGAATCTGGTGAATTTGAGCGATGTGCTGGTGAGCAAAAAGCGAGGCGATACGCTGCAATTGACGATTCGAACGCATACTCGGGTGAATGATCGTTTCGTGCGCTTGTTAACCGGCCAATTTGATGTGGTGGTGCGATGAGGAGTTTTTTCATCGCCGCCCCCGAGTGACTGGCCTAGAATAATTCACAAGTTGGAATGACTTCCGCCCCGATGATAGAAGTGAGCCACCTGACCAAGCGCTATGCGGGACGCACGGCGCTGGCGGATATTTCATTTACCGTCGCGCGGGGCGAAATCGTGGGTCTGCTCGGGCCCAACGGTGCGGGCAAGAGCACGACGATGCGCATTCTCTCCGGGTACATGCCGGCGACTTCTGGTACGGCGCGGGTGGCGGGTTTCGACGTGTTTTACGAGTCAGAAGAAGTGCGGCGGCGCATCGGTTACATGCCGGAGAACAATCCGTTGCACAATGAAATGCGCGTTCGCGAATACCTTAAATTCCGCGCTCGCCTGAAAGGATTGAGTCGCAGTGAATCGCGTGAACGGATTGATACCGTTCTCGAACAATGCAGCCTCACCGATGTCAGTCGTCGCATCATCGGACAGCTTTCCAAAGGCTATCGGCAACGCGTCGGACTGGCCGACGCAATCGTTCATGAGCCGGATTTGATTATTCTTGATGAACCGACAATCGGGCTCGATCCGCATCAGATTCGTCTCGTGCGTCAGCTCATCAAGAATCTCGCCGGTTCGCACACGGTTTTGATTTCATCACACATCTTGCCGGAAGTTGAGATGACGTGCAGTCGCGTGATGATCATGCTCGACGGGAAAATTCTGGCGTCCGATACGCCGGCCAATTTGCAACGGTTCATGGCGAACAAAGGCCAGATTATCGCGGAAATTGCTGCGCCCGCGAACGAGTTGAAGTTCGAATGGCAGCAGATGGCGGAGATTGAACATTACGATGTGTCAGCGGCAGAAGGTGAATTTCAACGCTGCGCATTGACGGCGCGCGATGGAATTGATTTGCGACCGCAGATTTTTGCGCTGGTTCAGGCGCGGGGTTGGAAGTTGCGTGAATTGACGCGGAGTCGGCACTCGCTGGAAGATATTTACGTGCAGGTGACCCGCGCAAACGAGGAGGAGGAAGCGTAATGCGGGTTTTTCTGACACTCGCCCGCCGGGAGTTGGGCACTTACTTCGTTTCGTTAACCGGCTACGTCACGTTGGCCGCCGTGGCGTTGCTGTGCGGGTGGACGTTTTGTGTGATGATTCGCGGGATGGGCACGGCGTCGTTCCCGTTACCGGTGACGGAGTTGTTTTTCCAGAGCCCGATGTTCTGGTTCATTCTGTTGATTGCCAATGCGGTCATCACGATGCGACTTTACGCACATGAAAAATATTCCGGTACGTATGAAACCTTGATGACGACGCCGGTCAGCGATTTGCAGGTGGTGACGGCGAAGTTTTCGGCGGCGTGGGTGTTTTACATGATTACGTGGCTGCCGTTTCTCGGATGCTGCTACCTGATTCAAAAGTATGCGAATCAGGCGGGCGCGTTAGACCAGGCGGTGTTAATCGGAACGTATGTCGGCATCGGATTGTTCGGAGCGTTTTTCATTTCGTTCGGAGCGTTTGCGTCTGCGTTGACGTCGAATCAGATGGTTGCAGCAATGATAAGCTTGTTGATGGGAATGACGCTGTTCGGATTGAGTTATATGGCCGGACCGGGATTCGCGGGAGCGACCTGGCAGGAACAGGTTTTGAGCCGGTTCGGATTTTTCGAGCAGATGCGCGAGTATGCCCATGGAGTGATTGATACGCGTTCGGTGCTGCTGTTGGTGAGCCTGACGTTTTTATTTTTGTTCCTGACATTGCGCGTCGTGGAAAGTCGCCGCTGGAAATAACATGGCTGAGGAAAACGCAACCAGACCCAGTTTTACACCGCGGCGCAAATGGGCCGTAGCCATCGACATTGCGGTGCGGACGCTCATCGTGTTGGCGGTGCTGGTGATGTTGAATCATCTCGGCGCAGTTTTCTTCAAACGCCAATATCTGAAACCGGCCAACGATGAATTGTCGCCGCGAACCAAGAACGTGCTGGTCACGCTGACGAACGAGGTCAAGGTCACGATTTATTACAACCGGGAAAACGATTTTTATCCAACGATTGCGGCGTTACTTCGCGAGTATCAGGCGTTAAATCCTCGCATCACCGTCGAAACGGTGGATTACGTGAAGGACGCGGCAGCAGCGCTTCGGATTAAGCAGAAGCACAAGTTGCCGGAGACCACGCGCGAGGACGAAAAGAATTTCATCATCTTTGAAACGGCGGGTGATTCGAGTCGCATCATTCCGGGCGCAATCCTCACGGATACGGTGGTGGAAAAAGGCGAATCAGAAGGGACGTACCGGCGGCGGGCTACCGCGTTCAAAGGAGAAACAGTTTTTACTGCGGTCTTGCAAGCGCTCGCCTCGCCGCAGCGTTACAAGGCCTACGTGCTGTTGGGACACAGCATTCACAATTTCGACAGCGGCGATGAACTGACCGGTTACCTGGATTTCCATTCGTTGCTGCGCCAGAACGGGGTGGAAGTGGTGGGGTTGAATCTCACCGGAACGGCCACGGTGCCGAACGATTGCGATCTGCTCATTATCGCCGGACCACGCGCTATTTCCGAACCGGAGTTGGAAAAAATCAGTCAGTATCTCGATGAAGGCGGGCGGATGTTTGTTTTGTTCAATTCCAAATTCATCGATCCGCGGGCTGGATTGGAAAATATTCTGGCAAACAATTGGGGTGTTGCCGCCACGCCTGAGATTGTTTTCGATCCGGCCAACGCCGTTAATTCCATCAAAATGGCGCCGGGCGAGGACGTCACGATTTTGGGAGGTTACTATTCGAAACATCCAGCCGTTCGTAATCTGGTTAATTTCAACCTGAACCTGCTCGCGCCGCGATTGATTGGCGAGCGCCGCAATCGCGACACCGCCGCTGATGCACCGGTCGTGACAGAATTATTTTACAGCGCAGAAACCGCAACACTTGCGACCCGACCGCAAGTGCCTGCCCAGCGTTTTCCGCTTGCTGTGGCGGTTGAGAAGAAGCCGGTGCCCGGCACGGTGGTAACGCGCGGGGGCACGCGCATCATTGTTGTTGGCGATTCGTTTTTCCTGGCGAATGAACCGATGAAGCTGTTTGCGAATCGTGATTTCGCCTATTACGCGGTGAACTGGTTGTTGGACCGACCGCAGGTAACGGAGGGCATCGGGCCGAAGCCGGTAAATGATTTCCGCGTGATGCTGACAGAGAGCCAGATGACGCGGTTGCGTTGGCTGTTGCTGGCGGCGTTGCCGGGAGGAATTCTTTTGTTCGGCGTTCTCGTCTGGTGGCGACGACGCAAATAATTCGTGGCGATGAGATCCAGGAGCACATGGGTTTGGCTGGCGATTGCGGTGGTGTTGTTTGCCATCGTTTTCGGAGTCGAAAAATTTTGGCGGAAACCACCGCCCGGTCTGGTGGCGTTGTTGCCGGAGTTTAAAGCGGATGCAGTGAAGGCGGTGCAGTTCGCACTCGCGGGCCAGCCGGAAATTCGCGTGGAACGCACCAACGATACCTGGCGCATGGTGAAGCCGATCAGCTATCCGGCACAAGCTGCGAGCGTTGATGCGCTGTTGCGCGCGCTCGAACGCCTCGCGCCGGCGAACACGATTTCAGCGTCGGAAGTTCGCGAACGCAAAGATCCGGATTCCGAATTCGGTTTCGACAAACGCACGACGCTGACGCTGCACACGGATGATTATTGGCGGCAATTGATTCTGGGGGCGCACACCGCGCCCGGCGATCAGATCTACGTGCAGGTGGTCGGTACGGAAGGCGTGTTCGTTGTGGACGCGCGGTTGTTGCAATTGTTGCCGGCTCAACCTGATGACTGGCGCGACACGGGGCTGGTCGATTTGCGGAATCTGTTTTTCGATCACATCATCGTTTCCAACGCGGCGACGGTCTTGCATCTCGCTCAGGAAAACACGAATTCGCTGTGGCGCATTACGGCGCCGCTTTCAGCGCGGGCGGATAATTTCCGGCTCGCGGAATTACTGCAACAACTTCATGCGACGCGCGTGGCGAGTTTTGTTACTGATGACCCGCGCGGTGATCTGGAAACGTTCGGATTGAACGCGCCGGAACTGGAAGTGAATCTGATTCACGGCACGAACAGCATCGCCGCAGTACAATTCGGTCGCAGCCCGACGAATGATTCAACGCTCGTTTACGCGCGGCGTGCGGATTCTCCCGCGGTGGTGACGGTGGAACGACGGATGATTGAGCCGTGGTTGGCGCCGCTGGAAAAGTTCCGCGATCCGTATCTGGTCACGCGCCAGCGCATGGTGGATGAAATCGAAGTGCGCGGGACGGAAAATTTCACGCTGCAACGCGTTTCCTCCAATGCATGGAAACTGGTGGATTCGCCGCTGCCGATGGACCCGGGTTTCGTTGGACAATTTCTGCTCACATTCGTTGCTGCGCCGATTCTCGAATACAAGGATTCGATTACCGAAGCGGATTTGCCGAAGTACGGCCTGGCTGAACCGTCACGCCGGATTCGTTTGCGCGGTAAAGCCAGTGGAGGGAATACCAATTCTCTAATCGCGGAAATTCTCCTTGGCGACATGAAGGAAGGCGTCGCGTATGTGCGACGCACTGACGAGAATCCGATTTACGGCATCGGCACTGCCGATTTTGCGCGGCTTTCGGTCGCGCCGTGGCGATTACGGGATCGGCAGATCTGGCGTTTTGATGTGACCAACGTCGTGCGCGTCGTCACCCGTCAGGAAAATCGTGTGATTGATCTGCGACGCCTGGGCGAAAAATCCTGGACCTTCGGCGGAAATTCGCAGGGCATTCTCAACGGCGCGGCGGTTGAGGAAGCGGTGCATCGCTTTGGCGAATTGGATGCGCTGGAATGGGTGGGCTGCGACGCCAGCGTGGCGGAAAAGTTTGGTTTTAATCCGGCCTCTCTCATCGTCACGTTCGAACTGAAAGATGGCGCGAAATATCAGATCGAGTTCGGCGGCAAATCGCCGGATGATTATCCGTATGCGATGGTGAAAATCGGCGAAGAACCGTGGTTTTTCGAGTTCCCGCTCGTGCCGTTTGAACTGCTGAAGTTTTACGTCCTGAACGCAGGCAGTTCGCAATGATATGGCTACAGTTGCCAAGGGAAAGACTCGGTTCTGGCGCCGGTGTCGGATCGTCTTTCGGCGCACCCGGATGGTCGTCTGGGTCATCACGCTGCTGCTGCTTTCCATTCTGGTTTATCTCAATCTGATCGGTTTGCCGGATTTCGTAAAACATCCGTTGCTCGCCAAATTGAACGAACGCGGATTGAATCTGAAGTTCACCACGCTGCGATTGCATTGGACGCGCGGATTCATCGCGGAAAACGTAGCGTTTGCGTCCAGCACCGAGGAAGAACACCCGGAACTTCCGCGGCTGACAGCGCGGGAAATGGAATTCAATCTGCGTTTGCGCTCGCTCATTCGCGGTCGCTTGCAGGTGGATGGACTGATTTTGCGAGATGGCAAACTGGCGTGGACATTGACGGAGACGAATGCACCGAATCGCACGCTGACAATTGAGCGCATCGAATCCAGCCTGCGTTTGCTTCCGAATGACGAATGGCTTCTGGAAGACCTGCGGGGACAATTTGGCGGCGCGAAATTTTATCTCAGTGGCAGTCTCGCGAATGCATCCGCGTTGAGTGATTGGCAGGCGCAACCGTCGCGTCGGCTTGATCTGGAGGAAGCGCGGGAACAGTTGCGCGAAATCATGGACGTGATGGAACAGATTTCGTTTCAAACGCCGCCGGAAGTGCATCTGGACATCACGGGCGACGCCCGCGATCTGGCGTCGTTTACCGTGCGATTCACCGTTGGGGCCAAGGATGCGGATACCGCATGGGGTAAAGCGCATGATGTGTTGCTGACGGCGAACATGTTGCCGGTCGGGACAAATGCGTTGTCGCGCGTGGAGATCAGTCTGCAAGCGCTGGAATTGGAAACGCCGTGGGCGAGTACCACGAATCTGGATATCGATGTGCGCCTCGAATCAACCGCACGACAGCCGGGTCTGGTGAATGCAACCGCGACGGTGCGGGCGGGATTGGTGATTGCGCCTGATGTGATGCTCACGGGAATGCACGCGAAAGCATCGTGGACTCATGCGGTGACGAATCCCGTGCCGCGCGAAGGTCAGTTGGAAGTTCACGCGGATACAGTCACAAGTTGGATGACACGCGCGCGCGATTGCGATTTCTCGGCTACGTGGTCCACCGTCACAAATCCGCTGCCTGCCGCCGCGACGTTAGGATTCTGGACCAATCTGTTGCCGTATCAGGTGCAATGTGCAGCCCGAATCGCCATGTTGCGTTCGCTCGCGTTGCAGGCGGATAACCTTCGTTGCGAAGCCGAATGGGCGGCGCCGCGCTTGAGTTTTTCCAAATTTGAAACGGCGTTCTATCGCGGCCCGTTAACCGGCACCGGCGAACTCGACGTGGTTTCTCGCGTGGCAACAGTTTCCGCAGAATCACACATTGATCCGAAACGCTTCGCACCTTTGTTGCCTCGCCCGGTGCAGGAATGGTTGGATCATGTCACCTGGTCTGCCGCACCAGAATTGCGCGGCACGGCGACGATAGCGTTGCCGGAGTGGACCGCACCGCGTGAAGTCTGGGAAACGCATTCGCCGACGAACGTTCATTTAGCCGGTTATTTGGCGGTGACGAATGGAACGTTTCGCGGAATTCATTCGGAGGTGATTTCAACGCACTTCAGTTTCAGCAATTACGTCTGGCAAACACCGGATCTTACTATCACGCGCCCGGAAGGAAGTTTTCGTGCGGCGGCGCGGATGAATGAAGCGACCGGAGATTTTTATGCGCAGTTGCACAGCACGATTGATCCCGCGGCGATTGTTCCGCTGCTGGGGGCGGAGGTGCGACGGGGTTTTGACCTTTGCGAATTTGGACAGCCGCCGGTGGTCGAGGGCGAAATCTGGGGTCGCGGAGCAGACGTTGAAGCGCTCGGTTTTCAAGGTCACGTGGCGCTGACGAATTTTGTGTTTCGCGGTGAAGCGGTGGATGCCGCGATCAGCGGTGTGCGTTACACGAATCTCACTGTGGATTTTATCGAACCGCGGGCATGGCACGGGACGCAGCATGTTTCGGCGGTTGGCGTGGCGGCGGATTTCAACGCACATCGCGTTTACATCACGAACGCGAGCGGGATGTATGCGCCGAGTTCGATTGTGCACATGATTGGTCCAATGGTCGCGGAAGTGATGTCACATTATCATTTTGGCAAACCGCCGATGGCGCGCGCGCATGGGTATGTTTCCATGCGCGATCCGCATGACGCGAACATCGTTTTTGAAGGGGGCGGTGAAGATTTTGAATCGTTGCGATTTCGGATTCCGCGCTACACCGCGCGCATTATCTGGCAGAACAATCTGCTCTCGGTTACCAATCTGACGGGAGATTTTTACGGCGGCAGAGCGCAGGGCTGGGCGCATTTTGTTTTTGGAGAGGATGACAATGCGCAACTGCAGTTCGCGGTTTATATCACCAATGCGTCGTTGCCTGCATTAGTGGCGGATCTGACGCAACGGACCAATAATCTCGATGGGCGGCTCAGCGGAAATCTTATTATCACCAATGGTATGACCGACGATTTCGACACGTGGAGCGGCTACGGTTATGCCAGTCTGCGCGATGGTCTGCTCTGGGAACTGCCGATTTTCGGGAAGCTCTCGGATGTGTTGGAAGTCGGAAACACGCGCTTTACGGAAGCGGTGGGAAATTACACCGTGGCGCAACGCACATTATACTCGCCGGATCTCGAATTGCGCGCGGTTTCGATGCGATTGTTGTATCGCGGGACGGTGACGTTTGACGGCGACATCAGTGCGCGCGTGACGGCCGAGCTGTTGGGCAACACGCCGGTTTTCGGTCCGATGATTGCCACGATTCTTTCGCCGGTGGCGAAGGCTTTGGCTTTTCGGGTCAGCGGAACGGTGCAAGATCCAAAATACGAACCGATCAACATTCCGAAATTTCTGCTCGCGCCGTTCAGTCCGTTGCAGACGTTGGAACAAATATTGTCGCCCGAGCCGCTCAAACCTCCGGCCCCGCCAGAAATAAAATAAGGCGGACCTTGTGGTCCGCCTTGGGATTAAATCCGTCCGTTATTTGTCCTTCTCCGCTTTGTCGTTTTTGTCGGATTTAGCTGGAGCAGGTTCGGGATTTTTCTTCGCGAGAATGGCGTCCACGATTTTCTTCGCAAGATCGGGTTTTTCAACCAAAGCCCGTTTGGCGGCATCTTTGCCCTGCCCGATGAGTTCGCCGTTGAATTGCAGCCACGCGCCTTTCTTGTCCACCGCGCCGGTCTCGACGCCCATGTCGAGAATGCTCCCTTCTTTATCAATGCCGTGATTGTAAATGATGTCGAACTCCGCTTCGGTGAATGGCGGGGCGACTTTATTTTTCACGATCTTCACTTTGACGTGATTCCCAATCGCGTTGCCGGAGCTGTCTTTGAGCGTGTCTTTGCGGCGAATATCAATGCGCACGCTGGCGTAGAATTTCAGCGCTTTGCCGCCGGGCGTGGTTTCGGGGTTGCCGAACATGACGCCGACTTTCTCACGCAATTGGTTCGTGAAAATGCACGTGGTTTTGGATTTGTTGAGAATGGCGGTGAGTTTGCGCAACGCCTGCGACATCAAGCGCGCCTGCATACCCATCGTCGCCATGCCCATCTCGCCTTCCAACTCGGCTTTCGGCACGAGTGCGGCAACGGAGTCCACAACGATGACGTCGAGCGCATTGGAGCGTGCCAGCGTTTCGCAAATGGTAAGCGCTTCTTCGCCGGAATCCGGTTGCGACACCAGCAACTCGTCGAGATTAACGCCGAGTTTTTTGGCGTAAGCCGGATCCAGCGCGTGTTCGGCATCAATGAACGCTGCCAGCCCGCCGCTTTTCTGAGCGTTCGCGATGACGTGCAACATCAGCGTCGTTTTGCCGGAGGATTCCGGACCGAAAATTTCCACCACGCGACCGCGCGGAACCCCGCCAACGCCAAGCGCGAGGTCCACAGCTAAAGCTCCGGTGGGAATGACTTCAATTTTCTTCAACGCATGCGCGTCGCCGAGCCGCATGATGGCGCCGTCGCCGTAGCTTTTAGTGATGGTGGAAATGGCGGCATCCAACTCGCGTTGGCGCGCGGCGGAGATTTTCGCCGCGTCGTTTTTCGATTCGACAGGGACTTTTTCGGTGGCTTTCGGTGGCATAACGATCTCCCGGGGTAAATGGTTTTCGGCCGGTTAAAATTTCGGGCGCGACGGTACCGAATGACATTTGCGGAGTCAACGCCACGAACAGAACTGACCGAAAACTTTGCGTGGACGCGCAGATTTTCGGCTTCGCGCGTGGCGTTATCGCTTTCAGTTTTGAACCAATCTGGAGATTGGCGTTCCCTCGGCGCTGGCTATTTCGTCATCGCAGGGCGCGGCCGAGGTTTATGAAAAGCGAAGATATCGGTCTGATGACGTAAGCCGGCTTTGCTGAAGCGGAAACCGTTGCCATTCGATACCAAATCCTGCAACGGGTCTGCGGGGGTGCCGGTGATGATTTCCTCCGTCAATTCCGCCACGCTGCGCAATACGCGAGTCGGTTGATAAACATAGTCGGCAATATCTTCAAATTTCGTTGAGCCGCTCAACACGAGATAGGATTGCAAACCGGCTTCGAATGCGCCGCGGATATCGGTTTCCATCGTGTCGCCAATCATCACAACCTGTTGCGGCGTGCCGAGTGTGAGGTCTGCGAGTTTGCGACGCGCGCGATGAAACATGTAGCCATTCGGTTTGCCGAGGTAGTAGGCAGGACGACCGCTGCTCGCTTCGAGGAACGCGGCGGTTGCGCCAGCGCCCGGGCGAGTTTTGTTGCTGGAGACCGGACACCAATTGTCGGGATTTGTCGCGAGCAGGCGGGCGCCTTTTTCGATGCATTCATGCGCTTTAGTTAAGCGATCCATCGTGGTTGTGCCTTCGCCTACAACGACGTAGCGAGGTTGGATTGAATCGCTCGCAATTTTTCGTTCATGCAACGCGGCGAGCAATCCACCTTCACCAATGACAAACACGGTGCAACCCGGATCTGTTTCACTGAGAAAATCCGCAGTGTTCATCGCCGACGTATAGAAATGGCGGGAAGACAAGCCGGTGATACCAAGATGTCGGAGTCGCACCGCGAGGTCTTCGGGAGTGGGCGCGGAGTTATTAGTGAGAAAGAGAAACGGTGCGCCTTTCGCAATCAGCGCTTGAATGAAGTCGGTGACGCCGGGGATCAACTGATTTTCCCGGTAAATCACGCCGTCCATATCAATCAGATATCCTGTTTTCATTTTAGATTGTGACCATCCTTAACTACCCAAGGCGATTCGCTCGCGTGTGCTTGGGGGATTGCAGCCGGGATTTGGCTACAAATTGGTTTTAGCACGACGACTGCCAGTGCGGTTGTTAGCGTAAGTTGCTGATTTTAAGCAAATTTAAGGAATTGGCCACGCCTGTGACGGGAGCGAATCCAACATTGTGTTTAAAAAAGAACAACGCAGCGGTGGCGTTGTGAATAACTTCCCAATAAGTCGTCCTCAAATTCAACCCTGCCGGTGTTGCTCCTGCTTAAACAGGGGTATATGTACGACGAATCGACGTTCCTCACCCCTCGGACTTTTGAAGTTTTGCTCGACGGCGCGCCGGTGCAGCTTCCTGAAACCCGCCGATCTCTTCCAGCGATACGGACTTACCTCGAGACTATCGCATTGGAGAACGAACGGGTGCTCTGTCAGTTCAAGGTGAACGGTCGGTCGGCGAACGCGGCAAATATTTCCCAGTCGGAAACTGACCAGGAAAAAAGTTCCCCTACCCTCATCGAAGCGCAGACGGTTGGCTTGGCGGAAATGCCATTGCGAATGTTGGAAACGGCGCTGAACGAAACTCGGGCGGCTCGTGCGGTGACGGAAGCGGCGGTGACGCAGGTTTTGATTAACGACGCCCCGATGGCGCGCGAACTGTGGTGGGAGCTGGCGCGCAAGATGAAAGAGCCATTGCTGACATTAAGTCTTTTGCCGGAAAGCATTTATCAAAGCCCTGCCGGGGCGGCTTCTTTGATGCAGGTGCGTAAATGGCAGTTGCAGCAATTGGCTGTCATCATGAAGGAAGTGGACGAAGCTGCTTGGCAGTCTGAGACTTCCGCGTTGTCGAATGCGTTGGAAAATCGCGCGTTGCCTTGGCTGGATAAGTTGCACGACATGATTTTGTTATGGCGCGAAACGGTTCTGGCCGGATTGCGCGCCAAGGCGAATTAAGTTTCGAGCGAAGCGGAGTCTTGGTCGTTTGTTAAGCTGCCGAAGAAATGCTGAACGCATCAGTTCGGATTAAATCATTTCGATAGCTGCGACGCGGGCGGCGTGACGTCCCCCGCTGAATTCCGTTCTCAGCCAAATGCGTACGATTTCCAGTGCAAGGTCCGCGGAAATCGTCCGCTCGCCGATCGCTAAGACATTGGCGTCATTGTGTTCGCGGGCCCAACGCGCCGTTTCCAGACTCCAACAGAGCGAACAGCGAATTCCCCGAACTTTATTTGCCACAATAGCTTCGCCATTCCCGGAACCACCGAGAACAATCGCGCGGTCGTATTCACCACGCGCAACTGCTTCCGCTGCAGGCCGAATGAAGGCCGGATAATCGACTGGCTCAGTGCTGTGCGTGCCGAAATCGTGGACCTCGTGCTTCAGTTCGATGAGAAGCGATTTGATTTTTTCTTTGTAAGTGAAACCGGCGTGATCGGAGGCGAGGGCGATTTTCATAGTGACGTAAATTGGCTAAGTTCGTTGGCTGGTGCGACGGGAAAATTTGTTGTGGAAACGTGCGTTCCGATACCGATAGCGCTGCAAGTAGTTAAATCAACCGGGTTAACTGAACAAAAACATTGCCTCTGCGCGTGCGCTTTGGCTTCATTTAGCGTCATGGCACAAGCCGCCGGGAAGCCGGGAGCATCACCCCATGAGCGTTGTCGGATGCAGATTTTTTACTCTGGCCGCGTGCAAGGGGTCGGATTCCGATATACAGTTCGCACAGTTGCGACCGGGTTTGACGTGGTGGGGATGGTGCGCAACCTGACCGATGGCCGGGTGGAGTTGATTGCCGAAGGGGAACGGGCGGAACTGGAGGCGTTTCGGGTGGCGATTCCTGATGCCGGATTGGCAGCGAACATACGGAATGAAGAAGCCATTTGGGGCCAACCCCAGGGCCACTTCAAGGGATTTACGATTGAGCGATAAATTGAGATGAGATTTGCGATTCTAGCGGATATTCACGGCAACCTGGACGCGCTCCAAGTAGTGCTGGATGATTGCAAGAAACAACAGGTGACCCATTACGCCTGTCTGGGAGACGTTGTCGGATATAACGCGAATCCCAAAGAATGCCTCGACATCATCCGCTCCATGGGTATGCCCTGCGTGAAGGGCAATCACGACGAATACTGTTCCACTGAGGAACATCTGGAAGGTTTCAATCCCGCCGCGGCCGAAGCCGTCAATTGGACGCGCAAGCAACTCACCGAAGATGATCGCCAATGGCTGCGTGAGTTGAAGTACACGCGCATGGTGACGAATTTCACGATCGTCCACGCCACGCTCGACGGTCCACAACGCTGGGGTTATGTCTTCGACAAACTCGCGGCTGCTGCCAGCCTGACGTATCAAAACACTTCAGTTTGCTTTTTCGGTCACACCCACGTTCCGGTGGCATTCATGAAAGACAGCATGGTGCGTGGCGGAACGTATTCGAAATTCAAGACCGAGCCGGGGAAGAAATATTTCGTCAACGTCGGCGCTGTCGGTCAACCGCGCGATAACAATCCGAAAGCCGCTTACGTCGTGTATGACACCGTGGACGGCACGATTGAATTGCGTCGGCTGGATTACGACATCGCCGCTGCGCAGAAGAAGATTCTCGCGGCGGGTTTGCCGGAACGACTTGCCGAACGCTTGGCATACGGCCGCTGAACCAGTGAAACGCGGAGAATATTCCGCGCGCTGAAACTTCCGCTTGAATTGGCGGTAAGACGGCGAACCTTCCAGCATGAACCACGCTCTGAAGTTGATTCGTGTCATCTCGGAGGGACGACCGGGTCACGAGAACCAAAGCGTTGGATTGGCGCTGGCGCTGGCGCGACGCATCGGAGCGGAGGTGGATATTATTCGCATTCCTGCGACCTGGAATTTGCTCACGCGTCGCAAAGCTGCACTTCAAGCCGGTAAAGGCATTCCGCAACTGCTCATTGGCACCGGTCACAAAGTCCATTTACCGCTGTGGTTCGCCGCGCGAAAATTCAACGCGCGCTCGGTAGTCATCATGGAGCCGACCTGGCCGAAGCGGTTGTTCGATCTTTGCATTCGACCGCAACACGATGGCGAAACCCCCTCTCCACACGTTATCACGACGCTTGGTGCGTTGAATCGGCTGCCTGAAGAGATTCCAACCAAACAGAACCGCGGCGTCGTGCTGATCGGTGGTCCGTCGAGATCGCATGGTTGGTCGGCGGAGGAAACAGCGAATGCGATTGCGACGGTGGTTCATTCGCGCTCGGGCCTGAACTGGACAATCTCCGATTCGCGTCGGACGCCCGCAGGTTTTCTGGAACAACTGCGCAAACGCAAACTCAACGCAGAAATAATCTCGCATCAGCAGACGAAGCCCGATTGGTTGCCGGCACAACTCATGGCCGCGCAGGAAGCGTGGGTGACCGAAGACAGCGTCTCGATGATTTTTGAGGCGGTAACGGCGCGCGCGCGAACGGGAATTTTCCCTGTGCCAAGAATCAATCCGGCGGCCGATCCCGTGCGAGCGATTGAAAAACTGGTACGCGAGGGATATGCGACACCATTCGACGTTTGGGCAAACACCGGTCAACAGCTCCCGGAGCCGAAGCCGCTTCATGAAACCGCGCGTTGTGCCGATTTAGTTTTGACTCGGTTGTTTCCAGTCGTAAAAGGCTGAGGCTGAATCCAAAAATGGTACGCAGACGGACGGCGTTTGCGACATTTGAGGCGGGCGATGTCTAGTTACGATGTCTAGTTAAACAGGAAAAGGTGGAGGTTTTTCTCCGCAAAACCGTTATTTAAAACCGCTTAACTGATTGCTGGCGAAGAAGCTGCTATTTAGATCCCTGCCTGCGGGCATTCATGCGTTTGAAATTTCATCACCTGCTGATTCTGGGACTGGCGCTCGGCGCGCTGGAAACCTGGTGGCGCGTGTCGCATCCTCCGGCGCCGGACGATGACGTGGAAATCCCGTTTGTACCGCGCATGAAAGTTCAAGCGCGCGAATCCATCGCTCCGCTGGCGACGCTTCCACCGGTTTCCGTGACGAACTGGTCTTCGCAATTAAATGCCGTGCTGAATTCCGGTGAGTCCACGACGAATCAGGCGATCACATTACTCGCGATGTTTCCCAATCTGCCGCCCGAGGCCCAAACCGAAGCCGCGCAGCACGCGAGTCGATTGATGCCGACAACGTATTTCAGCACGCTTGGCGTGCAATTGACCAATCCCGCCATAACTCCAACCGCGCGGCGCGCCATCTTTGCCGATCTATTAATGCGACCTAACGCCGTGAAATTGCCGTGGCTCGTCGAGGTCGCGCGGAATCCGATCGATACCCAAGGCGACGAAGCGTTGTTTCTGCTCAGGTCAGTGTTGAATGAAGATCATGGTGAGGACTGGCCGTTATGGCATGAACGGGTGGCGACATGGTTAACCCTTAATCCCGATCCGGTTATTCCGCCGAATCCCGGAATGCCAGTCAGTAATTGAGCGCCGAAAAATTGATTTCCCCCATCACTAAATTCGCTATCTTGCCCACACTTTTTATTGAACCTACACACGCAAATGCACGACAAAATCCCCTACCTTGACCTACCCGCGCAAATCCGTCCGTTGCGCAAAGAAATTGACGCCGCCATCGCGCGCAACATTGACGCGTGTTCCTTTTGTCTCGGACCGGACGTGGTTCAATTCGAAAAGGACTTCGCCAAATACATCGGCACGGAACATTGTGTCGCTTTCAACAGCGGCACGTCTGCCTTACACGTCGCGTTGCTGTTGCTCAATATCAAGCAAGGCGATGAAGTCATTACCACGCCGCATACGTTCGTAGCGACGAGCTGGGCGATTTCTTATGTCAACGCCAAGCCGGTGTACGTGGACATTGATGATGCGACGTTCAATCTCGATCCGGCGTTGATTGAAAAGGCCATTACGCCGCGCACCAAAGCGATCATGCCGGTGCATCTCTACGGGCATCCGTTCGATCTCGATCCTGTTCTTGCGATTGCGAAGAAGCACAATCTGCCGGTAGTCGAAGACACCGCGCAGGCGCATGGCGCGAAATACAAAGGCAAAACAGTCGGCACATTCGGTGACATTTCCTGTTTCAGCTTTTATCCCGGAAAGAATCTCGGTGCAGCGGGTGAAGGCGGTGCGCTGTGCACGAATAACGCTGAGTTCGCCAAACGCGCTCGTTCGTTGCGTGAACATGGTTCAAGCGTGCGTTACTACCATGATGAAGTCGGCTTCAACTATCGCATGGAAGGCATTCAAGGCGCGGTGCTCGGCGTGAAGTTACCGCATTTGCCCGCGTGGACCGCCGGTCGGCAACGCGTGGCCAAGCGCTACGCTGAGTTGTTGAAAGACACGCCGCTGAAATTGCCCACCCAAGCGCCGTGGGCCGAAAGCGTGTGGCATCTTTACGTCGTGCGTCATCCCCAACGTGACGCGCTTAAAAAGCATCTTGAAGAAAACGGTGTCGGTTGTGCATTGCACTATCCGCTGCCGTTGCATTTGCAAAAATGCTACGCGCATCTCGGCTACAAGGAAGGCGACTTCCCGGTTTCCGAGAAAGCCGCACGCGAATGTCTCAGTCTGCCGATTTATCCAGAACTGACGGATGCGCAGATTCAGCGCGTCGCCGACGTCATTAAGGATTTTTTCAAGAAGAACTGAGCGGAATTCAGGCGTCGCTTCGGCGGCGACTTCAATTTCAGGCAGCGGGTTTCAAACCCCGCTGCCACAAATCAAAGTGATACAAGGCCACCGTGACGAGCGAGTGGCCGATTTTATTCTCAGCGACCAGTTTCGGAATCTCCACTATCGGAACGAGGCGCGTGATTAAATCTTCGCCCTGATCAAACTCTACCGGATGGACGCAGCGGCAATTCTCAACCAGCACCGTATAGCAGATATTGCTCATGATGGCGGGGTTGGCGAAAGTTTGTCCCAGGATACGCGCGTTTGCGCCTTCGAAGCCGGTTTCCTCGCGCAACTCCCGCACCCCAGCGGCCACGGGTGAGGCGTCTTTCGCGTCAATAATTCCGCCCGGGATCTCCAGCTCAACGGTGTTTGAACCGTGACGATATTGCTCAATCATCACAACCTGCTGATCAGGCGTAGTGGCCACAACATTGACCCAATTTGGCGATTCGATAACGAAAAAGTCGTGCTCAGCATTGGTTCGGGGCGAGATTTTCAGGTCTGAGCGCAGGGAAAAGATACGGAAGTTGCCGAGCGGGCGGGAGCCGATTTGTTTCCAGGGTTTAATCATGGCCGAACGAGGTTCTGGTCTGGGCCGATGATTGTCAAACCGTGGGTTGTGGCGATCGGTCGCCGGATCCGATTGGCGGAACGGGTAAATTTTCAGTTGCACGGCGGCGATGGTCGGCTACCCTGTCGCGCTCTATTTTGGTATCGAAGTCACTGTGAACGCTGAACTCTGCAAGAAAGCTCTGGAAAAGGTTGGCAACGCCAACGTTTTGATCAACATCGTCTCGCGCCGTGTCCGGCAGCTGAACGCCGGTGGCGGTGGCATGGGACGACCGCTGATTGCGGACTATACCAATCTGGGCGCGGCGGATATTGCCTTGCGCGAAATCATCGAAGACAAAATCGGTTGGGAATTGCCAGCGGTGGAAGAACTGACCCGGCCGGTAGCCAAGAAGCGCAAGAAGCACTGAACGTAGCGCGCTTGATTTTCACACAGCCAGAGGCTCAACCTCTGGCTGTTTTGTTTTCAGCAAACGTTGAGTTTGCCACTTTGAATGGCGGCGCGCATTGCATGGATGCCCGAGGATTCCGATTCAGCAACTGAGACCGATGGAATTTACGTTTTGCGCGTTTGCTCCTTTGCGTTAATTCTCTTAGACCGATGGCCGACATTATCACCAATCACAAAGCCCGGAGGGATTACCACATCCTCGAAACATTCGAGGCGGGTATCGTGTTGCGCGGTACGGAGGTGAAGGCGTTGCGCGCCGGCAAGGGCCAGATCGCCGACGCCTTTGCGCGGGTGGAAAAGGACGAAGTCTGGCTCTACAACGCGCACATTGACGAATACTCCCACGGCAACCTGAACAATCACGCGCCCAAAGCCCCGCGTAAATTGCTCCTGCACAAGGCGGAGATTCGCAAACTTTTCGGCCTGGCATCAGTCAAAGGTAATGCGCTGTTCCCGTTGGCGATGTATTGGAAGAATGGCAAAGTAAAAGTCTCCATCGGCATCGGCAAAGGCAAGCAACAATTCGACAAGCGCGACGACATCAAGAAGCGCGAATCCGACCGCGAACTGAGGCGGGCAACGATGAAGTTCGCGAAGGGGAAGTGAGTTTGATTCAGCCCGAAGGGCTGGCAGAACTTAGCCGGGGGGCGAGGAGCGCAGGGACGATACCCCCGGTCAGCGTCAAACCATCCGCTCACCCTGAAAGGGTGACAGAATCGCCTCGTCTCAGATGCTTCAATAGAAACGCCGATTTGCGAGCTTGTGGGTTGGGGATTTGAAGCAAAATGTCTCTCATGAAATACGCGGAACGCATCACGTTTGACCCTGAACAATACGGCGGTCGCCCGCGCATCCGGCATTACCGGCTGCGGGTCAAAGATGTGCTGGACATGCTGGCCGGCGGCGCGACGGAACAGGAGATTCTCGCCGACTATGCGTTCT
This sequence comes from uncultured Verrucomicrobiota bacterium, assembly GCA_937894935.1. Taxonomy (GTDB): domain Bacteria; phylum Verrucomicrobiota; class Verrucomicrobiia; order Limisphaerales; family JADLHS01; genus JADLHS01. The sequence goes on from CALAYC010000332.1 coordinate 23,833, forward strand.
TGGAACCGGCAGACATCCGCGCCTGCTATGAGTATGCGGCCCAGCAAGTGGATCATCCCGTCGTGATGGCCGCTTAATAGCCTGAGCTTAATCCGAGTTTAATCCTCCGGCGAAGGGCTGGAATTTTTCAACGCCTCAAACAGCCACTTCTGTCGCTTCGTCGCGCTTTCCGGAAGCTGGCGCGGATTCCATCGCCTCGGGCTGGGCATCACCGCCAAAAGCTGGGAAATCTGTTCCACGGTCAAGTCCGACGCGCGACAGTTGTAATGATAATGAGCGGCGGTTTCCAAACCATAGACCCCGTTTCCAAACTCGATGACATTGATGTACAGCTCCATGATTCGCCGCTTGGACAGCAACAGTTCCATCCACATCGTATAGTAGGCTTCCAAGCCTTTCCGCACCCAAGACCGGCCCTGCCACAAAAACAGCGAGCGCGCACATTGCTGAGTAATGGTTGAAGCTCCGCGCGGAGGCGCACCCGTCGCCTTGGAGTTCTCAAGCGAGATTTTAATCCCCGTCCAGTCAAACCCGTGATGTTGGTAGAATCCTGTATCCTCCGCCATCAGCACGCCGCTCAGAAACAAGGGCGGCGCATTTTTCAATTCCAACCAGAGCATTTGCTGCCGTTTGACCGGTTGGCCGGTTGAATCTATGCGAAAACGATCAAAAAATCTTGGTCCCGAACTGGAGGGATTGACAAAGCGCACGAACAAAACCTGTGCAGGCGGCAGGTAGAGCGGCGCGGCCAAAAGCACAATCCCCACGGCTCGCTTGTGACGCCAGATCCATCCGTTAAGTTTCTTTAGCCGGAGCATTTGCTCTCAATGTTTCACGCGTAATCACCACCCCGCCGCCAACCAACAGAAACAACAAGACGCCGTACGTAAAATAATCCAAGGCACGATTCAGGGCTTTGACCGGAAAAATCCCAAAACATCCGCACCCGCTCACTCCTTTTGAGATCATCCAAGCGTGATAGCCTGTGAATAAGACAGCAGCCGTATAAACGACGTAAGCCTTTGAACTTACTGAGATGCCATTGGTCAGCACCGCCAACAGGATGCCTGCTTCAAAAACAGCCGCGAAGAACAAAAATTGCCGTATGCTCAAAAACGTGAACATCCCATGCGCCGCCACTAATCGCTCTGGCACAAGAGCAATGGATAAAAGTTTGGCGACAATGCTCAGGCTGAAAATAACCACCGCCATTCGCACATAAACCCGGAGCGTCATAGTCAATAGACGGAGTTGAAGAAATTATCCGTACCCGCCGAGACAAACTCCCACGGAATCCATTTCTTTGTCCCCGGCTCAAAATAACTCCGCAGATACACTGGAGCCGGAGTTTTATTTGCCTGCCGAACGATCGCGTTAAAAGTAATGACCTTGATTTCTCCGTTTTGTTTCAGCAATTCTTGCGGCGTCGGACGCGGCGCATAATAGGAAAAATGTGTTAGCACACTGTCATTGGCCCGCCGGGCCGCTATCTCGCCGAGGGGCGCGGGCCAGTAAGACAACGCTTCAACCGTGAGGATTGCCTCTTGCAGGGCGATTTCTACCCATTGTCCGCCAGCCCGTTTGCGCTCTGGAATCTCGATATGCTCCCAGAACTGCTCCAGCACGTCCTCGCTTGCCGCCGGAGGATTCAGGCCCAGCTTGCCAAGTCTGTTCCGGTCGAAATCAACGACGCTCTTGACGAATTGACCGTCAGGAGAGCCAAACCGGAAATTTCGGAAATGATCAAACTCATCGCTGTGGTGGTAAAATAAAAAGCTGAACAAGAGTGAATCCCACGCGCGCGCCTCTTCGGAACTCATTTGATAGCCGCCTTCCTTTTTGATTTTTGTCAAGCTGGAGCGAAAGGCAAACGAGTCTTGAATTACCGTAAAATCCAACTTGGCCCATTCGTTCGTGAATGTCGGACTTGAAAGCACAACATGCTCGGGCGGGCGATGTGGTGAAAAAACATTGAGCAACAAGAAAACTCCGATGCAAACAACAATCGGCCCCATAAGTAGGAGGGCAAGCTTTTTAGAATTCATGCAATCTTCGAGTTTTGGCTCTATAATTTGGAACATTCGGGCGAAACAACAAAATTTTGTTGTTTCGCCCGATGATTTGTATCGCTCGATTAACTACACGACGTACAAACTGGATAGCCAGCATCTGAACATGAGCACGAACAGGACTGGCCACTGTTACAATATCGGGCATCACTTCCCTTTGCACATGCGATAGCGCATGCTGGCGAATCGTTAGTGCCTGCAAAGGCAATGTATCCCGACACGCAGAACAACACGGTCAGGCCAACAACTAATAGCTTCTTCATTGCGTTCCTTTTGTTGTTTGTTTTATACACACCAACATTCCAAATATTCCGAACAGGAAATGGAGTTTTAGGTGCGACGCTGCGATAGTTACCCCCCCCCATTAAGGGCCTGTCAATAATTATTCGCATTTTACATGCTTATGCAAAAAGAGCCTGATCACTCCAAAGACAAAAAAGCGAGGCCGTTAGACCTCGCTTTTCGTTTGAAATGGATTCCGGCTTATTTTGCTGCTGCGGCGTCTTTTTTCCACGTGCGCTTGGGCGCTTTGGTAATGAGGCCTTTTTTCAGCGCACGGGTGGAAACGCGAACATAGCGGACTTCACCATTGATCACGGCCTTAACGCGTTGCAGGTTCGGCATGAATTTGCGCTTGGTAATCGCAGTGACGTGCGTACCGATACCGCCGAGTTTCTTTTTCTTACCCGAGCGCCAGATAATGCTGCCCTTGATGGGGCGACGACCGGTGATTTCGCAAATTCGTGCCATAAAACTTTTTCCTAAATTAAGGGCGCAGAGCATATCTGTTGAACGCTCACAAGCAAGCTTTCTTTTGGGAATTTTTCGTGCGTTCCCGCGTCTTCGCACCTATCTTCGCCGCTCGTTTTTATGGCTACGCTGAAACCATTTGCCGCCCTGCGACCTAAACCGGAGCTCGCCGCCCAGATTTGCGAACTGCCTTACGACGTCATGTCGTCCGAGGAAGCCCGCGAAATGGCCGCTGGCAATCCGCTCAGCTTTCTTCATGTCAGCAAGCCGGAAATCGATCTGCCGCCAGGCACGGACCTTTATTCGGACGCCGTTTACGCCAAGGGCAAAGAGAATTTCGACCGGCTTATCAGCCAGGGCGCGCTTTATCAGGATGCGCAACCGTGCTTTTACCTCTACCGGCAAATCATGGGTAATCACTCGCAGATCGGTCTCGTGGCGGCGGCGAGTTGTGAAGAATACCTCAACAACATCATCAAAAAGCATGAGTTCACCCGACCGGACAAGGAAGACGATCGCGTGCGCCACATCGAAACGCTGAATTCGCAAACCGGTCCGGTGTTCCTGACCTATCGCGCTGTCGCAGCATTGGATGAATTCATCGCCCAGCGGGTCGCTGGGAAGCCGGATGTCGATTTCACCGGCAAAGATGGCGTGCGCCATACGTCGTGGACTGTGAGTGACACGGCGGGAATCCAATTCATCGCCGACCGGTTTGCAAAGATTCCGTTCCTCTATATCGCCGACGGCCATCATCGCAGTGCGGCAGCGGGACGCGTTTATCAATCTCGTAAAGGCGCGGGTTACAGCGGACAATTTCTCACGGTTATTTTCCCGCATAACCAGATGCAGATTCTGCCTTACAATCGCGTGCTCAAAGACCTCAATGGTCTGGGTGCGGCGCAGTTGTTGGAGAAACTTGATGCGATTTTTGTCATCAAACCGAACGGCAAGGCTCAGCCGACCCGCAAACATGAACTCGGTTTGTTCATCAACGGTCAATGGCACACGCTCAACTTCCGTCCGCAGTTCGCAGCCACGAATGATCCGATTGAAAAGCTCGATGTGACTCTGCTTCAGAAGTTCGTGCTCGATCCGATTTTCGGTATCACCGATCCCCGCACGAGCAAGCGCATCAGTTTCGTCGGCGGCATTCGCGGTACGGCGGAATTGGAGAAGCTCGTCGGCGGCGGCGAATACGCCTGTGCGTTCAGCATGTTCCCGACGAGCATTGAAGACCTGATGACCATCGCCGACGCCGGCGGCATCATGCCGCCCAAAAGCACATGGTTCGAGCCCAAGCTCCGCGACGCGATGTTCTGTCACATGATCTGAAGCTGGATGGTTCTGGTCTTTGGGGCAACGCTGCGGAATCGAATTCGCGATACAGCGAAATTCGCGTAACTCATCTGTTCCATTGCCTGCTCGCGGTTAAATCGGGTTTGGTATCTTTTTCGTTGCGGTTTAACATCCGGCGTGCCGGAAAATCGTAAATTTCTTACCCGTTTCGCCTGGCTCTCCATCGGAGCTGCGGTCGTGACGATGGGTTTGAAGACGGTCGCGTATTTCATCACCGGCTCGGTGGGCTTGCTTTCTGACGCGATCGAATCACTGGTCAATCTCCTTGGCGGTATCATGGCGCTGGCGATGTTAACGATCGCCGCGCGTCCGGCGGACGAAGGCCATGCTTACGGCCACGGCAAAGCCGAATATTTTTCCAGCGGTCTCGAAGGCGGATTGATTCTCGTTGCTGCGGTGAGCATCGCCGCGGCTGCGATTGAGCGATTGATTTCACCGCAACCGTTGCACGAATTGGGCGTGGGATTGGCCGTATCGCTGGTGGCTTCTGTGATCAATCTGTTGGTCGCGCTGCTGATTTTACGCGCAGGCCGGAAACATAATTCCATCACGCTCGAAGCCAACGCGCATCATCTGTTGACCGATGTTTGGACGAGCGTGGGCGTCTTGGCAGGTATCGGGCTGGTGGTGCTGACGAATTGGCAATGGCTTGATCCGGTGCTGGCGTTGTTAGTGGCGGCGAACATCACGTGGACCTCTATCGGCATCATGCGTCGCACGGTGGGGGGATTGATGGATGCGGCTATTTCAAGTGACGATCAGGCGACGGTGCGAACCATCCTCCAGAAATACGAAGCCGAGGGAGCAAAGTTTCATGCGCTTCGCACGCGGCAATCCGGTGCAAGACGCTTCATCTCGGTTCACGTGCTCGTGCCGGGTGAATGGACGGTGCATCGCGGACATGAATTGCTGGAACGGATTGAAGGCGAGATTCGGAGTGCAATTCAGGATTCCGTTGTGTTCACGCATCTGGAATCGCTGGACGATCCGGCATCGTGGGATGATCAAACGTTGGAACGTCGTTAACTGCGACGGACGCGGGTGGAAAATCGCTTCTGCGAGGAGTGCGTTAAACAACCGGTGATTACGATTTTTCAGGCGTTAGCCAGGCCATCGAATCGCATTGGTTTTGCTTCAGCTTCCGCAGCTTCCTCCGCCGAACCTTTAGAGAAAGCGAGATAGAAGAAGGCCAACAGATTGATCACCGGTAGGATTAAAGCCAGTCCGACGAGTGCGCTTTTGCCACAGGCTTTGGCGATGCGAAACGACCACCAGATTTGCACGATGACGTTGACGAGCGGAATCAGAAACAGCAGAAAACACCAACTGGGCATTTTGGCCGCACGTAGTAAAGGAAACAGTTGCAGGAACGGAAACCAGATGAGCGCATTGGCAGGTGAACCGGCGTTGTAGCAAATCAATTTCAGGCAGAAACAGAAAAACAGGTAGAGCAGGAGCGTTCCGCCTACTACCGCGCCGATAATCTGCGGTGAAAGTTTGACGTGTTGCAGTTCGACAAGTTTTTTTGAGAAATCGGTCAAGGTGGCGACGTTTTCCTCGCCCAGCGATTCCTTCAATTTATCCATCGTTTCGGAAACGCCTGCGCTGAGCTTTGAATCGCTTTCGTCTTCCTTCAATCCAAGCGCCCGCAGCGAGTCGTCATCCAGCGTGCTGATTTTGATATTTCCGATGCCTTGATCGTGCTTAATGTAGAGGTCGTGCTCCGTCTGGCTGTAAACCGTCACATTGCTGTAAATCACTGTCCCGCTTTTGAGCGTCGGCAGGAAAACGTCTGCTCGTGCGCACACGACCTCGACTGCCAGAAGCAGGCTCAAAACCAGCCAACGCTTCATCCGGCGCGGCGCAATTAACTTCAATACAGGCATAAACTATTCCCGGTCCAACGGATTGCATGGAACAAGCCAGAACGGGCAATAGCTTATCTGCACGAAGCATGCCAGCTGCGGGTGTAGGCGTTTGGGCGGACGAAGTAAAATAGCTCGTCTAAAAGCGAAGTGGCGCAGCGACCTGTTCAGTCGCTGCGCCACGTGAATCAGCCGTTCGCTTGGCGGGCACTCGCGTGTTCCGCCAGCGGAATCAAACCGTTGGCACTTGCGGCGGCTCGGCAAAGATGTCGTGGCCGCCCGGCATCGGCGGCTTGAGTGTGCGGAACGCGCCCCATTGCATCTTGCTCGCGTCGGTGTAGAGCAGATCCGGACCATAGCGGAACGTGGACTTTTTGATGTCGTCCCATTCCACCACGCCACCGCTGTAGGCTGCTTCGCGACCCATGATCGCCGTGAGCGTGCTGTTGGTAACCTGTTCGGTCTCGTTCAATTCCGTGTCGGAAACGATTGCCTGGAGCAGATCCGCGTGTTCCTGCATGTACTCCGGTGTGCGTTTGCCGCTGTAACGCCAGCCGCGACCTTCCTTCGGATAAATACGTCCGGACGGATCCGCAGAACCTTTGGTGCCGACCACGGCTTCGGCGACGCGGGAGAATTCGCGTTTGATCTGACCGCAATAGCTGTGCATGCGGACGCCGTTTTCGTATTCAAATTCGACCGCAAAGTTATCCCAGATTTCACCGGGCTTGTTGCCGAGTTGTTGGCGACCGCCCATGCCCCAGGCACGAATCGGATGGGCATTTTGCATTACCCAGTTGCCGACGTCGATGTTATGCACATGCTGCTCGGCAATGTGATCGCCGCACAGCCAGATGTAGTGATACCAGTTGTTGAGCTGAATATCCAAATCGGTCTTGCCGATGGCCTGACCGTAACGTGCTTTGTCGCCGTCATGCCAGATCGGATTGCCGTTGACCCAATAAACGCGCATGGCGGTGATTTCACCAATTTCGCCGTCCTGAATGCGCTTGACCGTGTCGATGTAAGCGAAGTGATGGCGGCGTTGGGTGCCGGCGACAACTTTGAGGCCTTTCTTTTTCGCCTCTTCACCGGCGGCGTACATGATTTGGCAGCCCGGACCGTCGACCGCGACGGGTTTTTCCGTGAAGATGTGTTTGCCAGCGGCAACAGCAGCCGAAAAATGCGCCGGACGGAAACCAGGAGGCCCGGCGAGAATCACATAATTGACGCCCGGCGTATTGATGGCTTTCAGGTAGGCGTCAAAACCGCTGAAGCAATTGGCGGCGGGAACTTCCACTCCGAGGCGGCTCAGATTCTGGCGGCACTTGGTGATTTGCTCGGAATACAGGTCCGCCAGCGCGATGATGTTGGCTTCCACGCCGACGACTTTCGCAGCGTCGAGAAAATCCCGGGCCGCACCGCTACCGCGACCACCAACCCCGATGACTGCGGCGTTGATTTTCACTTTGGGTTGCGCGTGCAGGATGTTGGGAAAACTCGCCACCGCCGCCGCGGAAGCAGCAAGCAGGCTCGAATTTCGGATGAATTGCCGGCGCGTAACCGGCGCGATGAGTTCTGGTTTCGTGTTCATGGTGATTTGATTTGAGCTTGGCGGGTTTGCGCCGGAGCCGCAACTCCCGGTTTTATTTCTATTCTTTCTCGACGCCGCTAATCCAATACTTGGTCATTTCTTCGGGCGACGGAACCGTCAAAGGCCGCACCACGCGAAAACCGACGAACGGCGCGTCGGTCAGATACCATTTGCCTTTCGGCAACTGCGGGTCGGTCATCTTCCATTGACGATCGGAGCCGCGCCGCGCCGCGCTGCGCAACGCCACTGGATCATCGTCATAATGCCCACCGCGCACTGAATGCGGATACGGCTGCGTTGCTTTGTTCCACGGATTGCTCGCGCCGCCGGCTGCTTTGAGCGTTTGATAAAAGTCCGGAGCATATTGGTCCAATACCCATTCCGCGACGTTGCCGTGCATGTCGTAAAGTCCCCACGCATTCGGTTTCTTTTTGCCGACCTTTTGGTACTTGGAATTGGCGTTGTCAAAGAACCACGCGTAATCCTCGAGTTGGGCGGGATCATCGCCAAACGAATACGCGGTCGTCGTTCCAGCGCGGCAGGCGTATTCCCATTCCGCTTCCGTCGGCAAGCGATAGAAATGTCCGGTCTTGGCCGAGAGCCAGTGGCAGAACTTGTTCGCCGCATGTTGCGTCATCGCAATTGCCGGGAAACCGCTCTTACCCATGCCGAAGCTCATATCCACATAAGGCTTCGAAGGCCGCGTCACGGCATCAGACAATTCATCCACCTCTTTGGCTGTCGGATTGGATTCGCGCAATTTCTTCTCGTCGTCCGGATAGATGAATACCAGAAATTGATCCCACGTGACTTCATACGTGCCCATCCAGAACGGATCGATTTTCACCTTCACCTGCGGGCCTTCGTCCGCCTGACGACCTTCTTCGGAATCCGGGCTGCCCATTACAAATTCACCACCGGGAATCGGCGTCATCGAATACGTCACCTTCGTGCCCGGAATGGTATTCGTGTAAGGCTTCATTTCCGCGGCAGAAGCCACGTTATGATTGGCAAGAATGCGCTTATGGATTTCCGGCACGGTACTGTCGTCGCGATCATCCAACGAGGCGAGTGAACCATACGCGCCTGGTGCCAACTTTCCGTCCTTCAACACATACACCTGATAGTGGGTCGAAGAGCGACCATCCATTAACGACGAAAGCAGCACGACCGCATCTGACAAAGCGATGCCGGCGTTCAACAGTTTGTTGGTCGAGCCGGGAAGTTCCTGCACCAACGTCGGCGGTTTTGTGCCGTCAAAATCCAGCAACTGCGCCGGCTCATTTGTGCCGAAGATGGCGAGCAGGCGTGCTTTTCCACCGATTTCGGCAACGGACAATTCCCGCGCTTCTTTCGGCAACGTCATCGCCACGGGCGCTGTCGCGGTAAATTTTCCACCGGCTTCGGTCACGGCACTGACTGTGAACGTTGCTTCGTCTTTCTTGAAGAAAATCAATTCGCGTGCGGTCGGTGTGCCGAAGTTGGCCACCGAAACTCGCGCGTCGTCCGGTAGGCCGGAAAGGCTCAGGACGGTTTCCGGTTTGCCGCTCGCGAGGTTGTGCACTGCCAAAGCGGTGCCGTTATCGCCGGTATAAAGCGTTGCAACCAAATCCGCACCGCCGTCTTTCAATTGCACGCGGGTGCTCTGAACCGCCGCGCCAGGAGCGTCAACTGTTTCAATCGCGGTGAATTCGCCTGCATCTGCGCGATACAGTGCGAACTTGTTCGGATCATCATACGCACTGCCGATTAAGAAATCCTGCAAGGGCGTGTTTCCTGCGCCGCCAATGTCCGCGGCCGCAATGGAATTCGGTCCGAGGACTTCCGTGAGAATTTCGACCGGCTCAGTCATCACGCTGGGATTCGGCGCATCCAGAACGCTGGCCGTGCTGGTGTCGGCCGAAACCAATGCAAGCGAGTCGCGTTTGGGATCAACCAGTTTTCCGACGCTGACGCCGGTCACGCCTTTCGTTCCACTGGGTCGCCAATCCGCCCAATTGAAAAATTCTGCCGACACACGATAACCGAACCGCACCTTTCCGGTGCTTCGATCAATGATTGCCAGGTCTTCCTGGCCATCGCCGTTAAAGTCGCCACTCACAAGAAACTCGAGTCGCGTTTCTACCACTGATCCGGCAAACGCGTTGGTGAGAGCCATGGCCGCAATGGCCGCGAAGCTGATAATTTTCATTCCTGACGTTCCCCCACAATTTTTGGTCATGTTCATTTTGCTGACGGCGGAAAACCGCCCGATGTTCAATTCCGTTTATGACTTGCGGCAGGATAGTAGAGGAATGAACAACGCCACGCACACCCAAAATTTGCTAAGGCTTGAGAATTCTTGTCCGACTCGTTATCACAATCAGGCGAGCGAAAACCACGCGCGTGTGATCGAACTCAATCGTGAGCCGGTACTTCAAGCCGGTTCAATGCTACTGGCAAGGATTGCGTTACCTGATACCGCCCGCACCGTTCATTCTGTCGCCGTGTCACTAATTTTTACGACAACGCAATGACCCATTACGAAGCCCGCTTCGGCGGCATCCTCCGACTTTACGGCAGCGACGGTCAGGAACGTCTGCGGCGTGCGCATGTTTGCGTCATCGGCATCGGCGGCGTGGGCTCGTGGGCGGTGGAAGCGCTGGCCCGTTCCGGCGTCGGACAGCTTACGCTAGTAGATTTAGACGACGTCTGTATCAGTAACACCAATCGCCAACTGCACGCCGTCACCGGGACGTTTGGTCAACCCAAAGTAGAAGCCATGGCCGCTCGCGTGCAGCTCATCAATCCTGATTGCACCATTCACGCGGAACAATCGCTTTTCACCGCAAAGACCGCTGAACAATTGTTGTCGCCGTCTTATGACGCAGTGCTTGATGCGATTGACCAAACCCCGATGAAAGCGTTGCTCATTGCGCTCTGTCGGCAGAAGAACATTCCGATTGTCACCACCGGCGGCGCCGGCGGACGACGCGATCCAACTGCGTTGCGGGTCGCGGATTTGGCGCATACCACGCACGACGGCTTATTGCAAAACGTTCGTAAGTTGCTTCGCACCGAACACAATTTCCCACGCGATCCCAAACAACCGTTTGGCGTGGACTGCGTGTATTCACCCGAACCGCAAGTGTTCCCCGCAAAAGACGGTACGATCTGCGCCACGCCGGAACCCGGCGAACGGTTGCGATTGGATTGTCGTACCGGCTACGGCACGGCGTGTTTCGTGACCGGTGCATTTGGTTTCGCCGCTGCCGCGCAAGTGGTGAAGCGAATTACGGAAACGCATTGAGGTTAGCTCTCGCGGTAAGCTGCGACGCCTTTCGCCGAGAGTCCTTACTCACACCACACATGAACTTCGACCACTCCTGAACCGCTGCCGTCAACCGAGAACAGTTTGCGAGTTCAGGTAGGGCAAGCTTGAGCCATTTCATCAATCCCCAAACAGCAGGACAAGAGCGGGAGACTTGGACAGATTTTGTCCGTGTCCTTAAATAAGCTGTTCATCGGAGCGCGAAAAGTGAGCGAAACCAAAATGAAACCATTCTCGAACGTACTAGCGGCTCAAATCTAATTGTAACAGGGAAAAGAATCCCTGTTACAGGGTTGACAATTAGGCGCGATTGCCCAATAACGAATGCACATGGCGCGCTCCTCCACATCATATCCTCGCAGATGGAACTCAGGCCGAACGACGGTAATTCGTGTTCCCGAACGCGTGGCAGACGATCTCCTGCGTATTGCTCGACGATTAGACGAATCCCGCAGTTATGCTCTCCGCGAAGAAAACAATGGCTTGGTTCTCGAAGTCTTGCCTGCAGAGAAGATTTCTTACAAAGCCACAAAACCAGTGAACGTCTCCAGTGTACCACAGCGGAGTCCGTTCCGTTATCCCGGCGGTAAGACTTGGCTAGTCCCCTACATTCGAGACTGGCTGCTAAGCAAAAAGACCAAGCCGTCCCGACTAATTGAACCATTCGCGGGTGGAGGGATCGTGAGTCTGACAGCAGCATTTGAAGGCTTAGCACGACATGTAATTTTTGCAGAGTTGGACGACGCTGTTGCCTCTGTTTGGCGCGTAGTGCTGAACGGTCAGGCAGAATGGTTGGCAAAGCAGATTTTAAATTTTGATCTGAACCTCGAAAATGTTTCGAGCATTTTGAAACGAGAATCAAAGGAGCTTCGCGAAAAGGCATTTCAGACAATATTGCGAAATCGTGTCCAACGAGGCGGTATTATGGCAGCTGGTGCGGGTTTGATCAAAACTGGTGAAGGCGACCGAGGCTTGGCTTCTCGTTGGTATCCGGAAACCCTTGCACGACGAATTCGGGAGATTAACCAGTTGAAGGATCGCATGACCTTTGTTGAGTGCGATGGTTTTGCTTTGATCGACGAACACAAGGCGGATTCAGATGCGGTTTTCTATATCGATCCACCATACACTATGGCGGCTCGTCGGCTTTACAAGGTTTGGCAAATTGATCATTCACGATTGTTTACTGCGATGGCGAGGTGTAGTGGAGATTTCCTCATGAGCTACGACAACACGGCCGAAATCGTTGCGCTTGCAGAGAAACATGGGTTCGAGAGCAAGCCCATCGCAATGAAAAGCACGCATCATGCAAAGATGACCGAGCTCTTGATTGGAAAGGATTTGTCTTGGCTAGAAAGTTGAGGTTCCCGGCAGACGCGGTTGTTGCGCCAAAAGACCGGGCGCAACAGAAGCGAGCTTAGTACGGAGTTGCTCCTCAAATCTTTCACGCGACAAAGGAATGCCTCCGGTGAGCGATTTCACTGAAGCGTCCAGAGTGGTGTAAACAACTTCATGTGGAACGAGCTTCCATCCTTCGGATTTGGGCTCATATCGAACTACAAACCAAGTGATTTCTGCATTCGATAGATAGCGTTCTCGCGTAAGTCCGACCAACGAGCCGAAAAACGCTTCATCAATAACAACAGCCATCTTTTTTCCCCATGTGCGAATAACAGGGACCTTGGTTTGCAATTGGGGAAGCAACCGCTTGGGGCCAGAACTGCGCCAGTCCGGCCGGCGATGCCGAGCAGGAAATTGCAAGGCTTCAGCCTCTGCTACCGACAACATTTTGAATTCGTTGACCATGCTTTGGCCGGAGAAATACACAGCCTGAAGCTCGAGGGCGCACCAATCCATCGGCTGGCGGTCGGGATGGACTAAAACATTGTCAATGCGACCAATGAAATCACGCGAATCATCATCCTCAGTCGTCGACGTGTCTTCAGGCTTCAGGCGATCTAGGAAACCAATCTCACCCAAAACAATCGGTGATTCTGTGTTCAGTATCGTTTTCCCCACCCACTGGAAAATTGTATCTGATTCCAAAAAGCGATTCGGACAAGTCGTGATCAATGGTCCCATTCCGGCCACTGGTCCGTCGCTAATTTGCTGATAAGCTCGGAGTGAACAAACACCACCTTTTTTATTGCACGTGGCATTGTGTTGAAATGGACATTTCGTCCCAGTGAGTCCCGGGGTTTCCATTTCCACCTTGGCTCGTCGAAACCGTTCAGCAGAGGACATGGTTTCGAAACCTACGCCATACCATTCGCCGATCGAATATCGGCTTCGGGCTTTGAGTTTCGGGGGTTGCGGCATCTCGCGGCGGGATTATTACGATTGTGTCCCGTTTGGCAAGTCGCGCCAGAAGGCCGAATTGAGTTTGGGAATTGCGGAACAAAAATTATTCAGCAGCGTTCCCTCATCGCAATGGCAATTCATGCGCATCAAATTGGTAACGCCAGGCCCAATTGGCTGGGCGCTTGTTTCTCCGCTTTGCCGTCGTTAGCCTCCGCGCATGAGTAATCACAGAGCGCCTTTCACGCGAGAAGATCCCTGGCGCGTATTGCGGATTATGGGCGAATTTGTGACGTCGTTTGAAACGCTGTCTCACGTCCGCCCTTCCGTCACCGTTTTTGGTTCGGCGCGCATGAAGCCCACTGATAAGTATTACAAAGCCGCGGTCGAATTGGGCAAAAAACTCGCGCAACATCAGATTCCTGTCATCACCGGTGGCGGGCCGGGTATCATGGAAGCCGCTAACAAAGGCGCAGCGCTCGGTAAAGGGGTTTCCATCGGTATGAACATCGAATTGCCGCACGAGCAGAAGAGCAATCCTTACGTCAATCTGCCGGTGAACTTTCACTACTTTTTTGCGCGCAAGGTTTGTCTCGTGAAATACAGCATCGCGTTCGTTTATATGCCGGGCGGTTTTGGCACGTTGGACGAATTTTTCGAAGTCTTCACGCTGGTGCAGACGGAACGTATTCCGAAGTTTCCCATCATTCTTTTCGGCAAACGCCATTGGTCCGGTTTGTTGCGCTGGGTGAAACGCGAGTTGCGCGACAGAAATCATTACATCGGTCCGGACGATCTTAAGCTCATCACGCTCACCGATGACGTGGATCACGCCGTGGCGGTTATTCGCGAATACCTGCAACACGTCGGTCCACCGGAAGTCGTTCCCAAAGCGTTTCCGTGATTGGAACTCATGGCCAGCCCGACGACATACGCGGTACTATTGCGCGAGGCGGGGCAGCCCAACGCCGAAGCTGTATGTCGCGCATTCCGGCAATTCCGGCATCTCACCGATGCGGACGCCATTCGTCTGGCGGCCAACGCCCAGGGCATTCTCATGCGGCATTTGAATGTGGACGAAGCGAAAGCGCTACAGCAGGCGCTTGGCGCGGAAGGTGTCAATGCCGCGCTGGCCAAGGATGATGAACTGCGCTTTCTGCCATCAGCGCGCCGCGTGCATCACGCGGAATTGTCGTCCGATGCATTGCTCATTTTCGATCATCTCAATCGGGCACTGGCCGTGCCGTGGAACGAAGTATCACTGGTGGCGGCCGGTGCTGTTCCACATGTGGAAATCAGCAGTTCGGTTCAGCATCCCGGCGTTGGTATTCATTCTTTGTTTCGTTCTGGCGCGCGTTCCGCTCCACGCAGCCAATTGGAAACCACGCGTCAGCTCGTGTTGGAATTGATCACGCGCAATGCATCGGCGCGTTATGAAATTCACGCGCACGATTTTCATTTTCATCGGCTGCCAGCGCTTCCAGCGACATCGTTGATGGAGCGATTCGTCTGGCTCGTGCGCGAAATGAGCCAACGCACGACCGGTGCGGTGTTGAATCGTGGAGTGCAGGATATCCGCGATGGCATCACGCTGGTGCGCGGTTATCCGAGTCGGCAGGCGTTGTTGGACGAAATGGTGTGGTTGCTATGGAGCGAAGCGCACCGTCGGCACGGCTGATTCAAGGTGTTTCGTTGTCCGGCGACGCGGCGGATGGTTGGTCAATGGAATTTTGTCGCTTGCCGCGCCGGCAACCGCGCGATTCAATCTAATCGTGCGTCCGTTGCTGCAGGAAATCGCCACCGCGCAAACGCCCGAATCGCTCGTCGCGCGGCTCGCCGGCCAACGCGGCATCGTGCTCTTGCGCAGCGCCGGCTTCGCCTCGCCGCAAGCGCGTTATTCGTTCGTTACCACCAATCCCTTCCTGACGTTTCGTTCGTTCGGCTCGCGTTGCGAAGTTGCGACGCCTTTGAGTCCGGATTCTATTTCGCAAACTCAGTACGGTAATCCCTGGCATCTGCTCGACGCGCTGATGGCGCGTTATGAATTGCTCGAGGAAATTGATCTGCCGTTTCCGCTTGGCGGCTGCTTTGGTTACTGGGGCTATGATCTGAAGAATTTCACTGAACCCAAATTGCCGCGCCGCGGAGTGAACGATCTGGAATTGCCGGATTGTCACGTCGGTTTTTACGCGAGTCTCGTCGTGTTTGATCATCGCCTTGGCAAGACGTGCATCGTCGCGACAGGATTGGACGCGGACGGGGCCCGCACGGAGGCGCGGGCTCGCGAGCAGGTGGAGTTTTGGGCAGAGTTGTTGGCGGATCGTCCTGCGAAAACCCTCACCTCGACCCGCTCGCTTTCCGAAAGCGAGAAGGAGAAGTTGTTTTCGCGCTTGGAGCAATCAGAAGCTTTCGAATTACGAAAGACGCAGGAGCATATTCTCCCTCTTTTTGAGCGAGAGGGGCGAGGTGAGGGCCAGCGTGTCGCAAAACCAATTTCTTCCACTGTCACACGAGAGGAATTTTTCGCGGCTGTTGCTCGTGCTCAGGCCTACATCCGCACAGGCGACATTTATCAGGTTAATCTTTCGCAACGGCTTGCCGTGAAATTTCCGTGGTGGAATGAGGCTTCTGATGAACCGGCTCGCGAAGATGCTTGTCCGGCCAAAAATGCTGGCTGGGATTTGTTCACGCGACTGCTCGCCGTTTCGCCTGCGCCGTTCGCG
Organism: uncultured Verrucomicrobiota bacterium; assembly: GCA_937894935.1. Taxonomy (GTDB): domain Bacteria; phylum Verrucomicrobiota; class Verrucomicrobiia; order Limisphaerales; family JADLHS01; genus JADLHS01. The sequence continues at coordinate 39,801 of CALAYC010000332.1, forward strand.
GCGTTTCTTGATTGCGGCGATTTTCAAATCGCCTCTTCATCGCCGGAACAATTTCTCCGCATGAGCGGGTCGCACATCATCACACGTCCGATTAAAGGAACGCGTCCTCGTTCAACGGACGCCACGCGCGACGCACAACTCGCTTACGAACTCCAGACCAGCACCAAAGAACTCGCTGAACTGGTGATGATCACAGATTTATTGCGTAACGACCTCGGACGTTTCTGCGAATTCGGCAGCGTGCAAGTGCCGGAACTCGCGCAGCTCGAACGTTTCGCTCAGGTGCAACATCTCGTGTCCACTGTCGAAGGTCGCTTGCGCAAAGACGTCACGCATTTCGCGGCGCTGGCGTCGGCGTTTCCCGGCGGCAGCATTACCGGCGCGCCAAAGTTTCGCGCCATGGAAATCATTGATGAACTCGAACCGGTGGCGCGCGGGCCTTATTGCGGCTGTCACGGCTATCTGGGTTTCAATCGCGAAAGTCAGTTGAGCATCAGCATTCGCACTGCGATTCACAAAGATGCAATGGCGTATTTCCACGTCGGCGCGGGCATTGTGGCGGATTCAATTCCTGAAGCGGAATACGATGAAACGCTGGCCAAAGCGCAGGGATTTTTGTCGGCGCTAGAGATGAAAGCTTCAAGCAAGGTCGAAGCAAATATCCAGAAGCCGGAGTAATTCGCGTGAGTTTTAAAAGATTGAAGCTTTTCTTCCTCGCCGCTTCTCGTTTGCTTGCGTATTGAGTTTCCATGCTCGTTTTTCTCAACGGCCAGTTCGTTCCCGAAGATCAGGCGACGGTTTCCGTTTTTGATCGTTCCTTTCTCTACGGCGATGGGCTGTTTGAAACCATGCGCGTCACCAACGGCAAACCGTTTCGCTGGTGGCAACACCTGGAACGCCTGCGCAAAGGCGGCGACGTTCTCGGCATCAAAATTCCCATCAGTTGCAAGTCGCTGGAAAAATTCGCCACTGAACTCGTCGCGAAAAATCAAATGCCCGAAGCGATCTTGCGTCTGACTGTTTCCCGCGGCGTCGGTCGGCGCGGTTATTCGCCGAAAGGTGCGAATAATCCTGTCGTAGTGATGACGCTGCATCCGCTTTCTGCCGCGTCGGTATCGGGTTCGGCGGGATGGAAACTTCACACGGCTTCAATTCGTCTGCCGGCGGGCGATTCACTCGCTCATTTTAAAACGGCCAACAAGTTGCCGCAGATTCTGGCTCGCGCCGAAGCCGAAGCTGCTGGTGCGGACGAAGCGTTGCTTTGCAATACCGATGGCTTCGTCGTCGAAGGCGCGACGAGCAATCTCTTTTGGGTGGATGGCGACACAATTTGTACGCCGCCACTGGTGAGCGGCGTTTTAGCTGGAGTCACGCGCGCGGTGACTTTGGAGCTGTGTCAGCAACTGAATCTCCTGCAAGCCGAGCGGCAGATTACTCCGGAACAATTACGTCGCACGAACGGTGTTTTTCTGACGTTAAGTTCGTTGGGAGTCATCGCTGCGAGGCAATTGGATGGAGCAGCGCTCGCACAATCGGCGTTGGTTGAAAAACTTCGTGCTGCTTACGACGAGCTGCTTGCGCGCGAATCAGCCTGAGTGGCTTACGCAAAATCGTGTCAGCTTTCGCCAATGCCTGCCGATTGACGCTCGCCGCACAAAGCCGTACGCTGCGTTCGATCTTATGAGTGAATTGTTGAATTCCCTGATTGAACTGATTCGCCGTACTTCGGCCGAGATTCCCGATGACGTGCATCGCGCGATTCTCACGGCGTTGGAAAATGAAAAGAAAGGTTCGATCGCCGAGAACGCACTCAAGATCGTGGACCAGAATATCGCGATCGCGAAAAACAAATCGCAGCCTATCTGTCAGGACACCGGCAGCATTTTGTTTTACGTGGATTGTCCGGTGGGTTACGACCAGATCACTTTTGCGGAAACCGCGCGCGAAGCCGTGAAGCAGGCGACCAAAAAAGGTTATCTCCGCCAGAATTCCGTGGATTCGCTCACCGGCAAAAACGACGGCACGAACTGCGGTCCGGGTGCGCCCGCGTTTCATTTTCATCAACACCGCAGCAACGAAGTCGCCGTGCGGCTCACGCTCAAAGGCGGCGGTTGCGAAAATGTCGGTGCGCAATACTCCTTGCCGGATGACAACCTTCACGCGAATCGCGACCTCGAAGGCTGTCGCAAGGTGATTCTCGATGCCGTGTTGCAGGCGCAGGGCAAAGGTTGCGGGCCAGGCATTCTCGGCGTGTGCATCGGTGGCGATCGCGCCACCGGTTACGAACTGAGCAAAACACAATTTCTCCGCAAACTGGACGATCGCAATCCCGAGCCGAAACTCGACGCGCTCGAACAGGACATTCTCAAAACGGCGAACGACCTCGGCATCGGCCCGATGGGTTTTGGCGGCAAGACGACTCTGCTGGGCGTTAAAATCTGCGCGGCGAATCGTGTGCCGGCGTCGTATTTCGTCAGCGTCAGCTACATGTGCTGGGCGTTCCGTCGCCAAGGCGTCACGCTGAATGCCGACGGGAAGATTGAGAAGTGGCTGTATTGATTTGGGCGCGCGTTTCGCGTGCTTTTTCACTAAGCAGCTACGCTGTCGTGCGGCGGGCGGCGAGTTGTTTTGCCAGCCGCATCGCTGCAATCATGCTGGACGGATTTGCGATGCCTTTCCCGGCGATGTTGTAAGCCGTGCCGTGGTCCGGTGAAGTGCGGATAAATGGCAAGCCCAACGTCCAATTGACGCCACTATCAAACGCGACGGCTTTCAGCGGTGCGAGTCCCTGGTCGTGATACATCGCCACGACCGCATCGAACTCTCCTTCTAACGCGTAATGAAATACCGTGTCGCCGCTCAGCGGACCGACGACGTTGAAACCTTTCTGCTGCGCCTGTGTCACGGTCGGGCCGATTGTGGTAATTTCCTCATCGCCCATTTGCCCGCCTTCGCCCGCGTGCGGGTTCAGTCCGCAAACTGCGATACGGGCGCGGTTGAGTCCAAGGTCGCGACACGACTGCGCCGCGAGTTCGATAGCGAGCAGGATTTTTTCAGGTGTAATTTGCTGTGGCAGTTTTCTGATTGAAACGTGCGTGGTGACGAGTGCAACCCGCAACCAGCGTTTGCGTTCATCGTGACCGAGCAACATCATCGCCGTGCGCTCAGCCCTCGCAAGTTGCGAAAGAAATTCCGTCTGTCCGATAAACGAATGGCCGGCGTGGACAATGGCTTCTTTGTTCACCGGTGCGGTGACAAGTCCGATTAATTCGCGTTTTAAGCAGCGCTCCGCTCCATCTCGCAACCACGCCACCGCTGCGTTTGCCGCTGGCGCTGAGCCAGCGGGTAAATTTTCTGCCAACGTTTCGGTGAGCGGATTGGCGATGATTACGCGGTCGTTCGCTGTGGCTCGCGCTTGTGGAACGATAGAAAGCTTAAGCGCGAGCTGTTGATTCAACCGTTGCGCGAGTTGTTCGTCGCCAATCAGAAGGTAGCGCGTGGTGTCGCGCGGGAGTTCGGCGGCGATGGCTTTCAGCGTGACTTCCGGACCGATGCCGGTGACATCGCCCAATGAGATGCCGAGAATACCGCTCATGTTCGGAGTGCGGGCGGCTGGCGCCGTTCAGAATTCAAACTGCCGGATGAACGTCTTTTGCCGGAGTTTCTCGATGTAGCGCGCGTGCAAACGTTCGCGTTCGCGGCGCAGCAAGGTTTCTTCGATCTGCTCACGGACTTCCGCAACGGGCCGATGATGCGCAACGCGTTTGTCTTCCACCAACATGATGAAGAGCGCCTGCGGAGTTTCGATGACGTCACTCAATTGGCCGGCGTCCAGACTGAAAGCCACGTCTGCGAGTTCTTTTCGTAACGTCGCGCGATCTGCCCAGCCCCAATCGCCGCCCTGACTGCGCTGACTGCCTTGCGAATAAATACTCGCCATTTCGGAAAACGCCGCGCCTTCTTTGATTTTTCGCAAAATCTCCTGCGCCAACTCACGCGTGGTTTCCGCTTCGTTTTCAGAAGCTTTGTTCAACATGATCATCCGCAGCTTCACCTGATCCTCGACCTTGAACTCGTCTTTGTGCTCGTTGTAGTAGGTCTCAATCTTGTAGGGCGAGATGATGGTTTCCTGGTGGACGTTTTTGAGTTGCAACTGTTGCACGAGGAATCGCTCGCGCTCCTGTTGCCGCCACTTTTCGTACGTCATTCCGCGCGCTTGCAATGTTTTGACCAACAACGAGCGGTCGCCCTGGAAGCGGCGTTTGATTTCAGTATTGATCACTTCATCAATCACACTTTCCGGCATGGTGTAACCGGAGGCTTCGAAATCGCGCAGCATCAACTGATGTTCAATGGAGCGATTCAAACTGTCCCGGAGTGCCTCTTCGATTTTCTGATTGAGCAACTCGCGTTGATGGCCGTAGAGCCGCCAATATTCCTCCGCCAGGATCCGGACATCGGATTCAACTTCGCCTTGGGTGATGACGGCGTTGTGAACAACTGCTTTGATGCCGTTGATGACTTCGGCGCGCGATTCAATGAGCCCGCCGACAGCGAGCAACAGCGGCAACAGCCATCTCGATGAAGAATTCATGTTCACAGTTTCGGGATGCTAGGCTTGGCCGGAAATGGGGTCAAGCGCCGGGCTGAGGCGGGGGTTCAACGGCGTGGCGTGGGCGACGGCAATGGCAACGTATCGCCGCTGTGACCATTAGATTGAATGCGTGCCGGAGCGATGTTCGCCGCGGGATTGTACGATTGCCGACTGCGCACGACGCCATAAACAATCGCGGCCACCAACAGAACGCCAAGCGCGATCAAAATTTTGCGGCGATGCAGATTGAGTTTGGAAAGCTGCAACGTCATGAAATTCACGACGCTGTTATCGCTGTCGGTCAACGGCGGCGGTTCAGAAAATTTATCCGTGCGATTCAGCTCCGCATCGAGGGCTTTAATCACTTGCGGCACGTCCAGCTTCAGCAACGTGGCGTAAGTGCGCGTAAAGCCACGGATGTAAACCGGCGCGACAAACACGTCGAAGTTACCTTCTTCCAGAGCGCGCACGTGGTCGGTGCGCAGCTTGGTAATCTCCGCCACCTCATTGATGGAGAGATTCTGAGCTTCGCGCGCTGCGCGCAATTGTTCCGCAACTGTTGGCATTCCGGCTATTTCTAGCGGTTCAACGGGCGAGTTGGCAATGCAGGAAACGCCGCTGATTGATTTATCTTCTCGCAACTTCGCATCATTCCCAGGCTTTGTACGGCGCCCCGCTGCCCGTGAGGAAAACGCCGCACTTGGGACATTTGCCCGGCTGCTTCCATTCGCGAATGCGATGCCGCTCGCCCACCGGACACATCAGGCGATATTTCACCCAGCGATAATCCTTGCCGCGCCCGATGAGCAGCCGGTTCACCGCGTCCACAAATGTGGGCGGTTTTTCATCTGACGGCCCGGGGTCGAAGGGGGTGGGTTTCAGCTTCCATGGTTTAACTTTGGTGGGCGTGGTGGGCACTTTGAGTTCGACCACGGCATCGTGCAATTCACGACAATCCAGACAATGAATGGTCTGCACAACGAGTTGCGCGCCGGAGTCGCGCCCGCCGGCAACCTGGGCGCGATACCCACACTTCTCGCACTCAAAGAGATAAGTCCGTCCCATGCGTCGCTATCCAAACGCACGTTGCTGAATCAGCGCACGTGCGAGCCTAAAGTTGATGCGTATTAACCATGATTCCGCGCGAGAAAACGATGGAAATATAGTTCGCATTCAACCCCAGTGGGCGTAAGGTAAATTTGAATTTAACCAGATCCTCCAAGGCGGCTCGCTCGGCGCCCTGCATCATTCGGCTGGATTCTCCGAACCATGTGCCCGTTCGGCATGAGAAAGTGAGTTCGATATGACCATTGTGTTACAGCGGAAGGGCGATTCAAAATACATCCGTACGCGTAGCGGTGCTTGGACCGCCAAACCAGACGCAGCTTTCGAGTTTAAAGACAGCTTCTCGGCGTTGATGTATTGTTTAGAACATCATCTGCCCGGGATGCAAATCCAGGTGCGCTTCGTAAATTCTGAGATGAATTTCTATCTGCCCGTCGTGGATGTGCCCGAATGTGAGCAGGCGTAATCCGACCCTGCAAACACGAGGGCGCACTGCTGCGCGTTCTGGACCTTTGCGCTGCGGCGGACCGTTACGCTAACCCGAGGTTTTTTACCACGCGGACGGTCGAGTGCGCTTTATTCAGCGTATAGAAATGCAGTCCCGGCACGCCGGCTTTCAGTAATTCCTCGCATTGCTTCGTGCAATATTCGATGCCGAACTCAGTCGCTGCTGCGTCGTCCGCCAGCGTATCCAGCTTCGCGTTCAATGCTGCGGGAATTCGCGCGCCGCATATTTGGCTGAACTTGCGAATCGCTGGCACGCTCAAAATGGAAATCAATCCGGGCACCAGCGGCACTGTCACGCCAAGCTTCGTCAGGTGATCGCGAAATTCGAAGTAATCCGCGTTATCGAAAAACAATTGCGTGATGACGAAATCCGCTCCGGCATCAATCTTCTCCTTGAGCCGTTGCCAATCCACGAGCTTGCCTTCTTTGCACGCGATGTGGCCTTCCGGAAAACCCGCGCAGCCGATGCTGAATCCGTCGCGTTCACGAATGTACTTCACGAGTTGCGCGGAAAATTCGAATCCGCCGGGAGTGATTTTAAATTCTCCGCCGCCGGGCGGATCGCCGCGTAGCGCGAGAATGTTTTTGCAACCGATCGCCTGAATTTTGTCCAACAACTCGCCGACCTGTTCGCGGGTGTGATTTACGCAGGTGAGATGCGCCAGCGCCGTGAGTCCGTGTTCCCGCTGGATGCGATCCACGATCATCAATGTCTTATCCCGCGTGCTGCCGCCCGCACCGTAAGTGACTGAGCAAAAATCCGGTTTGATTTCCTTCAGGGCGGGAATGTGTTTTTCCAGCAGTGCCTTGTCGCCCTCGTCCGTCTTCGGCGGGAAAAATTCGAGCGACACGACGGGCTTTCCAGCCGCGCGCTTCGCCGCATAAATGTCGCGAATCAATTGCATCGCGCCGCATTGTGCGGGAAACGGACGAGAAAACCAAGCACGCGAACGACCGGAGGAAAACTCCGACGACCAAGCACCAACATCCGGAGAGAAGCCCCAAACTTTGAAGGTTCACGGGACGTTTAGCCTTATCTCGTCACGAGAAACGCGTGAATTAACGCTAAATTAAACATTCCGAATTCGGGTTAATTCGTGAAATTCGCGGCAAAGCCATTTTGAGTTTGAGCGGCGAATGAATCGATTTCCGCCCGGACGGTTTTTGTCTGATGGGTGTGAGAAAGTGGATGCGTAATCGCCGTGGCGGAACGAGTCGTTCGCCGCTAACCTGAAATGCTGCTGTGAATACTGTGAAACCAAAAACGTTGCCTGCCCGCGGGGCGATCGCCAATCCGACGAATCGGTTCGAGAAGATCGAATTCGAGCGCGACGTGGATTGGAATCCGGAGGATGAGCCACTGCCGGCGACGCAATTTTTGCGCGATCACAGTCGCACGATTCTGAATCGCAACGACAGTCCGGACATCGGCTTCACATATAGCATCAATCCGTATCGCGGTTGCGAGCATGGCTGCATTTATTGTTATGCGCGACCGACGCATGAGTATCTCGGATTTTCGTCGGGATTGGATTTCGAGACGCGCATCATGGTGAAGCTGGATGCGCCACAGTTGTTGCGCGCAGAACTTTCATCGCCGAAGTGGCAACCGCAGACCATTTCGATGAGCGGTGTGACGGATTGTTATCAACCGGTCGAGCGGAAGCTGAAAATCACGCGGGGTTGTCTCGAAGTGCTGGCTGAGTTCCGAAATCCCGTCGGTATCGTGACGAAAAACGCTCTGGTGGCGCGCGATCTTGATTTGTTGACCGAACTCGCGCGGCACAACGCCGTGGTGGTGTTTGTTTCGGTGACGACGTTGGATTCGGATCTGCGCAAAGTGATGGAGCCACGTACGTCGCCGCCTGCCGCGCGATTGGCTACGATTCGCAAACTGAGCGAAGCCGGTGTGCCGGTGGGCGTGATGGTCGCGCCGGTAATTCCCGGTCTGACGGATGCGGAGATTCCGAACATTCTGGCAGCAGCGACGGAAGCCGGAGCGCGCTTTGCGGGTCATGTGGTGTTGCGACTGCCGTTTGCGGTCGCGCCGTTGTTCGAGGATTGGCTGACGCGGCATTTTCCGGATCGGAAGGAGAAAGTGTTGAATCGGCTGCGGGCCATGCGCGGCGGGAAATTGTATGACGCGGATTTCGGCAAACGCATGACGGGTGAAGGCATTTTTGCGGAGCAGATTGAGCAGATGTTCAACGTGGCGCGCCGACGCGTCGGAATTGCGGAGAATCATCTGCATCTTTCCACCGAATCGTTTCGTCGCCCGGGCGGAACACAACTGGATTTGCTCTGACGCTGTTGTCCATTCGTGTTTCGAATACCTGCGCATTTCATGGGGAAACTCACGTCAGAACATTCGCTTTATGAGGAGGGTTGGCGGAATGGTGCGGGCGGCAGGCGATGAAAAGTAGCAATTATCAGTGCAGCTAAGTGGTTGTAGCGGGATTGCTGTTTTCAGGGGTTTTGCTGCGAAAACTGAAGACTTATCGCGATGTGGCCACTTTGGGCCACATGACGCGGATTTCCAGACATGGGAATCTCACTGGATTTTTGGCCGCAATTCGTTCTTATGTCCGCGACCGTAAACAACCAAGATTAGACCACAACCATGCAACCCGCACGCAACAACAACCGTTTTGCATTCATTATCGTAACTGCTTTGTTCTTTATGTGGGGATTCATCTCCTGCATGAACGATTTGCTTATTCCGAAATTCAAAGCGGATTTTGATCTTAACCAGAAACAGGCGAATTTGGTTCAATTTGCATTTTTCGGTGCATACTTTGTTGTATCGCTTGCGTACTTTCTGATTTCGGCGGCAAAGGGCGATCCGATTAACAAAATCGGGTATAAGAATGGGTTGGTTCTCGGCCTCTTGATTTCCGGTGTTGGTTGTTTTCTGTTTTACCCTGCAGCCGAAACCAAGCAATACCCGCTTTTTCTGGGTGCTCTCATCGTGCTGGGCGCAGGCATTACAATAATTCAAATCGCTGCTAATCCTTACGTAACAATTCTGGGTCCGGAAGAAACGGGGCCCTCTCGGCTTAACCTTTCACAAGGTTTAAATTCACTGGGGTACGTTATCACCCCGCTGATCGGTGGAATCTTACTTTTTGGAGCAAAAGAAATCTATACAAGCACTGGTGGCGTAGATGCGGTGAAGCTCCCTTACGTGGGCTTGGGCATTGCCTTCGTGATCTTAGCAGCAATTTTCAAATTGATCTCCCTGCCGAGTTTCAGTCAGGAAGGGAAGATTGAAGCGGGGGTGAAGGTTTTTCGTCACAAACACTTTGTTTGGGGGTGGTTGGCAATTTTCTTCTATGTCGGAAGTGAAGTCACAGTTGGCAGTATTTTGATCAATTATCTCGCGGATGAGAGTGTCATGGGAATGCCCGAAGAAACGTCCGCCAAATTTCTCTCGTTTTATTGGGGCGGTACGATGATTGGTCGTCTGATGGGCGCAATTTCTTTGAGCGGGGTGCGTGCTTCGAGGAAATATGTTTTCATGGCATTAGCTGCTATCGGGGCCACTGGGGTCATCTATCTGAACGCGACATTTAAAGAGAACCTTACCCACGGACATCACATTCCTTTGAATGCAATTTTGCCTTACCTCGGCCTCGTTGTGCTGAGTTTCGTATTCTTTGTTATTGGGCGGTCGAGTGCTGGCAAAATGATTGGTTTGTTCGCGTTAGTAGCGGTGGTGCTCACCTGTCTTTCGATGGGATCAACCGGAGAATGGGCGCTCTGGTCCATCATTGGTATCGGACTGTTTAACTCCATTATGTGGTCTAACATTTTCAGCCTCTCGATCCGGGGGCTTGGCAAGGATACGAGCCAAGGTAGTTCTCTGCTTGTGATGATGATCGTAGGTGGAGCAATCATGCCGGTGATTCAGGGTGCTTTGATGGATGAATACGGCGTACGCGCTTCGCTGAGCATTGTTCTGCTGGGTTACGCGTATCTTGCTTTTTATGGCTTTAAAGGCCATCGCATCGGGCGCAAGGAACTGGCGCAATAAACCGTGCAATACAACTGAACCAAGTTATGAACCGCAGAGAATTCATTCGTAATACAACCATTGCCGCAACCGCCATCGCGCTCGCGCCGTCCGGCGGGTTTGCGGCCACTTCGAGTTTTCCGGTCGTTCGCACGCCGGAGAACAAACGGCACTTCAAGAGCGTCGCCGTCGAGCGGATGATTGAGAAAATCAAATCGTCCATCGGCAACAAAGAGCTCGCATGGATGTTTGAGAACTGTTTCCCGAACACGCTCGATACCACGGTGGATTTCACCATTGTGAACGGTCGGCCCGACACGTATGTCATCACGGGCGACATTGATGCGATGTGGCTGCGCGACAGTTCAGCGCAGGTGTATCCCTATCTGGATTTGATGAAAGATGACCAGTCGCTGCAACAGTTGATTGCCGGCGTGATCAATCGTCAGACCTATTGCATTCACAAAGATCCGTATGCGAATGCGTTTTACAAAGACGAAAACAAACGCGGCGAATGGGCGACGGATTTGACGGACATGAAACCCGGCGTGCATGAGCGCAAATGGGAAATCGATTCGCTCTGCTACCCGATTCGCCTCGCGTATCGCTATTGGAAATTGTCGGGTGACACCACGCCGTTTGATACGGCCTGGCGCGACTCGATTAAATTGATCGTGCGCACGTTCCGGGAACAGCAACGCAAAGATGGCCCGGGCCCGTACAAATTTTTGCGGCGGACGGAATGGGCGACGGATTCATTGCCGGGGCGCGGCTACGGCAACCCGGCGAAGCCGGTCGGACTGATTTTCTCGATGTTCCGGCCGAGCGATGATGCGACGATTTTTCCGTTTTTGATTCCGTCAAATTTCTTCGCCATGGTCAGCTTGCGTCAGGCGGCGGAGATGGTGGAAAAACTTCAAAACGACGCCGATCTCGCGAAGCAGTGTCGCGCGCTGGCGGATGAAGTGGAAAAAGCGTTGAAAGAATACGCGGTGGTGAATCATCCGAAGGCCGGAAAAATTTACGCTTTCGAAGTGGATGCGTACGGCAATTACTACTGCACAGACGATGGTAACATTCCGAACCTGCTGTCGCTGCCGTATCTCGGCGCAGTGAAGCCGAACGACAAGATTTATCTCAACACGCGCAAGCTGTTGCTCTCGGCAGATAATCCGTATTGGTGCATCGGCAAAGCGGCAACCGGCCTCGGCGGACCGCACGTGGGGGTGGACATGATCTGGCCGTTGGGCGTGATCATTGAAGGTCTGACCGCGAAAACCGATCGCGAAGTAAAACGCTGTCTCGACACGTTGCAAAAGACGCACGCGGGCACGGGCTTCATGCACGAAGCGTTTCACAAGGATGATCCGAAGAAATTCACGCGGTCGTGGTTTGCGTGGGCGAACACGATTTTCGGCGAGTTTGTGATGAAGACATTCAACGAACGTCCGCATTTGCTGAATAGCTGAAATTATATTCTTCTTCACGCGCCGCTTTGGAGCGATCCGGAGCGGCGTTTTTTATTGTAATGATGACGTTTTGCGGCGGCTCAGGAATGCATGAATGTGACAAGTAATGCGATACCGGGGTTCATCGCTTCCTGCTAAAATCCGGCGCATTATGAAAGTATCTCGTCACTTTTTTAGTCGTGCGACAGCGGTAATGTTGCTCTCTCTCGTTACCGCTTCCGCGGCATGGCAGCCAGGCAAAGCGCCATTGATGACGCGTTGGGCGAAGGACGTTTCGCCGCAAAATGCGCTTCCGGAATATCCGCGCCCACAATTGGTCCGCGCGCAATGGCAAAACCTGAACGGTCTTTGGAGTTACGCCATTACGCCGCGCGAAGTAGCAAAACCGGAGAAATGGGATGGTGAAATTCTTGTGCCGTTCCCGGTGGAGTCCGCGTTGTCCGGAGTGATGCGCGCGGTGACGGAGAAAGATCGCTTGTGGTATCGCCGCACGTTTACGGTACCGCGTGAATGGAAGGGGCAACGCGTGGTGTTGCACTTCGGCGCGGTGGATTGGGAAACGACGGTGTACGTCAACGGCAAGGAATTGGGAACACACCGCGGTGGCTATGATGGATTCAGCTTTGATATCACCGATGCGCTTAAGAGCAGTGGCGAGAATGAAATCCTGGTCGCGGTTTGGGATCCGACACATCTCGGTCAGCAACCGATTGGAAAACAGAATCGTCAGCCGCACGGCATCTGGTACACGCCGACGAGTGGTATCTGGCAAACCGTCTGGCTCGAGCCGGTGAGCGCCGCGCATATCGCCGGTCTCAAACTGACGCCGGATGTGGATGCGGGAACGATTCTGGTGGCAACGACCACCAAACGTCCATCGGGTAACAGCGCCGCGCAAGCGACGGAAGCGCGCGTGGAAGTTTTCGATGGTCGCACTCGCGTGGCGGAGATGACCGTGCCGGTGTTGTTGATGGATAATGACACGACGGCGCTTTCGGAAGCATTGATTACGGTGCCGAAAGCGAAATTGTGGTCGCCGGACACGCCATTTCTCTATGACCTCAAAGTCACGTTGTTCAACGGTCGCACGAAGATTGACGAGGTGAGTTCTTACTTTGGGATGCGGAAAATTTCTTTGGGCCAGGATGCGCAGGGCATCACTCGATTGTTTTTAAACAACAAGCCGGTGTTTCAATTCGGGCCGCTGGATCAAGGGTTCTGGCCGGATGGACTTTACACGGCACCGACGGATGAAGCGTTGCGCTTCGACATCATCGTGACGAAGCAGCTCGGATTCAACATGGCGCGCAAGCACGTGAAAGTGGAGCCGGCGCGCTGGTATTACTGGTGCGATAAACTGGGATTACTTGTGTGGCAGGACATGCCGAGCGGTGATCGTCACATTGGCCCGGATCAACCGGACATCGTGCGCACGCCAGAATCGGCGAAGCAATATGAGATCGAACTGCGCGAGATGATTGCCGAGCTTTACAACTATCCGTCTATCGTCATGTGGGTGCCGTTCAACGAAGGCTGGGGACAGTTTGATACGGCACGCATTGCGAAACTGGTGGAAGAACTCGATCCGACGCGATTGGTGAACAGCGTTTCAGGTTGGGCGGATCGCGGTGTGGGCCACGTGCATGATTGGCATGTGTATCCCGGACCAGGCGTACCGCCGTTGGAAAAAGCGCGTGCTGCGGTGTTAGGTGAGTTCG
>CALAYC010000333.1 GCA_937894935.1 uncultured Verrucomicrobiota bacterium
AATCTCGCCTCGTTCGCATTCGTCGAATCGCACCAACGCAGGAAACATCGGTAATCCGGCAGCCTCGCCGGAAGTCCAACCCGCCGGACGTAACGCGTTTGAATTCAGATCAAACTTCGCGCCGTTTGCCGCCTGCCAGTTATTTCCAACGCGTTTCGCCTGCCACGTTTCCCATATAAAACCGGCGTTGGGTTTCACGATAATCGAATGGCGATCGCCGCCCTCGCCGTTCACGTCTTCCTGCCATTGTTGCAATGTCTGTCCTTCCGTTTCCGTCGGCCAGGTTTCAATCGGCATGTTGCTCGGAATCGGATAAACCCCGTAAGGCGACGTGCCGCCGTCAAGATCGGATTCCTGTGGATAACTCACAAAGCGAATGGGCTGCGTCGCCTGAGAATCCGGCACGAGCACGAAATTCATTTCCTTGAACGCTCGCAGCGCGCGACGCGACGCCAGCAGATCGGCGCTGATTTGCGCCATCATCGCATCGGAGTTCGTCAGCACCGGGCGTTGCGAGATATCTTCGTTCCAGGGATTCGTCACCGGGAAAATTTGCATCGCCGCCAGCACAGCGTCCGCATTGGTCGTGTTGAACAGAATCGCGTTCGTCACCACGGGCAATGGTCCGAGAATACGACCGGCGTGATTGATACGCTCCGCGAACGTGGACCATGCAGTAAGAAGAATGAGAATAATGACGCCACCTTTCATAATTAATACCGCGATTTCCCAGCAGTCTCAGGGCCACGTCAAACCATCGGGCGTTGAGCGCGAATGTCAAAGAGCGTGTCCGATTTTTCGGCGCAAGCGGCGAGGCAACATCAAGTTTTTGAACAACCTCCCCCGGGTGAGTCCCGGTTAAATTCCTATCAATAAAGCGCGAAAATTTCTAAACGATGACTCCAATCAATCATCATCGAATAAAAGAAAAACGCCGACGATTACTCGTCGGCGCTCGAAGAAATCCGCGCGCTTACCAGCCGAGGACGTAACTGAAAATCAGCGGCGCAACAATCGTCGCATCGGACTCGATAATGTATTTCGGAGTCTTCACGCCGAGTTTACCCCAGGTGATTTTTTCATTCGGCACAGCACCGGAGTAACTGCCGTAACTCGTCGTCGAGTCACTGATCTGACAGAAGTAACCCCACAACGGCACACCCGTACGTTCCAAATCCTGATGTAACATCGGCACAACGCAAATCGGGAAGTCACCCGAAATGCCACCGCCAATCTGGAACATACCGAGCGAACTCTTTTTCGTCGTGCGCGTGTAATGCTCCGCGAGCCACGTCATGTATTCGATACCGCTGCGCACGGTGTGGACGTTTTTGATGTCGCCACGGATGACAGCGGCCGCGTACATGTTGCCGAGCGTTGAATCCTCCCAACCGGGCACCACAATCGGAAGATTCTTTTCCGCCGCGGCCAACATCCACGAATCTTTGGGATCAATCTGGTAATACTTCTTGTATTTTCCGCTGCGCAGCACCTGATAGAAAAACTCGTGCGGGAAAAACTGTTTTCCCTCTTTGTCCGCACGCGTCCAGACCTCCAGCATTGCCTTCTCCATACGACGCATCGCTTCGCCTTCCGGAATGCACGTGTCGGTCACGCGATTCAAATGGCGATCGAGCAGCTTCTTTTCGTCCTGCGGCGTGAGTTCGCGATAATGCGGCACGCGCACGTAATAATCATGCGCCACAAGGTTGAACACGTCCTCCTCCAGATTCGCGCCGGTGCACGTGATGAGATGCACTTTGTCCTGGCGAATCATTTCGGCGAGCGAGAGTCCGAGTTCGGCAGTGCTCATTGCGCCGCCGAGCGTGATCATCATTTTGCCGCCGCGATCCAGATGCGCGACGTAACCTTTGGCCGCATCAACGAGTGCCGCGGCGTTGAAATGACGATAGTGATGCTGAATAAAGCGGGAAATCGGACCGCCACTCAGCGTTGCCTTTCGAGATTGCTTCTTTTTCATACGTGACAAAACCGGTCATCTACTCGGACCGGCACCGAGGGTTTCGCAATGCAAACGGCAAGAACCGCCTGCGTTCAGGCAGCTACGGGAGTTTCCCGCCATCGCTGCCACAGGTGGCTGGAAACAACTTAATTTTCCTTGCGCATGAGGAACAAGACTTTTTTCCCGACGCCAACACTTCGCACGCGAGTCACATCGAAACACCCGAATCCCGTAACGAGGGTTCGAATCCTGACGCTTCTTCACACGCGACACAGTTTCTCTTACTCACCGCCACGCTTGAAGTTGGCTTTCCGCTTCGCCTATCATCTCACCATGCAAGACGCGCAGCAACTTCCGGAATTGAAAGTGCCCAAATGGCCGTTTTTTCTCGCGAACGCGTTTATGCTCGGCCTGGCGTACTTTCTGTTCTATTGGCAGGCGAAGCTGCCACTCTCACGCTGGGAAGTTGTCGCCTGTTCCATCTGTGTCCTTCTCGCGGCAATTCTGGGAATTCTGCCCTACCTGTTGGAATATCGCGCCATCATCAAATACGGCGCACTGGTAAAATTGATTGAAACCAGTTCGCTGCGTGATGCGACCGAAAAGATTCAATCACTCGAAAGTTGCGTCGCCCAAATCAGCTCTGCCGCCGATCAATTGAATTCTGCGCAAACGCAGGCGGACAAAACCGCCGCGCTCGCCAATCAAATTACCGAACGCATGGCGCAGGAAGTGAAGGAATTCACGGAGTTCATGCAAAAAGCCAACGATGGC
Source organism: uncultured Verrucomicrobiota bacterium (assembly GCA_937894935.1). Lineage (GTDB taxonomy): Bacteria > Verrucomicrobiota > Verrucomicrobiia > Limisphaerales > JADLHS01 > JADLHS01. The sequence continues at coordinate 2,738 of CALAYC010000333.1, forward strand.
GAGAAAGCCACGTTGCGTCTCGAAGTGGAAAAGTTGCGCCGCGCCGAAGGAGAATGGCTGCATGTGCTGGTGTTCATTCTCGACCATATTTTCGCGCTCAACAAAGCCGCCGAACGTTCCGGGCAGGAAAATCTCATTCGACAACTCGGCCAGTTTCAGACCACCTGTCGCGATGCCGCCCGTCGCGTCGGCTTGGTCCCCGTGCTCGCGAATCCGGGCGAGGCTTTTGATCCGCAGAAACATCAATTGCCCGAAGGCGAAGCGCCAGCGGGTGCAATCATTGGCGAAGTGGCGGTAAGCGGATATTCGTTCCAGGGAAAATTGCTTCGGCGCACGGTAGTTCGCTTGCAAGAGACAACACCACCGGCAGTCGCAGGCGGCGCGCAACAGCTTCCGCTCGAGGAAACGCAATCCGCTCAAGCCTGATTACGGCGCAACCGGTCGTGTCGCCCGCTCCTGCAGCCACGCAACATCAGGATTGCCCGGCGAATCAAACAGATCTTGCACATATCCACCCGATACCAGCGGCGGCGTTGTGTCCGGATGCCGCCACCGTTTGATTTCTGAATGCCCATCGGCAAACGAAAATCCACCCGCATAATGGTGGTAGTAACCCGGCAAATCATAAAATCCGTAACGCGATGGATCATTCGGCCAGCCGGCCATCCGCGTCGCAAAATTTCCCATATCAATGCTGTCCTCGCGCACATCGAGAAACACAAAAGTGCGCGCTGGGCCCGGATCGGTTAACTCCGTCATCTTCTTGTAAATTTTATAATCGCTGAACGGCGCTCCCCAGTTTCCGTCCGTTCCGCCCCAACCACCGAGAAAGACATTCATGGACATGCTGCGCACGCGCGGTTTGAACTCGCCGCTGGGCAACCTCACACCCGACCGATCCGCGGGACATTTCCAAATCGCCACATTTTTCCCGGTGTAAGGCCACATCGGACTGCGTTTAATCGTCAGGTCCGGATCCCAATTTTTCGGATCACTGGCGCTGTAAGTCAGCGTTCCTGTCACCCACGCGTAATCGGCAGTCCATAGTTTGTCCCAATCGAGTGATTCGCTGGCGAACAGGAGCACGTCGTTGTTGTCGTCGGAATACATCCGCCAGGCGAGCGCGAGTTGGCGATGATTATTCATACAACCGATGCCATGCGCCTTGAGTTTGCTCTTATTGAGCACGGGCAATAAAAGCGCAGCCAGCAATGCAACGATGGCGATCACCACCAGTAATTCAATAAGGGTGAACGCTGGCGCCGCCTGCCTCACACACCTCGATCCGGTCGCCCTTATGTTACAACATGGAAACACAACGTGCTTATATGATGACAAATAATTCTGCGGATTACCATCCTTGGCAAGTCACGAACCTGCGCACCGCTTCGACGTCCGGCGAGATCTCGCTAAAACAAATCCGCAAACGATTTCTTTACAACGTCACCGCATTGATGTCTTTGTCCCGAACAAAAACGATGAAAATCGCTTCCTTTTCTAAACTGGCGCTCGCGCTATTCGTCAGTCTGATTGTCGCCGTGCCCGTTCACGCGTGGGACTACGAAGGTCATCGCGTCGTCAACCAACTCGGTCTCGCCGCATTGCCAAAAGATTTTCCAGCGTTCGTCAAAACACCTGAAGCCCGCGAACGCATCGCTTTTCTCGCCGGTGAGCCCGATCGCTGGCGCAATCAAGGCGATGGTCGCAACCCAACCGACGATGTCGTGCTGTCGCATTTTGCCGGACCGGACCACTATTTTGATATGGAAGATCTCGATCCGTTGAAGCTCAAACCGACAGATTTACCAATCTTTCGTTTCGAATTCGCCGGTGAACTCGCAAAACTCCGCGCCGCTCATCCCGAACGATTTGATCCCATCGATCCGACCAAAGATGCTGATCGCACGAAGGCCTTACCAGGCTTTGCGCCTTGGGCGATAACCGAACTCACCGGCAAACTACGCTCCAGTTTTTCCTATCTTAAAGCATTTCAAGACTACGGCGGCACGCCCGAAGAAATCGCCAACGCTCAGGCAAACATCATTTACATCATGGGCGTGCTGGGACATTACGTCGGTGATTGCGCGCAACCGTTGCATCTCACCCGACATCATCACGGCTGGGTCGGCCCGAACCCTCACGGTTACACGACCAACAGCAGTATTCACAGTCGAATTGATGGCGGCTTTTTCAGGCGCACTGGCGGCGTGAAAGCTGATCCGTTGATTGAAAAAATTCGCCCCGCCAAAATTATCAACGATCCGCTCAAGTCCGATGACCTGTTTCGAAAAGTCATGGCGTATCTCCAGGAATCGCATCAATTCGTCGAACCGCTTTACCGCCTCGACAAGGAAGGCAAGCTGACACCCGAAAATCCCGATTCACATGAAGGTCGCGACTTTCTCGAAGCGCAACTCGTTCGCGGCGGTCAAATGCTGGGCGACCTCTGGTATTCCGCGTGGCAACAGGCCGGCGAAGATACGTTCCTGATTCGCGTGTTGAAAGCACGTCAAGCGGCGCCGAAATAACGCCGTGCTGACAATTACGGTGCAATCTAATTCGCGTTAAGCTGCCTTCGCCGTTTCCTTTGGCGGCGCGAACGCGCGATGAACTCGAATCGGTTCGGGCATTTTGTAATGTCGCTTCAAACCGAGTTCCGTCAGCAGACCGGACGGTGCGCGATTGATAAATTCGGGAAAACTCTTTTCCACGCGATCGCGCAGTGCTTTTTGTCCGGCCTTTGAAGCCCAGAATTCCTCCTCCGCTTTGGCCAGCGCAATGTCCGCTTCATCCGGCGACATGTTTTCCCGCTTCGCCATCAACCAGACGAGTTCGGGATCACCCGGCAAACTCACCGGAAACGGCACGAACTTCAGCGTGATCTCCTGCTCGTCGCTTTCTTCCGGCGGCGTCGGACGCACTTTGACTTCGTTCGTGAACTGCGTTCCGTCCGGCAACGAAACTTCGATCGTCAGACTTTTCTCCTGCTTGTTCGGTTGAATCGTCACGTCGCCTTCGCTGAATGCCGAGGCGAGTTGTAACTTCACATCGTCCAATGTCTTCGGCTCGAGGTCCGGCAACGGCAGTCGATCACAAAATTTCCGGAACGAAACCGCCTGATTCTTGGCGCGCAATTCTGCTTCAATGGCTTGATAAATTCGTTCGGCAATCGCCGGGTCAGGTGCGGCTTTCGGTAAAACCTGTTTCAACAACGCGAGCAGTTGTGCCTGCTCTTTCTGTTTTGCTTCAGTCGCGGATTTGGTCTTCGTTTTCTTGCTCATGAAAAATGGGCCGCTGATATGCCCGATTCATTCCACCAGCGCAACCCTTCTTGAAGTCCGGAAGAAAAATTCTGCTCGTAACAAGCAGTTGTAACTATTTCGGAAATTCCGGCAGCGAAACTTTCCAGCGAATTGCCAACACCCGTAGCCCCAACGTCGCGCCGATGCCGATTAAACGATTCAGATGATTGCCTGCGTTATAGCATTCCAACCCGACATAAATGCTCGCGCCAACGACCGCAGCCGTCGCATAGAGATAAATTTCCCGCCGAAACACGAGTGGAATTTCGCCCACCAACACATCGCGCAAAATGCCACCCGCCACTCCGGTGATGACGCCCATCACGACCGAATTCGTCGCGCCGACCTCCGCTTTCAAACCGATGGCCGCGCCGAGAATCGTGAACAATGCCAATCCAAACGCGTCGGCCAATGACAACGCCAGCCGCGGCACGTTCCAAAAACGCACGATAAAAAAGGTCAGCGCCGAAGTCGCAACAGCATTGATGACAAAATACGAATCCGCCAGCCAGAACACCGGTCGCCCCAATACAACATCGCGAACCGTTCCGCCGCCCAACGCCGTCACCAGTCCCAGCACGATGACGCCGAACAAATCCACTCGCTTGCCGCTGCCTGCGAGCACGCCGGAAATCGCGCACACGGCCACGGCGAAGTGAGTTTGGATAAATTGGACGGTCATATCGACCCGCAGCGGGCGCGCTACTTCAGCAACGCTTCCAACCGTTGTCCATATTCCACAAAATTCTTTCGCGCGGCATCAGTTGCGGTCGTCGTTTTTGCATTCGGATCGTGGAACACGGTGACCATGTGCGGCTCGATACTCACGCCACCGCTGTAACCGCGCTGTTTCGCGTCCTGCAAAATTTCACGCACCTTCCCCTGCCCTTCGCCCGGCCAATTATAGGACTCGGTTTTCGTATTTGAATCGTACGTCGCGTCTTTGACGTGAATATGCACCACGTGCTCGCGCACGTTCGCCCAGAATTCCCACGCATCCTGACGCGGCCACGGTTTGGATTTGCTGCGATCGGCCAGAAACACCGGATTACCCGTGTCGAAAACCAGCTTCAGGCCCGGACATTTGTCCAGCAACTCAAGTGTGTGTTGCCAACTCATGCCACCGTAATTCATGCAGTTCTCATGAATCGGTTGCAGCCCCGCATCCAGAAACATATTCGTCACGTCTTTCACGCGCCGAAATACTTCCGCCGGCGTTTTATAATCCTCGTCGCCAGGTTTGAAACTCATGATGCGCACAAACTTCGCGCCCAGGCGATTCATGCGCGGGATGCAACGCTTCACTTCTCCGAGCGTAATCTCAAACGGATCTTCCAACTTCTTCGCCCAGTTCATGATGGCTGAACCGAAGCCATACGCCTGCACGCCGGACTCCTCAATCAACTTCACCGCCGCATCAAACGCTGCGTCCGGTAAATCATGCAAATTCGCTTTGGCCTGTCCGGGCAATTCAGCCGCGCGCAATTCGATAAATTTCCAACCCAACTCACGCGTGGCTGCCAGTTGCGTTGCCAGGCTCGCGCCTGCTTCGTCACCAATTCCCATCAATTTCATAAATCACTTCGCTTTCTGACATCGATACACATACGCCGGGGGCACATTGCGCCAGATAATCGGCGTGGTTTCAAATCCTGCAAATCGTGTTCGCATCAATTTCCGAAACCGCATTGTTGTCGGATACACTCGCGCATGCACATACGCAAACCCCACGAACGTTCCGCCCGGAATCAACGATTCGACAATTGCGTTCATGATGCGATCCTGCATCGCCGGCAGCATGTTGCCCCACGCCAGCCCGCTGACCACGCATCGCACCGTGTTCGGCTTCACGTATTCGGTCAATCGCTCGGCGGAATCAAAAACAATTTCACTTTGCGGAAACCGCTGCCGCAGCATCACCACATTCGGTTCACATAACTCCAGCGCCACAAACCGACCACGCGCACGCGTCAACAATAATTCCGTGAAATTGCCCGTTCCCGGCCCGAGTTCTACCACCGTATCGTCCGCGCTAAATTCGCATGTCTCGCTGATGGCTCGCGACAATCGCCTCGAACTCGGCCACACCGCGCCGACCTTCATTGGCTCGCAAACAAACGCGCGCAAAAATTTCCACGCGCGCGCCCCGGCGCTACTCAACTCCTGTTCTTTGGGGTTCATGCGGGATTACCGACGGAACGAAGTTGCAAAGTCCGTCGCCTCCACCTGCATCACCTTCTTCTCCAGCTTCGAATTCGCAATCAACTCATTGAGCTTCTGTTCCCATGCCGCGCCGTTCATCGGCAATTCCACCGTTTCGTTCTGCAATGACGAATACACCATCACGTTCGCCAGCTCGACCGAATGAATCCCGTCCGCGCCCGGCGCAATCAGCGGTTCGCCATCAAGAATCGCGTTCACGAAATTCTGCATCAACGCTGCGTGTGGTGCGGTCGCATTACTGAATGGAACTTCCTCCGTCGTCGCGTCCGGTTTTGAAAATCCTGTTTTCGCGGTGCGACTGAACTCCAGCATATCCGTCGCATTTCGCGTGAACGTCAATTTACCATTTTCCAACACCAACGTACCGCGCGTGCCGACAATCTCAAATCGGTTCGCCCCCGGCGCTTCACCGGTCGAACTTACAAACACACCCGTCGCCTGGTTTGGCCATTCAAGATATGCGGTGACGTTGTCCTCCACTTCAATCTGATGAAATCGTCCTAACTGACAAAACCCACGCACACGCACCGGCATTCCAAGCAACCACTGCAACACGTCCAGATTGTGCAAACATTGATTCAACAACACGCCGCCGCCCTCGCCCTTCCATGTCGCGCGCCACGCATTGCTCGCGTAATACGCTTCGCCGCGAAACCAATCCGTGTTCACCCAGTTCACGCGCGTAATCGTGCCGAGGTCGCCATTGCGAATGAGCGCGCGAATCTTTTCATAACGCGGCTCCACGCGCAGTTGAAACATGCCGCCAAAGACCAGTTTTGAATGCTTTTGATGCGCCGCCACCAACCGTTCGGCATCCGCTTTGTGCGCCGAAATCGGCTTTTCCACCATTACATGCAGACCCGCTTCAAACGCCGCGATACCGAGCGACGTATGTTGATAATGCGGCGTTGCGATGATGACCGCGTCCACCGTTCCGGATCGGATCACTTCCAACGCATTACCGAAAACTTTGATGCCCTTGGCCGCGTAATCGGCAAGCTTTTCCGGCGACGTACTGCAAACCGCCGTCAGTTGGCAACGCGCCACCTTGCCTTCCAGTAAATAGGTCGCGTGATGCTTCCCGATATTACCCATGCCGATGATGCCAATCCGAACGTTGCTCATGGCGCAAAAACTAACGACATTCGCCCGACGTCAAAAGCCTTTTCCCGCTTACGCCATCGGCCGACAAATTCCCGCTCGCTTTCAGACCGAAATCCGTGTTTCATCTGGCCCGTTTGCGGAGCAATTGTGAATGCGCGCCGCGCCCGGATTCATTTTGAATTTTACAGTTTTAATTTTGCTTTGAACCGCCATGCCAAAACGCACTGACATTCATTCCGTCCTCATCATCGGCGCCGGCCCGATCATCATCGGCCAGGCCTGCGAGTTCGATTATTCCGGCACGCAAGCCTGCAAAGCTCTCAAGGAAGAAGGCTACCGCGTCGTTCTCGTCAACTCCAACCCGGCCACCATTATGACCGACCCGGAGTTCGCCGATCGCACCTACATCGAACCCATCACGCCCGATGCCGTTGAAAAAATCATCGCGCGCGAAACCGAGGAGATGAAAAAGCTCGGCGTGAAGGGCAAACTCGTTTTGCTGCCGACGCTCGGCGGTCAAACCGCGCTCAACACCGCGATGGCATTACACAAAAACGGCGCGCTGGAACGTCACGGCGTCGAAATGATCGGCGCGAAACCCGAAGCCATTCACAAAGGTGAAGACCGGCTCGCGTTCAAAGACCTGATGCTCTCCATCGGTCTCGACGTGCCGATTTCCGGTGTTGCGCACGACATGAACGAAGCGCGCGCCATCGCCGAAAAAGTCGGACGCTTCCCGCTCATTATTCGTCCGGCATTTACGCTCGGCGGCACCGGCGGCGGTATTGCCTACAACGTCGAGGAATTTGAAGAAATCGCCAAGCGCGGCATTGACCTCTCGCCGGTGAACGAAATTCTCATCGAAGAATCGTTGCTCGGCTGGAAGGAATACGAAATGGAAGTCATGCGCGACCGCGCCGACAACTGCGTCATCATCTGTTCCATCGAAAACTTCGATCCCATGGGTGTGCACACCGGCGACAGCATCACCGTCGCGCCCATCCAGACGTTGACCGACAAGGAATATCAACTCATGCGCGACGCCAGCTTCGCCGTCATCCGCGCCGTCGGTGTTGAAACCGGCGGTTCGAACATCCAGTTCGGCGTGAACCCGGAAAACGGTCGCATGGTCATCATTGAAATGAACCCGCGCGTCAGCCGCAGCTCG
>CALAYC010000334.1 GCA_937894935.1 uncultured Verrucomicrobiota bacterium
ATTTCTGAAGGAGAAGCGGCCGGAGTTCGTTGTGAACGCCGCGGGTTACACCGGCAAACCGAACGTGGACGCGTGTGAACTTGCGAAGGCGGACACGTTGATGGGGAATGCGCTTCTGCCGCAAACCATCGCTCACGCTTGCGCTGCGGCGAATATTCCGTGGGGGCATGTATCTTCGGGTTGTATTTACGCCGGCGCGAAAATTAAAACCGGCAATGAATTACGCGCGGAGAAAGACCTGACCAAGCCGGAGCTGCGTCGGTTGATTGAAAATGAGCCGGAACGGATCGTGGGATTTACCGAAACCGACGCACCGAATTTTTCGTTTCGCGATGAGCCGTGCAGTTTTTACAGCGGCACGAAGGCACTGGGCGAAGAAGCGATTGTGGATGTCGGTCAGACTTACATCTGGCGGCTGCGAATTCCGTTTGATGAGTTCGATAACAAACGGAATTACCTCAGCAAAGTGCAGCGTTACGCGAAGGTTTACGATAATGTGAATTCCGTTTCGCATCGCGGTGATTTTGTCGCTGCGTGTCTGGATCTGTGGGAGAAGCGTGCGGCATTCGGAATTTATAACGTGACCAATCCAGGCTTCGTCACCACGCGGCAAGTGGTCGAGATGATTGAGACGATCTTGAAACCTGCGAAGCGATTTGAGTTCTGGGAAAGTGATGAAGAATTTTACAAAGTGGCGGCTAAAACGCCGCGTTCAAATTGTGTCATGGCGACCGATAAGCTGTTGGCAGCGGGTGTAAAGATTCGCCCGGTGCCGGAAGCGTTGGAGCATTCGCTGCGAAACTGGAAGCCTGAATAATAACGGAAGGATTTACTGTGAATTTACTTGTGACCGGCGGCGCCGGTTTTATCGGCTCGAATCTGATTCAGCACATCATTGATAAGCCCGAGATTGAAAAGCTGATTAATCTCGATTGCCTGACTTATGCCGGGCACTTGGCGAATCTCGCTGCGGTCTCGAAACACCCGAAATACACCTTTGAGAAGGTGGATTTGCGCGATAAGTCGGAAGTAGTGCGGGTGATTGAGCAGCACCGCATTACGCATGTGATGCATCTCGCGGCGGAATCGCATGTGGACCGCTCAATCAGCGGGCCGGGAGATTTTATCACGACGAATATCGTCGGGACGTTCAACCTGTTGGAAGCCTGTCGTGCCGCGTGGAACGGGGATTTTGCGTCGCGGCGCTTTCATCATGTTTCGACGGACGAGGTTTACGGCAGTCTGGGACCGACAGGATATTTTACCGAAACCACGCCGTATGCACCGAATTCGCCGTATTCAGCCAGCAAAGCATCGAGTGACATGCTGGTGCGCGCTTATCATCACACCTATGGACTGAATACGGTTATCACGAATTGCTCGAACAATTACGGGCCATTTCAATTTCCGGAAAAATTGATTCCAGTGGTCATTCAAAGCTGTCTCGCGCGAAAAAGTATTCCGGTTTATGGCGATGGAATGAATGTTCGCGACTGGCTGTATGTGCGGGATCATGCGGAAGCGCTTTGGCAGGTCTTGAATCGCGGTCAAAACGGTGAAACCTACAACATCGGTGGGCATAACGAATGGGCGAACATCAATATCGTAAAATTGATTTGCGATTTGATTGATGAACTGGCGCCGCAACTCGGCGGGCAGACGCAGAAGCTCATTACGTTTGTCAAAGATCGCCCCGGCCATGACCGGCGTTACGCGATTGATGCCGGTAAATTGCAACGTGAATTGGGCTGGGTGCCGGCCTACACCTTTGAAAAAGGCATCCGGGAAACGGTGCGCTGGTATCTGGACAATCAGGACTGGGTCCGCACGGTTTTGAACAAGACTGCGTAGTTCTACGGCTCAGCAGTTAAGGTAATCGTCCGGGGTAGTCTGGCTTCTTAGGATTGGTACGTGACAAAGACTCTCCAGTTTTTAAGCGCTAAACAACGACTTCTGAGTGGATTGGTTATTTTTGGAGGACTCGAGGATCGGGTGGGAAAGTGAATCTCATTCTGCTCCGTAGTAGGACGGATAACATTTCCGTAATCAGCGGAGAAGTCTTTGTGCTGTTGTGACTTGCATCGATTTCAATCCGATGGAAGATAGAGGTGTTGTTCGACGGAGAGTGGGTAAATGACAAATTTAAGTTCAGAAGAAGCTGTGGAGATTGTGTTAAATCAAAAACCGCGACTGCAAACCAGTCAGCACCAGGGAATGATGAATCAGACTGTTCCGGCCTTGCCGCTTTGGAAGCGTTCGCTTGACGTTCTGGTGATTCTGCTGAGCGCGCCGTTGACGCTTTTGATGGGGGCGGTGATTGCGGCGATCATCAAGATCGGTTCACCTGGGCCGGTGATTTTTCGCCAGGAACGTGTCGGCTACAAAGGCCAACGTTTCGTCTGTTTCAAGTTTCGCACGATGAAGGTGAACGCAGAGACGCGTTCGCATCAAGGTCACACCGCTGAGTTGATTCGGAGTTCTGCGCCGATGACGAAGCTGGATGCAATCAATGATTCGCGCGTGATTCCGTTCGGTTCGATTTTGCGCGCTACGGGGTTGGATGAACTTCCGCAATTGATCAACGTGTTGCGCGGTGAAATGAGCATCGTCGGTCCGCGTCCGTGCGTGGGATACGAGTACGAGATGTATGAGCCGTGGCAGAAGCGCCGCTTCGATGCGGTGCCTGGTTTGACCGGATTGTGGCAGGTCAGCGGTAAGAATCGCACGACCTTTAAGCAGATGATTCAATTGGATATCGAATACTCCGAGCGGATTAATCTCTGGTTGGACCTCAAGATTATGTTTAAGACGGCTCCGGCGCTCATCGGTCAATGCCTGGATCAGCGCCGCGCAAAGCGTCGAGAGAATCAGCAAAAAGGCGAATCAAGTCACAAAATTTCCACACAAACAGTGGTTCGGGCATCGGCCTCTCGACAGGTCGCTCCCGGTATCAATTTGGCGAGCTAAGCCGCTCCCCCTCGCTCGCCAATTCAGTCGAAAAATAAAACTATGAAA
>CALAYC010000335.1 GCA_937894935.1 uncultured Verrucomicrobiota bacterium
GAGGTTTCTTTTTTCAAAAAAGAAGTTTGAGATTTGAAAAAAGAAGTTTGTTTTTCTAAAAAAGAAGTTTGTTTTTCGCTTTTTCAAGTTACTTCCGGGCAAAAAGACGTTTGGAAAGCGGGGTTTTAACGTGATTGGTGGTCGGCGTTGGTAGGGTGGGCAATTCTTTGCGCCGATGGAAAATTCGCGGCGCGGACGGAGTGCGTGCCCACCATTGTGGATTGGAGTGAGCTGGTGTCGCACATGGCGACGTGAACGCCGGTGTGAGTCCGGTTGTTAAACTGATTGGGGTACGACAAGGCGGCGGGATTTGAACGGGACCACGCCGCTGTTTGTTCAGGACGCGGGTTCAGCGAGAAGTTTCTTAACGACGTCTTCAACTTTGCCGGGTTTCAGACCGATGGCGCGGACGATGCCTTTGCGGTCCACGACGGCGTAGGTGGGAAAAAAGCCAACGGCCCAACGTTTGGCGACTTCGAATTTGGGGTCGCGCGCGGCGGGATAGATAATGCCGTGTTCTTTCGCGTTGGGGACGAATTTTTCCTGTCCGCGCTTCGACGTGCAAACGCCAAAGAATACCAGACCCTGGCTTTTGTATTCCTCGACCAGTTTGTTGTTCTTCGGGATGGCGGCCATGCATGGTCCGCACCAGGTGGCGTAAAAATCTACGACGATGACTTTGCCTTTGATGTCCGCAGCGGTGACGCCGCCGTTAATCCATTGGGCGAGCCCGGCGAGGGAGGGCATGGGTTGGCCTTCAAGCGCGACGTGGCTATCGCGATTCGAGGTGTTGGATGAGGTGTAATACCAGTCATCGGGGAATTCGCGGGCTGTGCCGGTGATGGTCGTGAGGAGAACGACAGCCAGGGTGAGGAGGGTGGTTTTGCCGGAGTTCATGCGTCGTGAGTAGCACGACGAGGCAATCCCGGCAACGGGAAAGTAGAGGGAATTGTATCGGGTAGTAGCCACCGACGTGAGGAGGTGGAAGCTTTCGTGTTTTTCGTGTTTCCGCCTCGTTACCTTGGCGGCTACGAAGGATAAAACCGCTTCTCTGAATTTAGCTTAGCGCCTCCTCATCCCGGCCCTCTCCTCCATCGGGAATGGAGGAGAAGGAGAGCAACTGCGGCGTCTTCTTTGAATGTTTGTAGGAGTCGAGGTGAGGAGGTTCTAACTTGGGGCTAGTTAGGTTTGAGACTCGTTACCGTCTCCTACTGCTCGCGCGGGCGTTCGCCTCACCGGAGCAATATCCAATTGCCAATGGCCAATATCGAAAATGCGTTTTTGTGGCTGGGCTCATGTCCTCTATCTTTCTTCCTGACAATCGTTGGGGCGGTGTTACGTTGCGCGCGTGACGAATCTACTTATAGCTGCGGTCGGAGCGATTCTGGCGACGAACCCGCCTGCCGCGGTCAGTAATCTGGTTTATGAGCGCAGCGGGGTGGAGATCACGATTTCCACCAATGATCCGGTGGATCGCGCATTGCAGAAGTTGATGGAGCAGGATGACGCGGCGCGGGTGGCGGTGGAAAAGTTGGTGGAGGATAATGAACGGTTCGCCGCGCAGAACGCCGGGCTCACGCGTTTCGAATTGCGCCGGCGCATCATGGAGAAATTTGAGCCGGTCAAAAAGGGTTACGAGGACCTGATTCAGCAACATACGAACCGCTCGGACATCCGCATCGCGTATGCGAGTTTCCTCGGCGACCTCGGCGATGAAGAGGCGGCGATTGAGCAATTGGAGGTCGCGCGGACGATGGACACGAATAATCCCGCGATCTGGAATAATCTCGCGAATCTTTACGGTCACAATGGCGAGGTGAAGAAGTCGTTTGAGTATTATGCCAAAGCGATCGAGCTGGACCCGAATGAGCCGGTGTATTATCACAATTACGGCACGACGGTGTTTTTGTTTCGCAAAGACGGGAAGGAGTATTTCGGCCTTGATGAGCAGCAGATTTTTGACAAGGCGCTCGGGTTGTATAGCAACGCGATGCGATTAGACCCGGAGGATTTTCAACTCGCAGCGGATGTGGCGCAGACGTTTTATGGTATCCAACCGTTTCGCCCGGATGAAGCGCTGCGGGCGTGGACGAATGCGTTCAATCTCGCGCGTGATGATGAGGAACGGGCGGGAGTGAATCTGCATTTCGCGCGGATAAACATCAAAGCGGAGCGGCTGGATGTTGCGGAGGCGCATTTGAATTCGGTCACGAATCAGTCGCATCTGGAAGTGAAACGGCGATTGACGCGGGTGTTGAGTGAAGCGCGAGAGGCGGCGGCCACGAATGCGCCTGCTGCGCCGAAGTGAATTTGTTGGCTCAGGTGTAAGAAAGCGCCTTCGTACCGTTCGGCTCGCGGGGACGCTCGCCCCACCAAAGCAATATCCAATTGCCAATGGCCAATATCCAATTCGAACTGTTTGGCAGGGCAAACGGAGTGCGTCAGGTACGGCGTCTTATTTGATGTCGGTAGTAGCGGACGCGAGGAAGTGGATGTCCTCGTATTTCTCGGTGCATCCGCCTCGTTACCTCGGCGGCTACGGAAAGATGAAATCGTTTCTCAGAATTTGGCTAAACGCCTCCTCACCCCAGCCTTCTCCTCCATTGGAAATGGAGGAGAGGGAGAACGACAGAGACTCTCGCGGATGCGAATGATTAGCGGGTTGTTTTTCGCTCAGGCGCCGGGAGACCAGTTTGAGTTATCGATCAGTTCAATGCCCGGATGAAGGAACTGGATGCGTCGCGCTTTGTAGAGTTTTCCCAGCGCTTGCTTAAACGCTTTCTTACTGACGTTGAACTTCTGTCGGATGGCTTCCGGTGAGCTGTCGTCATCGAATTCCAACTTCCCGCCATTGGCTTCAAGCGCTTGAACGATTTGAGCGGTGAGCGAGGTGACGCGTTGATAGCCGGAAGCGTTGAGGCTCAGATCAATCTGGTCGTCAGGACGGATGTTTCGGACGAAGGCCTGTAAGCGTTGTCCGATTTGCAGCGGGGTGGGAACGGTATCGCGATAAAGCAAACCGGGATGGGCATTTTCTACAATCGCAGGATAACCCAAGGGCGTTGCGCCGGTGATTAACACTTCGACAGATTGGCCATTGCGATAGAACGGTCGATCGGGACTGAGATGACGTTTGAGGCGCGTGGTGGCGACAATGCGTTCAGTGCGAGGATCAAGATAAATAAAAACGACGACGCGTTGTCCGACGCGAACGGAACGTTCCTGTTCGCGAAACGGCAGCAATAAATCTTTCGCCAGGCCCCAGTCGAGGAATGCGCCCACCTTGGGATTAATGCTGACGACTTTAAGCGCGGCAAACTCACCAACGGTAGCGAGGGGCGTTTCAGTTGTCGCGACGAGGCGGTCTTCGGAATCGCGATAGACGAAGACGTCAAGCGTGTCCCTGGGTTTGAGATTTGCGGGAATGTAGCGTCGGGGCAGAAGGATTTCGCCGAGGTCGCCGCCATTGAGGTACAGGCCGGGTGAGGCCTCACGAATGATGCCGAGCGTATTGCGTTTGCCGAGAGTGGCCACGGCAAAAGCGTAGGAGGTTGAGATTCTCGCGGGGAGAAAAATCGGAGACCGGCAACCGGGACGAGGCGCACTCGCCGCAACAATCTCACGTGTGTGGCCTTGAACGAGCCGATGGGTCGCCCGCATATTGAACCGAATGTCTGTGGAATTGAACGAAGCTTTGTTGCAGAAGGCCGCGGGTTGGGATGTGGTGAAGCGCGCCCGCGCGTATCTCGAACTCGGTCAGGTGCTGAGTTCGTATTGGCAACCGCCGCTCTTGCGCGGCGTGGTGCAGAATGACGGCGTTTCGTTTCGCGCTTCGATGGTGATCAAGAGCGAGATTGATATCGAAAATCTTTGCACATGTCGGGACGCGCGTGAGTGGGGAAAGATTTGTGCGCACGGGGTTGCAGTGGCGTTGCATTGGCTGGACGCGCAGAAGCCGAAGAAAGCGGAGGAGAACAAGCCGCGTCAGTCTGGTAGTGGGGCGAGTGTTTCCACGAGCCGGCTCGTCGGTAGCCTCGTCTTACCAAAGAAAGCCTCGGCTCTCCAACGCGCCGCCGATGGTGAAACGGTGGAGTTATTCATCATCCTGCCGCCGAACTTTGAGCAGGCGATTGCGCGCGGCAAAGTGATGTTGGTGTTTGAAGCGAAATGGAGCGGTGGTCGTTGTCCCTTGAATGCGTTGCCGAAGGGGCGGGCGTTTGCCTTTTCAAAAGCAGACGATGCGATTGTGGAGCGCATCGAAGAACTGGCCGGAGGCGAAACGCCGGCGTTGCTGCAACTCGATGCGAAGGATTTTGTCGCGCTGTTGCCGTTGCTCGCGCAGCACGAGAACGTGACGCTGGGCAAAGCGAACGCGATGAGGATTTCGCGTGCGCCGTATCAATTGCCGCTGCGCGCGACGTTGCAGGAGAACGGCGAGATTGTGCTCGCGTTGAAAGAGAAGTCGGCGGTGTTGACGATGATTGGTGATTGGGTGTGGACGCAGCAGACGTTGCGTCCGCTCGGTGTGCCTTCTGGCGCGCAGCAAATTCTTGAAGGGCCGGTGCGCATTGCGCGGTCGCAAGTACCGCAATTCCTGAGTCAACAATGGCCGCAACTGCAAGCGGCGGGCGGTGCGGAGGCGAACTTCAAACTCGAAGATTTCACGCTTGAACCGCAAGCGCCGCGGTTTGTGTTGTCGCTGCGCGGTGGCTTGGCGCAACTGAGCGCGTTGCTTCAGTGCGGCTACGGCTCGCGCATCATGACGGTCGGCGTGACGGATGCGAATGAAGGTGTGTGGTTGCCTGACCCGGACGTGCCGACGCGTTATTCCACGCGCGATTTCAATGCAGAACGCGCGGCATTAGCGCGATTGCAACGGAGCGGTTTCTCCGGGCCGGATTCGCAAGGGAAACTCCAACTCGTGGGACAGAACGCGGTGCTGAATTTCTTTGCGCGGGAATTTTCGAAGTTACAACGCGAATGGGACGTGACGCTCGATGAGCAGTTGGAGAATCGCACGTTGAAGAACATCGAGCGCGTCGAGCCGCGCTT
>CALAYC010000336.1 GCA_937894935.1 uncultured Verrucomicrobiota bacterium
GCCGACGATAGGGCGGTTTCGGGCCGGCGACACGTTGGCGGCGGGCGTGCAGCAAATTCAGGATGACGTGCGTCGTGCGCGCCAATTCGCCATCAGTCAGCGCACGACGGTTTACATGGTGTTTTGTCCGTCGAATTTTTGGGGCAATGGTGTGTGGCCGAATGCGGCGGCCTTTAATCTCGCCACCAGTGATGCGGCGGAGCGAGCTAAAGCCACCAATTTATACGCCAAACAACTCACCGGCTATGCGTTCGTCACCTTGCGCAGCGTCGGGGAACAGCCCGGGCAACAATCACCGCAATATCTCGGCAAATGGAGTTCGTTGCCGGAGGGGGTAATCATTCCAGCCTTCAAATTTAATCCGCCGGCCGCGCCGCCGACCCGGATTTATGATCCGCCTTTGCCGGCGAATCCGCCCGATCAACAGGTCTTTGATGTCTTCGGATTTGCGGTGACCAATACGATTCCGTTTCCTTCGGAAGACGCTTATGCGCCGAATCGGTCGTACGTCTGGCTGCCTTATCTGGCGTTTAATCATTTGGGTCAGTTGACGGTGGATGGCTTGACCGTCGCGGAGCGGGACGAGTTTATTCCCATCGCGCGCGGGAGCGTGCTTCATTCGCGCGGAGCCGACAAAACCCCCGTGCAAGCATTGCCGAGTCTCAGCGAAAATCCTCCGGGCAACAGCACCAACAATTTCGTGCTCGTGCGCATTGATAAACTCACCGGTCGAGCCCGGGTTGTGAAACAGGAGTTGCAATGAAGATCATTGTTTCCCATTGCCGTTGTGCCGCGTTCACGCTGGTGGAAATTGCCCTGGCGCTCGCCATCATCGGTTTCGCGCTCGTGGCCATCATCGGTGTGCTGCCGTTCGGCCTCAACGTGCAACGGGAGAATCGCGAGGAAACCATCATCGTGCAGGATGCGAACTATCTGTTGGATGCCATCCGCAACGGAGCGCGCGGCCTGGATGATCTGACCAACTACGTAGATGGGATTACGAATTATCGCTCCGTTTATCAGGTGACTCCAACCAGCACCAATCGAACAGATGGCCCGGACGAATTTGCTTATACGGTCAATCAGGCATGGGTTAACGGCGGGACCGAACCCCAAAACGTAATCACCAATGGTGAACGGATCATCGGGCTGCTCAGTACCCCGCGTTATGAATATTTTCATCCCGACGGTAGCTGGCGGCCTTATCGGGCTGAGAATTTTCCGCGCGAGTACACGATGCGAAGCAACTACGTGATTGCCTACATTCGCGCTTTAAGCGGGCCAGCAATTGAAAAATCTCCGCAGACCAATGTCGTCGTGCGTGACCTGTCATTGCGATATCGCCTGATTCCGGAGATTGCTCCGTTTGAAAATTGGAATTTGGATTGGGTGGACTTCAATGCGCCCGGATTGTCTCAGGAAGAAGTTTTGACGCGCTCGAATGCGTGGCGCATCGCGCGACAGCAACAGATGAACACCCATGAAGTGAGATTGCTCTTCCGCTGGCCGGTGACCGCTCGTGGCATCGGTAATCAACGGCAGGTGTTTCGCACAATCGTTTCTGGGAATCTGGTAGAGGTTCCGCCCGCGACGAACGATATGTCTCATTCCACTTGGTTGATGCAGCCCGCTGTTTACACCGCTTTGCAATGAAATCGTTTTTTTCAATCGATCGCCGGAAGGTCGTGTTTGCGCGAACGCGGCAGGCGTTTTCGTTGATCGAAGTGCTCGTCGTCACCGGATTGTTGTCCGTGATTATCATCGGACTGGTGCTGATGTTCACTCAGACGCAACGGGCGTATCGGCTGGGCACAACGCAGGTGGATACCTTGGAAGCGGGGCGCATGGTGACGGATCTGATGACGCGGGATCTCTCACAACTGACACCGGCGAATTCGCTGGCGACCAATTTCTTCGTAGCACTGCCGAATTTCGCGCCGTTGGTGCAGGCGCTGCCGGGCAATAATCCAAATCTGCAACGCACCAATTTGATGCAGGACCTGTTCTTCCTCACGCGGGAGAATCGCAAATGGATTGCGGTGGGATACTTTGTGCGAACCAATGACCGGCTTAACGACTTGAGTTTTCCGGCCGGGACGAGCGGTACGCTTTATCGGTTTGAAACGAATTACACTGACACGTTTTTCCGACAGAACCCGTATGTTTTCTGGCGGGATTTCGTAATCGCCCAAGGCAACGCCGCGCGCGCCAGTCGCATCGTTGACGGCGTGGTGCATTTCAAGGTGCGGGGTTACAATCCGGACGGACATTGGATTAAAACGAATGCCGGGCCGAACATTTATACGCCGACTGAAGCGGAGTATCTGTACGGCGAGCCACCGATCATCAGTTTTACCAACACAGCCGTTCCTGCTTCCGTGGAAGTGGAACTTGGCATTCTGGAATCCAAAGAAGTTGAGAAGGCGCGGGCTATTTCTGATGCCACGGCGCGCGCCAATTATCTCGCTCAACAGGCCGGCAAGGTGCACGTTTTCCGTTGGCGCGTGCCCGTTCGCAACTTTGATCCCGCTGCTTATCAATGAGACTGCGCTCCCCATCTCGATTTTCGATTTCCGATTTCCGAATCGCCCGGAGGAAAAACGCCCGGGCCGCCGGCATCTCGTCACCGGTTATTCGGCACTCGTCCCGCGAATCCGGTGTCGCTTTGATCGTTACGATCATCATGCTGTCGGTCATCACGTTTTTGACCGTGGCATTTCTGGCGTTGAGCGGACGGGAAAAAGGCTCGGTTAAAGTTATTACCGATCAAACCACGGCGCGCATTACCCTCGATGCGGCAGTGAACCGTGCGACGGCGGATTTGCTGACCGGCGTATTGGCGACACGAAACCCGCATCAGTTCGATCTGATGGTTTCGACGAATTACATCAACTATGCGTGGGATTTTCATCAATCAACTCCGCTTGCTGCGATGCGGAATCCAACGAATGTGAGTTTCACATACGAGGACGGTATGCCTGTGAACGACCCGGATCATATGCAACAAATCTGGGCTAATTCACTATATGATCCGCGTCCGCCGGTGTTCATCACCAATCGGCTGACGGGTGGAATGGAATTTCGATATTATCTGGATTTGAACCGTAACGGTCGTCATGACCGCACCGGGCTGTGGCCGGTGACGAATAATCTCGGTCAGAACATCATCCTCACGAACGGCCTGATTCTGAGCAACTATTTCATCGGCGATCCGGAATGGATTGGGGTCTTGGAGCGACCGGGGCTGCCGCATTCATCGTCCAACAAATATACCGGTCGTTATGCGTTCGTAGTTGTGCCGGAAGGA
>CALAYC010000337.1 GCA_937894935.1 uncultured Verrucomicrobiota bacterium
GGCGGCACGGATGAACCGGAAGATTTTCTCGCTTACGTCGGATTCACCAACACGCCGCGCGCGACGCATCGTTACACCAATCACGTGCAGGATTGGAAACCCGGCGATCCCGATTGGGGCAACGGCGCAGGCAAAGCCATCATCGGAGCGTTGAATTATCTCTCCGAACAGAACATGAACAATCTCTACTTCCTGCCGATGAACATCGGCGGCGATGGTAAGAATGTCTGGCCTTTCCTCGGCCCGATTGATCACAAGGGCAACGCGACCAATGACAATCTGCATTTTGATCTCACAAAACTGAAGCAGTGGAGCATCGTGCTGGATCATGCTCAACGCCGCTCCATTTTCCTGCATTTTGTGCTGAATGAAGCCGAAGCTCCGAACAAGAACGAATTGGACGGCACACTGCTGGGCACTGAGCGGAAGCTTTACTATCGCGAAATCGTCGCGCGGTTTGGCCATCATCTGGCGCTCCAGTGGAATCTCTGCGAGGAATATAATCTCGACCTGAAACTGCCACCCGATCTCGTCAAGAGTTACGCCGAATACATTGATGCGATTGATCCGTACAAACATCCCATCACGGTGCATCATGCCGGCCGAATGCCGCAGGCGTGGAAAGATTTTCTCGGCCATCGATTGTTTCCCGTCACGTCGTTCCAATGGCGCGACACCGACATCGTGGAATACTGGCGTCAGGCATCGCGAGAAGCCGGTTTTCCGCAAGTCATCGGTATGGATGAATTTTTTCCTGATACCTCCAGCGTAACCAACGCCGACCGGCATCGCCGCGAATACATCTGGCCGATTTATCTCTCCGGCGGACAGTTGGAACTTATTTTGAGCGACCTGATTAAAACGGATGATTTCCGCAAATACGAATCACTCTGGCAATTCACCTGGTACGCCCGGAAATTTGTCGAAGCCTTGCCGTTCTGGGAAATGGAGCCGATGGATTCACTCTTAACCGGAACGAGGGGTTATCAGGGACTGAACAACTTTGTTAAAGGACAGGTGTTCGCCAAGCCCGGGGAACTTTATGCGATCTATGTGCCGATCGGCGAACAGACCGGCATGCTCAATCTCGTCACTGCTCCAGGCAACTACATTCAGCGTTGGTACAACCCACGCACGGGAGAATTCCTGCCAAGTCGAAAGAAAGTCGAAGGCGGCCAATTGGTGCAACTCGGTAAGCCCCCGGTCGAAGCCGATCAGGATTGGGCCATCCTCATCGAACGCGTGAAATAATTGTTGAGCGGCTGGAACGGGATGAGCCCGTTCCAGCCGCCGCGAATGATCGGCCCTCCAAAAAGCTCAGCCCCGTTTTTAGACTCAGTAGCGCGTTGAACGGCGGAAGTTCGCCATTTCATCACGGGCATACCGCCACTTGAATTTTTTAAGCCGTTGCAACAACCGGCAATTGCGCCAGATGCTCCCGCAGATTCTTCACCGAACGACGCACCCATTCGGCATCGAGAGCGATATCCTTTTCGCGGTCGTTCTCTGACGGGGTCCAGGTTTCGACGTATAACGGCGGCACAGGTGAACGGGAAAAAATATCTTTCAAGCAGCCGGCGAGATCGAGTTGCCCTTCGCCCAGCGGCGCACCGATCACGGAAAAATTGACCATCGAGCCGATCACCCGATAGTCCTTCAGGTGATAACAAACCGCGCGCTCACCTAATAGCCGAAAGACCTCACTCGTCGGTTCAAAACTTCGGAGGGAGTTCGCCGTGTCCACACAAAAACCGACCACCTCTTTCGGATAATCAGCCGTGACTTCAATCAGCAGCTTCGCTGCGATGTCGAAATGGTTCTCAATCGCCAATTGCAATCCGGCCCGCTGCATTCTCGGAACGGTCGCCTCCAACAAGCGGACGACCGTTTCGCGCGTCGCCGTCTCGTGATGATCCGGATCTTCCATCACGAGACGCAATTGTTTGAACCCCTGCTCTTCGGCGAGTTGAATGTATCGTTCCGCTGTCACAGGACTCAGCGTTTTACCGCCTAATTGCAATTCCACGCCGAAGTCTTCCGCACAGCGATGCGCCTCACGCCATTCCGCTGCAGAAGCTTCAAGCGGGCGCGTGTTCTCGCAAATTTGCAGGCGTTCGATTCCTGCCTCGCGAGCCTGACGAATCATCTCGCTGAGCTTCGGCGCTCGGGCGGCATCCAGAAACGCGTACCGAAAACCGAAGCTGGTCGTCCCGATTTTCATTTGTCATCCGACCAGCCAGGAAGCGAAACGGACGTCTGGTAGTTGGAATAATTGTAAAGCGGATTGCGCTTCGGTTTGTAGAGCCGACCGGATTTGGGATTGTCCGATTGCGTGTAAATCCAGACTTCCGTCGGATCCCACACGACGATTTCATCACGGCAATCACCGGTCAGATCCAACACGGCGACGCACATGTCAGGATGACCATCAGCCGGAAACTCAAACACCTTCCGACCGTAACCATCATACATGCCGCCATCTTCAACATTCGGCGACAGAATCCAGTACTCCGGCGGTTTTCCTGTCCAGTTAATCGGCAACATCATGCTGCCGTGCTGCACCGGCTCGAAATCGTGATAAAGATTTCCGTTGGCATCGAAGCAATGCACGATGCCCTGATTTCCCCAGAAGTTCATGGTGATAGTTTCCAATCCGGGAAGGTCCGTGCGAAATTCGGCGATTACCGGATTCTGCGCATGACCGATGCGATGGTGTTTCAGAATCTTGCCGTTCATATCCAAAAAGAGCACGCCTTCGTCGCTGCCGGCAATCATCACATTCAGTTCGGCATTAGGTTCTGCTTTGAATCGGGTAATCGCCACGCCGTCCGCGTGATCCTTCAATTGCTTGTCGAGCGTCCAGATCTGTTTGCCGTCGTGACGGAACAGCGAGTAACCGATGGCCACTTCATCTTTCCCGTCGCCATCAACATCGAACGCAAACGGATAATGTCCGGTGTTACACTGCGCGTGCCAAAGCAGATTCAGATTCTCGTCGTAGGCCCAGACACTTTCGTAGCGATCTTTCAGAATAATATCACCGGGACGGCCCAAACCGCGCAAATCACAGAACAGCATAGAGTCGCCCAGAATTCGGGGAAAACGATTGCGCGGCGGCTTGGTGTTGGCGGGAGTTTCCGGAGTCGGAACTTTCTTTTTAATTTTACCGGTCGCGCCATCGGCAATGATCAGCTCCATGTTCATGACATAAACCACTTCATTCCGGCCATCGCCATCGATGTCATGAATCTGAAACGCGACGTCGTTGCTCAAATGATCTTTCCACGGATCGGGCTGTCCGATCTGCCAAATTTGTTTGCCATCCAACGTTACGGCCGTCAGGCAACTGACTTCACTGTTGGCATCCTTAGGACCGTGGTGACGCACCTGACCAATCAAAATGTCAATCTGTCCATCGCCATCCAGATCGCCGAATCGAAAATTGCGTCCTACTCCGAAGCCGTCAGTCTTGAATTTCTTCCACAGAACCGCTTTGGGATTCGCGGCAATCAACGCTTTGGATTCCGCTTCAATCTTTGCGCGCGCCTCGGCCACGCGGGCTTTCTCTGCCGCTGAACCGGTCACCCGGGCGGATAAAAATTTCGTCGGCACATCAGCCACCAATGCAATCCGGCCTTGAGGATACGTTTTATCGGTTACATCCAGTTTGAGTTTTCCGTTGAAGTTCGCTTCGATGCGATCTCCTTTAACGGTGACTTCCAGTGTCAGCTCGTCTCCCGCTTTCCACGCGAATGGCTTGCTGATGAGAATTTTTTCGTTGGGAAAGCGAAAGGAAGCATCATGCTGAACGAGTTTGATCATTGCTTCAGCGCCGTCCACGCCGACGAAGTAGTTGCAACGATCATTGTGATACCGCACCACCACGCCGCTGCGACCGCCTTCATCCATCTCGGGAATAAACTTCGCCGTCAACGTGTAGTCCCGCCACAACTCGTCGCCACCGACAACCATCGGATGATAATGTTTTACCGTCGCATTGTGATACATCTGGAACAATGCCGGCTTCCCGTTGTGCCGGGCGCCGCGCCAGGCTTTCTGCCATTGATAGGAACTGGAAAACGCGGTGATGGCCCAGTTGCCTTTGGCCGCCGTTTCCGGAAGGTAATGATATTCGGCGTGCGCACCGACAACACTGCCGAGCGAGCCGGAACGTAAATCGCCGAAGCGATCTTCAAACAACAGAACGGAATCATTCTGCGCGGAAGCACCGAAGTAAACGGCCAGCAAACCAAGACTAAGGATGGCTTTTTTCATAATGAGGGTTGGCAATAGTGGAATTCGAAATCAGAGAATTATTTTTTACGCTGAAGCAATACGACCCAATCTTTATCCAGATCACGCGGCGGAGTTCCTAAATTGATTGCGCCCGGCCCAGTGATTGAACCGGCAGGAATCAGCGGCCCACCATTCCGCGTGTCATACCAGGACCGTGTAAATGTTCCTTCAGGAAGTTGCAGTTTAACATCTGCTCCGCCAAAAACATAAACGGCATAAATTTCTCCCGGTTTTGCAAAACACCAGGCATTAGTGCCACTCACCAGCTTATCCGCCGTATCCATTTGCCGGAACGGAATGTGTTGGTGGAAGAAATCCAACGCTACCGCCGTGCGATCCCAAAGCTTGTCCCACGGACGCCAGTTTTCGCACGCGATATCAAGATGCTTACCAGGCTTACGCGGCCAGGTGTCGTAGGCAAAAATCCATTCCACGCCCGAACCGCCCGCCATGAGATTTCCCCATAACGCGTGACGAATAATTTCCGTCCGCTCCGTATCCCGCGCATCCGGCGGCACACAATCCTCCGCCGGCCCGATTTCATCCTGACACGCGTACCAGGGTCGTCCCGCCTCGCGAGCCAACGCCAGAAACTTCACCGTCTCTTTGTGCGTGCGCGAAGCGCGACCAAATTGAAACGACGGCCCTTCGATATACGGATAACCGACCAGATTCGTATAAACCTGATTCACCTGACTCGGGAACGTGTGAATGACCGTCGGATGATCGTATGGGTCAGTCTCGCGAACGTATCGCGCGAAGTCTTTCTGCTGCTCGGTTGTGTTGGTGTTCTCTTCGCCCAGATTCCACACAATCACCGGATGATGCGCAAAGCGCGCAATGAGTTCGCGATAATACAACTTACGGGTCGGCCCGAGATCGCCGCCATCGAGCAACTGATCGTTCTCCTGTTCCTGATGCAACAGATGCAACATCAGTCCCACGCGATCCATGTGATCGAACACGATGTTCCATTGATCCAGTTTGCTGCAATCGAAGCGCGTGATGTTCGTCGGCGAAATCCATGGCCACACATCGTTGCCGTCGCCCTGGACGTTCATCGTGATCATGTAAACGGAGTTCATCCGCTTTGAAGCGAGGTAATTGAGCGCTCCGATCATTCCTTTGCCCTTGCCGTCTTTCCAAGTCGGATCGCCTGGCCGCCAATCATCGTAATGCGCGCGGAAACTCAACGTCGGCGTGGTGTCATCAAAATCTGCATAAGCCAGAAAATTCTCCGGACTGTCAGCGCCGCCCTTCAGCCACGGTTCACCGGTTTCCGCAAAACGCAGATACCGCTCACCGACGTATTCCAATCGGCCCTTCGCATAAAATCCGGGCGCATCTTTTTCCACCGGAGCAATCGTGAACGAACCGCCGACACCGTCAAAAGCAACCGCGTCGCCGGCATTGGCATCAGTTGAAACCGCAATGTTGTGGCCTTTGCGAAAACTGGCCTGAAAAGTCCATTGCCCTGCTTCATCCGGCATGAAATGCACTCGCCACCGGTTTCCTGACGTAGCACTGGTTTCAGCCGCGTTTCCGTCAGCAGCAAAGTATCCGGGAACGACAACCTTCCGGTTTTTGTTTCGAAACGTCACTTCCAGCCGGAAGTCAGTAAACGGATTCGGCGTTCCGGTTTCAGAAAGTTCCGGTCCGGTAAACGTCACGGTCACCGGCTGCCATTTCTTCATTTCACCCGTAACAATCGCCTGTCGTTCCGATTTGTAACCCGCCGCGCCAGCCAACAGTTTCAACGCTTGATTGATCTTCGACTTCGGATCACCGGCCTGGAGGTCATTCCAATCCGCTCCCGCCGCCACTAACACCAGACCGAGACTCGGAATGATAGCGGCATTGTTTCCGCCGGCTCCGATGGACATAAACGTATCCACCGGCGCATCCGGCCACGTGAGATTTTCGCGATGACGATCTCCTGTGCCATTGAACCACCAGTTGAAACCATAAACTCCCGGCCCAAACCGCGTAAAATGTTCCGAACCGCCGCCATAGGTTTTGATCTTGAGATAATCATCGGTCTTGGCTTCGCGACTGACCGGAAGATTTCGCTGCGCTTGCGGCTGGCGATATTCCGTGAAGTAACGCTTCGGCAGCAGTTGCTTGCCACTCCAATAACCGTCATTAGCCCAGAACCACGCAATACGCGCGAAATCCCGCACGGAAGCAGAAATGCGACGCTTGTCGGAAAACTTCAGTCCGTCTTCGAATTGCAGCGCGCCTAGTCGCTTCGGATCTTCGGCGGCGACCTTCGCGTCCGCTTTGAAGACTTTGTCGAACAGCGTCATCTGATAAAGCTGAATGGCGTAGTCGTTATACGCCCACGCTTCGCCCGGCCCTTCCGGACGGGCGTAACCGCTGTTCATTGCGCCCAAATGACGGAAAGTGATGCCGCGATCTTTGCCTTTTAAATCCCAACCGAATTCGACAATCGGTTGATCCACACTTTTGACCAACCCTTCTTCAATCGCGAAGAACAGCAAGGTGCTCAAAACCGGTTTCGCCGACGAAAGCACATCACGCACCTGCTTCTGATCGCCCCACGTCTTGACCATGTAACCATCCTTGACCACACAACCGCGTCCACCCAGCTGGGTTGCCAATTGTTCTAACAACGCTGCGTCCAATCCCAATTCCGCCGGCTGTCGGTGCTCCCATGTAGCACCCGGAAAATGAACTCGCTTGCGGGTGGTTGTAGTCTGACAGGCGAGCGTGAGTGATAAGAGAACGAGCAAACAACCGGACAAGGCTCTGGTCAACCGGCGACGGCGCGAAACAACGGCAATGCAATGGGCGATTGGTGTCATGCTTGAGTCATGAAAAGTTTTCAAAAACCAGGCATCAATTGACTAGCAGGAATTCATTCAAGAGTTGGACGATATTCTTTATTTCGCGAGTTTTGGTCTTGGAACGAACAATTGTGTTGAAAGCCGGTTTGCCTTTCTGCTTCTCCTCTTTCATGACTCCGCTCCTAAAACGCATCAGCAGTTGCGCCCGTCGTCCTGACCACGCAACAGCCGTGTCGCGTTGTCAGCTCACCATGAAATACGTTTCCGTTCTATTAAGTTGGATCGCACGAGGTGCGTTACTGTGCATGCCTTCAGCCTGGGCCGACAACCGGCCGTTGGCATTGCATCCTGAAAATCCCCACTATTTTCAGTTTCGCGGAAAGCCGGCCGTGCTCATCGGTTCGAGCGAACACTACGGCGCGGTGCTTAATAAAGAGTTCGATTATGTGACTTACCTGAAAGAACTGCGCTCGAAACGATTGAATCACACGCGACTCTTCTCCGGCACGTATCGCGAAGTGCCTGGTTCATTTAACATTACGGACAACACGCTGGCCCCGCGTCCGGAATATTTTATTTCGCCGTGGGCACGCAGTTCCACCCCTGGTGAATTCGCCGGCGGCAACAAGTTCGACCTGACCCGCTGGGACGACGCCTATTTCGAGCGGCTCAAGAGTTTTATCCGGTTGGCCGGCAAATACGGAATCGTCGTGGAATTGAGTTTGTTTTGCCCGCTTTACGATGAAGCCCTGTGGCAGGTCAGCCCGATGAACGCGAGCAACAACATCAACGGCATCGGGAATTGTCCGCGCGACGAGGTGTTCACACTCAAGCATCCTGACCTGCTGGAAGCGCAGAAGGCGGTCGTGCGCAAATTCGTCACAGAACTCAACGGTTTCGACAATCTCTACTACGAAATATGCAACGAGCCATGGATGGGTGGCGTTACCATGGAGTGGCAGAATGAAATCATCGACACTATCGTCGCGGCTCAGGTTTCATTGCCGAATACGCATCTGATCGGCCTCAACCCGCAAGGTCTGAATATCCGCAATCCGCATCCGGCGGTCTCGATTTTCAATTATCATCACGGTGATTCCGCTGAACCGGTGTCGCGTAACTACGAACTGAATAAAGTCATTGGGGACAACGAAACCGGTTTTCGCGGCCAGGCCAACTTCACCTATCGCTCGGAAGCGTGGGATTGTCTGCTCGCTGGTGGAGCGCTGTTCAGTCACCTCGATTATTCATTCTCGACGCAACATCCGGCCGGCACGTTGCGCGAATACAGCTCTCCCGGTGGTGGCAACACCGAGCTGCGTTCGCAATTTCGCGTGCTCAAGAATTTCATGCACGGGCTCAATTTTGTCCGAATGCAACCTGAGCCTGCGGTAATTGCGGCAATCAATCCACCGGGCACAGTCGTAGTACAGGCGCTGGCAGAACGAGGAAAGACTTATGCCATTTATGCGCGGCGCCGGACGGAAGTGGATCAGGTCACGGTTCGCTGGAAAGGAACAATCACGCCACCACAAAGCGGGAAATTCAGTTTCTACACCGTCAGTCGTGATAGAGCCCGGCTCTGGCTTAATAACCAGTTACTGATCGAAAATAACGGCAACAAATCTCAACCGACCGAAAATCACGGCGAAGCAGAATTGCAAGCCGGCGTGCCCGCAAAAATCCGATTGGAATGTTATGAAACCGGCAGCAACTCCGTTGCAAAACTGTTCTGGTCCGGACCGGACGTTGCGAAAGCGGTGATTCCGGCGACCAACCTGAAGGCGGGCGACACCGCCACACCGGGATTGATGGGCGAGTATTTTGAAGATCGGCGCATGAAACAACTGGCCATGACGCGCGTTGATCCGGCGATTGATTTTGAATGGTCGGCTGATGGCCCGTTTCCTCAAGCGGCGGCTGGCTCACCGGTTCATCTCACGTTGAATCTTGAGCCTGGTCGCTACCAAGTGGAATGGATTGATCCGGTCACTGGAAAACGAATTTCCCGTGAGCGAATTGTTGCATCTGCAAACTCTGTGACGCTGACGAGCCCACCGTTGAAAGAAGATGTAGCCTTGAAAATCACTCGCCGATAATCAGCCGGATGGCAATCGGCGGCTTTCGATCATAAGCAGAGTTTCGTCCTAGTCCTGAATGGTATTCTGCTAGGCAGGAAACAAGCGCCGTGCCTAAATTTTTTGTCCAACCATGATGATGAAGTCAGCTCACGCGTGTCGTCGCGCTTTGGCGTCCGTCGCCCGATGCGGCTGGCTTCTGTTGGGCGTCGTTCAGACTTACGCTGCCCCCACACCCGCAACTGTTTTTCCGGACAAGGAATGGCAGCTCGCAACGCCGGAATCCCAGGGAGTGGACGCTACAAAATTGCAGGCGGCGGTTGATTTGTTAAATCGCACCGTCGGCAAAGATGGCGGGCGCGAACTGGTCATTGTGCGACATGGCCGCATCATCTGGCACGGCGACAACATTGATCATGTTCATGGCGTCTGGTCGCTGACCAAAGTGTTCACGAGCACAACGCTGGGTTTGTTGGTGGACGGCGGCAAATGCACGTTGAACACGAAAGCTGCAGACATTCTCCCATTGATGGCCGCAGTTTATCCGGAAGTCACGTTGCGGCATTTAACCACGATGACCTCTGGCTATCGCGCGATGAACGACGAACCGCGCGGCAGCTACAAACACGGCCCGAGCAGAACGCCATTCGACCCCAATCCTGAACCACTGTTTCAACCGCCCGGCAGCAAATTCGCCTATTGGGATTCCGCCATGAATCAACTTGGCAATATTCTGACGCACATTGCCAGAGAACCATTGGCCGAGTTATTTCGTCGCCGCATTGCCGAGCCGATTGGCATGAATTCGAGCAACTGGCATTGGGGCAATCTCGGCGCCGTTGACGGCATTACGGTCAACGGCGGCTCGGGAAACAATGGCGGCGTGATGAAAATTTCCGCCCGCGAAATGGCTCGTCTGGGACTCTTGTATCTGAATCGCGGCAATTGGAACGGACGCCAGTTATTGAGCGAGAGTTGGATTGACACCGCGACGCGAATTCAGGTCGCCGCAGATGTGCCTCATGGTTTTCCGGAACGAAACAGCGAAGGCCCGGGTGAATATGGATTCAATTGGTGGGTGAACGGCATCAAGCCCGACGGCAAGCGTAAGTTCCCCGCTGCTCCGCCTCGGACTTATTGCGGTGCCGGTCATAACAACAATTACTGCTTCATTATTCCCGAGTGGAACATGGTCATTGTGCGACTCGGGCTCGATGGTTCAGCAGGCGATCGTGTCTGGAATGCTTTCCTCGCCAAAGTCGGCGAATCTTTATTGCCATGAAAAATCAATCCCGATTGTTATTCGTTTCCTTTTTTTGCGTTTTGATGACCGCTTTGCTGCTCGGTTGCAAACCTACGCCCAACGCTTCCGCGACCGATGCGCGACCAAGAGTCGCGTTAATCATGAAATCGCTCGCGAATGAATTTTTTCTGACGATGGAAAACGGCGCTAAAGCGCATCAGAAACTTCATGCCGACAAATACGAATTGCTCGCCAACGGCATCAAAGATGAACTCGACGTCAGTCGCCAGATTGATCTCGTCGAACAGATGATCGCTCAGCGGGTTGATGCGATCGTCATCGCGCCGGCGGATTCGAAGGCGCTGGTTCCTGTCTGCAAAAGGGCTCAACAAGCCGGAATCATCGTGGTGAACATTGACAACAAATTTGATGAAGACGTGCTGGCCGCCAGCAACGTCAAATTTCCATTTGTCGGTCCGGATAATCGCAAAGGCGCTCAGGCTGTCGGCGAATTTCTGGCGACGAAACTTTCTCCCGGCGACAAAGTCATGATGGTTGAAGGTGCTCCCAATGCTTTCAATGGCATTCAGCGCAAACTCGGTTTTGAAGCGGCGATGAAAGCAGCCGGCCTCAACATCGTGAGTTCTCAATCCGGTTATTGGGAAACTGATCGCGCCAGCCAATTGGTCGCTGCAGTGGCCAACGAACATCCGGATCTGAAAGCGGTGTTGTGCGCCAATGACAGCATGGCACTGGGAGCGGTGGCCGCTTTGCGCGCCGCTGGAAAATTGGACCGGACGTTCGTCGTTGGGTTCGACAACATTGCGGCCGCACGCCAACTCGTCAAAGAAGGCAAGCTGCTCGCAACCGCAGATCAGCATGGCGATCAATTGGCGGTATTCGGCATCGAATACGCCTTGGAAATGCTGCGGACGAAATCAACGCCGGCGGATCGAGAAACACCGGTGGATCTCATCACTGCGGCTTCGCTCTCCGCGCAATGACAGAAGCACGCACCACCTCATCTCCGGCGGGATGGCGCAGTTGGATGGCGGATTATCTGGGATTGGTCATCGCCCTCGGCGGATTAATCCTGATCTTCAGTCTCACGACCAAACATTTCTTCAGCCCGGAAACGTTCCGCACTATCGCCAATCAGATTCCGGCAGCATTGCTCGTCGCCACCGGAATGACTTTTGTGCTCATCGTAGCGGAAATTGATTTGTCCGTCGGCTCGGTTCTCGGTTTGTGTGGCGCAATGATGGGCGTCGCTTTGACGCGCTGGAATTGGCCGCTGTGGACGACGATTCCCTTCTGTCTGTTGATTGGTGCTGCATGCGGATGGATCAACGGCGCCGTCGCGCAACGCTGGCAACTGCCCACGTTCATCGTCACGCTCGGCATGATGGAAATGGCGCGCGGCGGAGCGCATGCCGTTTCCAATTCGCAAACGCTTTACCTCGGCTCCGTCGTCGAGAGCATTGCGGCAACGAGTTTTTTGGGACTCTCCCTGCCGTTCCTGCTGGCAATGTTGGTCGTGATTCTGGCGCAATTCACTCTTTCGTACGCCGTCCTCGGTCGCCACATGCTGGCGGTCGGCTCAAATGCTCAAGCCGCCCGGCTCTGTGGCATTGAACCGCATCGCATCAAAATAATTGTCTTTGTCATCAATGGATTCCTGGTGGCGCTGGGGGCGATCATTGATACATCGCGCTTTCAATCTGCCAACCCAAATGCTGGCGCCGGTTATGAACTTCAAGCCATCGCGGCGGTGGTGATTGGAGGAACCAGCCTGCTGGGCGGAAGAGGCTCAGTTCTGCGAACGCTTTTCGGCGTGTTGATCATTGCGGTGTTGAACTCCGGTTTGGCCGCAGTGGGCGCCAAAGATGAAATCAAACGATTGGTTACCGGCGCGGTCATCGTGGCCGCGGTCATTGTGGATTACTACCGGCATCGATTAACAAAGCGAGACGAAGGATGAAACCGAATATTCTGGTCGTCGGCAGTTTGAACACCGACATGATTGCGCAACTGCCCCGGATTCCGCGGCCGGGCGAAACTATTCTGGGCGGCCAGTTCAGTACTGCCGCTGGCGGCAAAGGCGCGAATCAGGCCGTCGCCGCGCATCGCTCCGGCGGTGCGGTTTGTTTTGTCGGTTGCATTGGCGATGACCAGTTTGGCGATCGAATGATCGGCGCCTTTGTGCGCGAAGGAATTAATTCCGCCTACATCCGCCGCAAACATGTCCCGAGCGGCGTCGCGTTAATTTTTGTTGCCGCTGACGGCCAGAACAGCATCGCCGTCGCTCCGGGCGCCAACGCGCAATTAAAACCCGCTGACGTCAAGCGCGCGCAAGCGGCGTTCTACGAAGCGGACGTCCTGCTGCTTCAACTCGAGATTCCCCTGCCGACGATTGAAACCGCTATCAAAATGGCGACTAAAGCGGATCTCCCGGTCATTCTCAACCCTGCCCCGGCCCAGAAGCTTCCTGACGAATGGCTTCGGCAAATATCGATTCTGACGCCAAATGAAACCGAAGCAGAAATTCTGACCGGCGTAAAAGTCCGCAACGCTACCTCCGCTCGGCGTGCCGCTCAGCAACTTCATCGTCGCGGCGTTTCCACCGTTATCATCACGCTCGGTGCTCAAGGCGCGTTTCTTTCCAGTGACGGGATTGAAGAATTGATTCCCGCTTTCCGCACTCGTGCAGTGGACAGCACTGCGGCAGGCGATGTGTTCAATGGGGCGCTGGCGGTTGGTCTGGCGGAGCGATTGGGGTTGCGCGCCGCCGTTCGTTTCGCAAACGCAGCAGCAGCCATTTCCGTCACTCGCTTAGGCGCGCAACCTTCCGCGCCAAAGCGAAAGGAGATTGAAAGGTTGTTGAAACAAGCACGATAAAATTTACACCGGATACGCGTTTTCAAATTCACCTTTTAATTACCCCAATGAAAAGTTTCTTCCATCGCTTTATCCTCGTCGGATTGACGGGAGTCTTTGGATTGGCAGCCATCGGCCAGACTCCCGCGCCAGAACAACCGTTTTTTGAAGCGGAACTGATCTTCCCGCTCGAAAGCTGGCACAATCACGGGTCCTGTCTGGTGGAAACACCGCGAGGCGATTTGCTCGTGTGTTGGTTCAACGGGTCGGGCGAACGCACGGCAGACGATGTTAAAATCGAGGGCGCGCGCAAACGCAAAGGACAGAAAGGCTGGAGTCCGCGTTTTACCATGGCGGACACGCCTGAGTATCCCGACACGAATTGCGCCATGATCATTGATCCGGAAGGCCGCCTGTGGCTGTTCTGGCCGACCATTCTCGCCAATTTATGGGAATCCGCATTGCTGAAATATCGCATCGCCACGAATTATCATCAGGACGGTCCACCGCAATGGACCGTCAACGAAGTATTACACGTCACCCCCGGACCGGGCTTTGAATCGGCAGTTTCCAATTATGTCCATCAAGCTGAAGCGCAACTGGCCCACGCGGATCTTTCAGCGGAAGAACTCGAGCGGCGTCAGCAACGATTGATTTCGTTATCCGCGCAGGCGGCGGATAAGTTGCAGCGCCGCCTCGGGTGGATGACGCGGGCGCATCCGTTCGTGTTCGAAGGACGCCGTTTAATCGTGCCGCTCTATTCGGACGGTTTTTCCTTTTCGCTCATGGCGATCACGGATGACTGGGGGCAAACCTGGCGCACGAGCAATCCGTTGATTGGCGCGGGCAACATCCAACCCAGCATCGTGCAACGACGCGATGGCTCGCTTTACACCGTCATGCGCGACAACGGCCCGCCTCCCAAACGCCTGCAACAAAGCGAATCCCGGGACGGCGGTGAAACCTGGTCGCCAGTGACGGACAGCGACATTCTCAATCCGGGCACGGGTGCGGAAATCATTTCGTTGCGGAACGGGAACTGGTTGCTTGTCGGCAACGACACCGAACGCGGGCGACACAGTCTGGTCGTGCAGTTGTCTGACGACGAAGGCCGGACCTGGAAATGGAAACGTCATCTGGAGACCGAGATCGGCGATCCCGACAAACCTCATGCTTACAGTTATCCCAGTATTCTTCAGGGCCAGGATGGAACGTTACACGCAACGTACAGCTATCATCTTGGTCGCGCACGGGAACGGGATGCGCTGGGGAAACCCGCGCGCAAATCCATCAAGTATGTGCATTTCAACGAGGCCTGGATCAAACAGGGTGACCCTCAGTAGTGGCGCAGAATAAGTTGTCCGCCTACGGCATGTTGCCGTCTGGTTTGTAATGCAGACTGAAGTCAGCGCCCATTGGTCAGGCGTTCGACTAAGAGATCTTCCAGTGCGGGAAGATTTTTCCACGTCAGCGCCACGTTCGCTTTTTTGGCGTTGGGATCTTCAACCGTAAGACCATCGTCAGTCACTCGGATGCCGATGGATTCCATGCCGCACCATTCCTGACTGAACGCAAGATAAACCGCCACCACATCAAACAACGTGGTGCTGCGAACCGGAAAAGCTTCGGGCGAACCCATTTTTCGCGCAATCGCCCAATGACGATAGTTCTCAATGACCGCAGCAGCAATGGGGTCTTTGGATTGGAACACGCGCTGATATTTCTCGCCGCTGAGACTGATTTTGTCGCAAGTGTCCAACGGAGTAATCGTCACGTCCCAGGGCGCGGCAAAAGCGACCTGCAACGCAGCAGGTGCGAGCTTCACATTGTATTCCGGTGAAATCTTCGGATCGTTGTTGTAGCCCACGCGAACGCTACCGTGCATTCCGACGAAACGCGCGCGCTGCGCGATACGCGGTTCGCGCTTGAGCGCTTCGGCAATGTTCTGCACCGGCCCGACCGCAATCACTGTGACCGGTTGCGGCGAATTCATGATGGTATCAATGATTGCCTGCACTCCGTCGCGATGAACTTTGCCCGGATATTTGTCGAGATCGTAATCCTTAATCCACGCGGCCTGGCGTTGACTGTTTTTAATTTCAACATCCATCCCGATTCCGACCGGCACATCGGTGCGCCCGGCGACTTCGAGGAATTTGGCCAACAGTTTAGCGCGATAAAGCGGCTTCCCGCAATCCCCGACCACCAGCTTCAAATCCAATTCCGGACAACGCAGCAAAAATCCCAACGCCCAGGTGTCATCAATGTCATCGCCAATATCTGAATCGTAGATGACCGGAATTTTACCGCTGGATGCTTTTTGTGATTTGGAAGCTGAACTGCAGCTCAGCAGCAAAACGGCCATCAGTGCTAAAACGAAATGTCGCCATAATGCTGCCGGTCGAGCGAGCAATCGAATCGAGGTTGTCATGTTACAATATCAGCGCCGATCAGACGTCTGTTTAATCGGTGTGCCTGGCGGAGGATAATTCCTTTTCGCATCATCCAGCACAAGTATCCAATCTTCTTTGGTGGACTGCGTCGGCGGAGCAAATTTCATCAGCTTCTCCTTCGCAAATTCACCAAGCGCCTGCGTTGAACCGTCCCGCGGATTAAACCACCAACCGCGAATGGTTTCACCCGACAGACGCTCGGTTTTAAAAGTGACTTCGACGTATTGCGGAAAATACGCCATGATATAGCTCGCATCATTCTTACCGCGCGTTCCGTCGCGCGTTACCGACACATATTCCAGACCTCCGCGTAAACCGGAGTAAATCACCGATTGATCGGGAATCCGGGTTAAAAACGGCCGGCTCAACAGCAACGCTTTTACATGCGCGAGTTGCTTGGCGCCGGGTAAATCCAACGCGTCATACCACGGCGTTTTGACGTCCCACAGCGGATTCCGTGGCGGTGCGTACATCTGCCAGATGGGATGAGTTCCATACGTGTGACCGAACGCGCCGCTGAACAAAGCCCAATAAGCGCGTCGCCGCACTTCCAACGCACCGACCGGACGATTCGGCGGCATCGCATCCGGCGGATATTCGTACGCCGGCTCACCATCCAAAGTGGGTTTCGGCGGACGTAAATTATAATCGAACTGAATGCGCCCGTAATTATTACCCGTGGCACTGTGCCCCGACTGAATCATGTTGAAATCCAACCAATCTGAATAATGGAACGCCACGGACGAATGCCCGCCGCCAAAAGGATGAAACGTCATCAGATGTCGCCCGCCATCGCCTTCCTTTAAACCGCGCGCCATCTCAGTCCAGATTTCTGCGGTGACATCCGGCGGACGATCGCCGCCCAGAATCCAGATGATGGGTTTATCTTTGTATCGCTTGCCGATAAAACGGCCATACGCGCGGGCGTTATCTTCGTTGAAAAAATAATTTCCGTATTGCCCCACCTTGTCGCCCCATGTCGGCAACATGCCAATGTAAAGTCCCAGCGATGCGGCCTTGTCCACAATGTAGTCCACATGCTGGAAATACGCTTCGTTGGGCCGGCTCGGATCGTTGTCGTGAAACGGAAGTTCCCCGTACGGATTCGGCGTTTTCAATCCGTCCAACTCCGCCAACACCACCGCCTGAATCACGGTGAATCCTTTCTCCGCCCGATTCTGCAAATACCGATCCGCTTCCTCACGATTCAATCGATGAAATAATTCCCAGGCAGTGTCCCCGAGATAGAAAAATGGCTGCCCATCAGCGCGAACGAGAAATCGCTTATTTGAACTGACCTTCAGACGCGAATTTTTATCCCACCGACTGGACGCCGATTGCGCTGATGAATTTGTGTTGGATAGAAGAATGGCGAGCGTCAGCAAGAGATAACCGACTCGGTCTCGGCAGGTACGGACAAGCAGCTTTACAATCATTTATTACGCGACAGTTTTTATTTCGGGGTATTTCGTCGCGGAATGTAAGCAGCCACGTTCCTTTTGAACTAGAAGGAACTGCTAAAACTTTTGGACGATAACCGCCTTGGCATCCGTTCCAGCCAAACTCGAAACCGCTGCATCCGGAGCCGTTTCCAAATCCAGCTTGCCGCTCACGCGGAATCACGCATAATAGCTTCCTGATTGGGACGTGGCCCACGAACTGGCTGCGAGCGTTTTTTGTTACGATTTTTTCAAAAAATCGAGAACGGAAGGGTGGCTGAGTGGTTAAAGGCATCTGACTCGAAATCAGAAGTAGGGGCAACTCTACCGTGGGTTCGAATCCCACCCCTTCCGCCATTCCTAAAAAATTTATTTCCAATAGGATGGCAAAACCAGAGACGGCAAGTGCCAGTGAAATCAATACCGGGCTGCAACTCAACCATTGCTCCGGTGTTAACTGGCAATCACTCGCGATGACGGGATTCGCCACCCGCTTGGTGTAGCTGATACACGGCCAACCACACGCGACTTCATAGCTTTCGGACAAAAACCGAAATTATGAAACGTCGTTTCATCCTCTATCGCCGCAAACTTGGTGGCACCTTCTACATCGAAGACACGCAAACCAAAAAGCAGGAAAGTCTCGGCACGAAAGATTGCGCGGTGGCCATGTCGCTGCTTAATGCCCGCAACGAAGCCGCCCGTCAACCGCTGGCAGCGCGCCGTCAGACAAGAGGCCTTTGAATTGATTCTTCCCTTGGCGGTCATCGAGGCGCAGGCGTAACAATTGTTCGCGTGTCTTAAAGCGGGTACGGTCAGCACCAATGTTCATCTCCGCGAGTTGCACAATTTTTGCATTGGAATGAACTAACTTGCGTGGCCGATCAACCCGAAACGGCTTTGGCCAAAAAATGAATACAAGCCGAAGCGAGCGATTACGGCAGACGAGCATCAAAGAATCATTGTACGCGAGCCGAATCCGGAAAACCGGAGTTTTTACGAGTTATGCTGGCACTTGGGAGGGTCACAAACATACATATTGCCAACTTGGTAGCAGAAGACATTGATTGGAATGATCGGATCATTTCCTATGCTCATAGGAAAACTGGAAGTCGGGCGTTTGTTCATTTTGGTTCGTCGGTTGAAACAATCCTCCGTTCAGTGCCCGCCCAAGGGTTATCTCCTGCTCCAGGGACCGATCTCCCACAGCATTTGTGTATTAATTCATTAATACACTTTGTTCGTGACAATTCTGATCGTAATCGTTTTAATCTTCGAAGCA
>CALAYC010000338.1 GCA_937894935.1 uncultured Verrucomicrobiota bacterium
AATCACCAACAGCGCAATCTGCATCAAATCAAATTCACTCTTGAAGATGTTCAACCCTGCCAATCCCACACACGCCACCGTCATCGTCGCCATGCGCTGTGGCTTCGCCATCGGGCCGATGAAATATTGCGCCGTTCCTGCCGACACACCGAGTGCGCGCACATACGCCGTAATCACCGCCAGCGCCGCCGCCATCCAACCCAACGTTTGCAGCCATGGCGACGTCGGCATCGAATAACCCGCGCCCGCGAGAACGAAAACATCTGCGAAGCGATCCGGCAGTTCGTTGTAAATCTCGCCGGACTTCGTTTTGAATCCGCCTTCCACCGCCACCATTCCGTCGAAGAGATTACACAGCAATCGCAGTTGAATCCCCACGGCAGCCAGCAAAAACAATCCGACGCGCGGCCCGAACCCGACTTTTCCCGCCCAGATAAACGCCAGTCCGGCAACCATCGCGAACACGACACTCATCACGGAAATCGTGTTTGGCTGAACACGTTTTTTCACCAGCCAACTCGTCGTGGCCGCCGCCCACTTCGTGTTGCGCGACGTCAAAGGTCGTCGCGTGAGTTTCTCTTCGCTCATTTGTTTTGTTTACCTGTGGGAAACAACGTGAGGAATCTCTGATTGAAAACTTTCCAACCGCTTACCGGCTCGCCTGCACCTGTCGCGTGATTTCAAACGCCAGATCCAACGCCGCCTTTGCCGATTCGCCACTGACCCGTGGCGTCTGCTTTTCGCGCACGCAATTCACGAAATGTTGCAACTCCAGCTTCAACGGTTCATCGCGCACAATCGGCACCGGTTCACGCACAATCCGCTTACCGGCAAATTCACTTACGATGGTCGAGTCGCGCGACGCCAAAAGTTTTTTGAGCAACGAACTCTCTTCCTCTCCGTCTCGCGCAATGCGATAGATGAATCCCTCCTGCGCCCGGTAATCGAGCGAGATGTAGCTCGGCGTTTCACCGCCGCTGAACACCCGGATTTTCCGCATCCGCTCCGGACTCACGCGACTCACCGTCAGATTCGCCACGCAGCCGTTTGCAAAACGCAATCGCGCATTCGCGATGTCTTCGCTCTTGCTCAACACCGGCACGCCGACCGCGTCCACGCTGGTCACCGGCGATTTCACGAACGCCAACACCACGTCGAGATCGTGAATCATCAAATCCAACACCACCCCGATATCCGTGCTGCGTGCCGGATACGGCGACAGCCGATGCGTTTCAATGAAGCGCGGATGCGTCGCCACGGTTTCGAGATAGTTGAACACCGGATTGAACCGCTCCACGTGGCCGACCTGCAACACACAGTTGTTTTCCTGCGCCAGCTTCACCAATTCCGTCGCCTGCTCGGCGTGATCGGTCATCGGTTTTTCAATCAACACATGCTTGCCCTGGAGCAGACATTGTTTTGCAAGTTCGTAATGCGTAATCGTCGGCGTAACGATGCTGACCGCCTCCGCTTCAGCGATGGTTTCTTCGATGGAACTCAACGCATGCGTACGATGTTTGGAAGCGATGTGTCGCGCGACTTCATGATTGGTGTCATAAATTCCCACGAGGTCCGCCTCGCGGTTGCTCACCATTTGCGCGTAAATCCGGACATGCTCCTTTCCGAGTGAGCCAGTGCCCAGAACGGCCACTTTGACCTTCGATGCCATACCGCAGGTTAGGAGGCAGATGCGCTGCTTTGAAAGGCGATTTTTAGGAAGCAACCCGCTTTAATCACGAATAGCGCCTGATTAAACCGGATAAATCGAACACCCGCTCGCTACATCCTGGACTGCGGCAATGCAGCGCCACGCCGCTTTCGCAATTTGAAACCCAATTCGCTCAGCCCCAATTTGCGCCGCCACAGAAATTCACGGCGACAGCCGTTCAATCTTCCATGTGTCATCCACTTGGCGCGTGTAGCAAAACCGGTCATGCATCCGGCTCGCGCGTCCCTGCCAGAATTCAATCCGCTCCGGACGCAACACATACCCCCCCCAATTCGGCGGCAACGGCACATCGTCACCCGGGAACCGCGCTGCCATCTCCTGCCAGAGTTTTTCCAACGCCGCCCGATCCGGCACCACGCTGCTTTGATTCGACGCCCACGCGCCAATGCGACTTCCCTTGGGCCGCGTTCTGAAATACGCCTCCGACTCTTCGCGACTCACTTTGGTCACGGAGCCGGCGATGCAAACCTGGCGCTCCAGTTCCGGCCAGAAAAACGTCAGTGCCGCATTCGGATTAGCTGCCAGTTCACGTCCCTTTCGACTTTCGTAATTTGTGAAAAAAATGAAGCCCCGTTCATCTACGCCCTTGAGCAGCACCGTGCGGGAAGAAGGTTTGCCATCTGCACCGACCGTCGCCAACGTCATCGCGTTGACTTCGACGCGCGTGTTACCGAGCACCGCCTGCCAGACGTCATAAAGCGCGATGCCGATCTTGCGCCAACGGGATTTTCCGCGCGAATGAGCCGCTGCTTCGAACCACGTGCGGAACTGCTCAATCGGATCAGACTTCAACTCCCGCCGTTCCAATTCACCGGCGGTATAATTGCGTCGCATGTCGGCAATAGCCATAACACCCGCAGGCTAAACTGCCGCGCGCTCAATCGCCACTCGGAATCGACGCCATTACGGCTCCGGCTGCCAGCTTCTGAGAACAGTTTCGCGTCCCCAGTTGTCAAACGTCACGAAGAACACCGTCCCGTTCGTTTCTCGCAGCACAAAATTCCCCGGTGAGTCTTCTTCGCGAATCAGAGCGCCCGAAAGAAAATTAGTCCAACCACCACGATACGTCCCTCCCGGGACCTCAAATGTCTCGCCAGTTGAGATCCGTCCGACAATTTCCTTCGCTCGTTCAAGCCGTTCTCCGTAAATAAGATTCCCCACATTGTACTGAGCATTCCTAGTATAAAGGTGTGGCATTCTAATCAATCTTACTTCTGTTTTCGGCAGCCAGGCATAGATCAATCCACCAATCCCCACGCAGCAAAGTGCCGCAATTCCGATTCGCGGGAGCGTTTCTTCAAGGCGTCTGGCGAGCCCGGTTAGCCTCAGCAAAACCGCCGCTCCCAGAAGCAAACCTACCGACCAATTGAGTGCCAGCGTCACCACACCTCGCTGACTGTACTGGGCATTCCTTTGCCCGGAAAATGGCCGCCACTCGATCCAGACGTCATCACGCATTTGTTCCGGCAAAAGCGTCGCGGTCAATTTGGTAGCAACCGCAGCATCACGCACCCATTGCAACAAGAGCGGATGCGCAACTACCAGCCTTTCATCAGAAAAAGTTTCAGTCCCGTTTCCCGCCACATGCGGCTGCGCACATCGCACTACTTTGAAATGTTTCGCTTCGGCACGTTGCGGACCGAACACATACAACTCCACATCCAAAGCGCCGTTATCCACTCCAGTCAGGCGCATCGGATAAACCGCTTTCTCGGTCGGAAACGTGAATGACAAGGGATGCGGCGTATGCGTTCCCATTTCGGTCGTCGTTCGTTGCAATTTCGTCGCCACAAAAACCCATCCGGTTTTGACATAATCCGCAATAACCGGGAGCGCATTACTCGAAACAACAAACCCGTTCTCATTCAACCACGTGACCAAAGCATTCGGCTCCCGTGCTGTAATAGTTGTAGTTTCAAAATCGCCGATAACATTACGTTCGAGAACCGTCACCGCCGCATCGGAAAGATTTCCGCCGCCTGCCGTTGCTTTTCCCAGCGATGGCAACAACAGGCTGGCCAGAAACAGGAACATCAGCATGATGATTACCCCCGGCCAGAAACCTTTTAACTGAGCCCCCATCACAAAGAACAACATGATCACCACCGCCCCTGGCAGATAGAGGTAAAACGGAGTCACATTATGGATGATCCGTGGCTGAAAGAGATGTTGGAGCGTCGGAAACAATCCGGTCGTCGCGGCCTCAATCACCGGTGGGTTCGGCAGCGGCACGACCCAGGCAAAATTACTTCCAGCACCGGTGAAGCGGGTTTCAATCACCAACCGCTCCACGCCGTTACTGAAGTAGATGAGCGCCCGCTGATCAGGAATTGTGACATCCGCCGCTAACGCCGTTGGAAAAACTTTCCCATCAGCCACCGCCTGCGGTGGCACCAGAATCGCCAGCACCAAAAGAAGAATGCGCTGCAACATAGACCCTGAACAAGCGTCCGAACTCCACCCGACTATCGCAAGAAGTTCCTTTTGCTCGCTCTGATTTGACCGCGCTCAGGCAAAATCGTTTCGCCACACGCAGACATTAATCAGTCGGCCCCGGATTCACCCACCACGCGCTCAATCGCCACTCGGAACATTTTGAACTGCGTCGGCAAAGCGCAGCGACGACGGCGCTTTCCTTCCAACGGCACAAAATCAACCCAGCCCTTCCAACGCCGCTTGCACGTGCTCCAGCTTGGCCTTCCAATCCACCAGCCGTTGCTCGTGATCGCGCAACACTTCCGCCGGCACTTTCTGTGTGAAATTCGGGTTCGCCAGCTTCTGCTCGACCTTGCCGATTTCGACTTTGATTTTTTCCAATTCCTTCGTCAGGCGCGCTTTCTCCGCCGCCACATCAATCAACCCTTCCAGCGGCAGGAACAATTCTCCGAACGGCGTATGCGCCGTCGGCGTACCTTTCTTCGCCGCGTAACCTTCGTTGATCTCGATAGCCTCCGCGTTGAGTAAAATTTTGATCACCTCAGCATCATGCGGCAGCACTTCCCGACTTGGCTTTAGGACAAACTTCACTTTCTTGCCCGCTTGAATGTTCCCGATGCGGCGCAAGTTGCGACCTTGCGTCACGACCTCATATTTCTGCGTGGCGAATTCGAGATAACAATCGTCGAGACCGTAATGATCGCGGAAATCCTGGTCGAACGGCTTGGGCCACGGTGCGTTCATGATGGTTTTGCCGCCCTGTTGTTCCGGCATGTCCATCGCGTAACCCATCCCGTGCCACAGTTCCTCCGTGATGAACGGCAGGAACGGATGGAACAACCGCAACGTATGCGAAAGCACGAAATCAATCACCGCGAGCGTGTTTGCTTTGCGCTTCTCGTCCGTGCCGAAGAAGACGGCCTTGCTCGCCTCGATATACCAATCGCAATACTCATTCCAGAAGAAGCGATACAACGCCTGCACCGCCACGCTGAAATTGTAGCTGTTCAACGCGTCGGTGATTTCGCGAATCGCTCCGTTCAACTTGAGCAAAATCCATTTGTCATCCGTCGTCAAAAGCTCGGCGTTGATTTCGCCCTGCACTTCGCCGCCTTGCATTTGCCGGAAGCGACACGCGTTCCACAGCTTGTTGCAAAAGTTGCGGCCCAACTCGACATCCTTCTCGTCGAACAACACGTCCTGACCCAGCGGCGCACTGCGCATCGTGCCGAAGCGCAACGCATCCGCACCGTACTTCGCGATGAGGTCGAGCGGATCGGGCGAGTTGCCGAGCGTCTTCGACATCTTGCGGCCCTGCTTGTCGCGGATGATGCCGGTGAAATAAACATTCTTGAACGGCTTCGCATCTGGGAGGCCGAACTTCGGCTCGCCCATGAACTCGTAGCCCGCCATGATCATGCGCGCGACCCAGAAGAAAATGATGTCCGGCCCGGTGACAAGATCGGTGGTCGGATAAAACTTCTTCAACGTCTCCGTGCTCTCAGGCCAGCCCATCGTGGCAAACGGCCAAAGCCAGGAACTGAACCACGTGTCGAGCACGTCGGGGTCTTGGGTGAAGCCATGAGCATCGAACCACCTACCAACGTTATCAAAGTCAGCAGCGATCCGAATTTCGTAATCGGCTTCAGTTGAACCGACAAACTCGACAATTGCTTCGTACGAGGAGTTTGCCAACTCCTTTCCATCTGAAAGCCGAATGAACCTGAAATCAATCAACCCACTTGGCTTACCTGACGCATCTTTCTTGAAGTCTGCTTGATACTTTGTCGATTTTATTTCTTC
Organism: uncultured Verrucomicrobiota bacterium; assembly: GCA_937894935.1. Classification (GTDB taxonomy): domain Bacteria; phylum Verrucomicrobiota; class Verrucomicrobiia; order Limisphaerales; family JADLHS01; genus JADLHS01. The sequence goes on from CALAYC010000338.1 coordinate 5,969, forward strand.
CAGAATACCGCTCAGACTTTGATTTGATAGACGAACACGCTTCGTCCACACCGGAATCCGATGTCCCCACCAAAGCTGGCGGCTGATGCACCAGTCCTGAATGTTGGTCAGCCAGTGATCGTAAACCTTCGCCCACCGCTGCGGATGGAACCGCATTTTCTGGTAGGGCGCGCACTCCGTTGCGCGCCGCGGCTCGCTGGGGACAGCGAGCCCTACCTCGTCATCTTTCGCCACGCACGCCTTGGCTTGCTCCACAGCCGGGTACTTTAGAAACCACTGACGACTTAAACGCGGCTCAATTGGCACGCCAGCTCGTTGGCTAAAGCCAACATTATTTTCATAGGGCTTTGCCTCAACAAGGACGCCAAGTTCGGTGAGTTTTTCTTCCGCGACCTTGCGCGCCTTGAACCGATCAAGTTCTCGCAAATCTGCCCCTGCGGCATCGCTCATCACACCGTCTGGCCTAATCACTTCTAAAATCGGCAAGCTATGGCGCTGGCCGATTTCAAAGTCCGCCTTGTCGTGCGCCGGCGTCACTTTGAGCACACCCGTACCGAACTCAAAATCCACATGCTCGTCACCGATAATCGGGATGAGCTTCTGTTCGCGCGGCAATTCCGCCGGCAACGGTCGCACCACGTACTTACCGATCAGATGCGCGTAACGGGTGTCCTTCGGATTCACCGCCACCGCCGTGTCGCCCGGAATGGTTTCCGGTCGCGTCGTCGCAATCGTGAGCCAGACACGACCCTCGGAATCAATTTCCGGGCCGCCTTTTGATGCGGCTTCCTCATCTGGCTTAGAATCAGAAGCGGACGTATCACCAGTTTGCGCACCGGTCGGAGTGAGGCAGCGTCCACTCACACCTTTGACAGGCATTCCGTCCTTTTCCACTGCTTCAACCCGGAAGTGATACATGAAACCTTTCTGCGGTTTCATTTCCACTTCCTCATCCGAGAGCGCCGTCTGCGTGGCCGGACACCAGTTCACCATTCGCTTGCCGCGATAGATGAGCCCCTTCTTGTAAAGCTCCACGAAAACTTTTTGCACACAGCGCGAATACTCCGGGTCCATGGTGAAGCGTTCGCGCGTCCAATCACACGAACACCCGAGTTTCTTGAGCTGATTGATGATGATGCCGCCGTGCTTTTCCTTCCACGCCCAAACCCGTTTGAGAAATTCCTCGCGCCCGATATCGTACCGCGATTTCTTTTCCTCTTTCTTGAGTTGTTTTTCCACCATCACCTGTGTGGCGATGCCCGCGTGGTCCGTGCCGGGCAGCCAAAGCACTTCCTTGCCGTCCATGCGCGCTTTGCGGGCGAGAATGTCTTGAATGGTGTTATTCAGCACGTGCCCCATGTGGAGCATGCCCGTGACGTTCGGCGGCGGAATGACAATGGAATACGCCGGGCGTTTTTCACTGACGCGCGCCGGGTCGGCGGTGAAGCAACCCTGCTTCAGCCAGAAGTCATACCATTTATCTTCGACGGACTGCGGTTCGTAGGCTTTGGGAATCTCAGACATAGTTTTGAACCGCAGAGGCGCTGAAGCGCAGAGATAAATCCTTCAGAACTCTGCGCCTCTGCGTCTCCGCGGTGAAATCATTTCTTCAACAACGCGTACTCCAATGAATCCACCAGCGCTTGCAGACTGGCTTCGATGATATTCTCACTGACACCGACTGTGCCCCATTCGCGTTTGCCGTCACTCGAGGTGATGAGCACGCGCGTTTTGGCAGCAGTGCCCGTCGTGCCGTTGATAATACGCACCTTGTAGTCGGTGAGTTGAATGTTCTTCAGTTTCGGAAAGAAACTCGCCAGCGCCCGACGCAACGCCCCATCCAACGCGTTCACCGGACCATCTCCTTCCGCGACCGTGTGCGCCACCCGGTCCCCCACTCGCACGCGCACTGTGGCTTCGCAAATGGATGTCTTTTGATCACCGCGCATGGAAACGTGATACGTATCCACCGTGAACAAAAGTTCCGGATTGTGATCCAGGATGCCGCGAATGAGCAACGCCAGCGACGCTTCCGCTGCTTCGTATTCGTAACCGTTGGCCTCAAGTTCCTTTACTTTCGCAGTAATCGCACGCGTCTCCGGCGCATCCGGCGAAAGTTTGAAACCCAGCTCTTTCGCCTTCATCAAAATATTCGTGCGGCCCGACATGTCGCTCACGAGCACGCGACGAAAGTTTCCCACCGCTTCCGGATTGATGTGCTCATAACTCCGCGCCACGCGTTCGATCGCATGAACGTGCATTCCGCCCTTATGCGCAAACGCCGTCTGCCCCACCCACGGCGCGCGCACGTCGTGACGGATATTCGCCACTTCATTCACGAATTCAGAAAGTTCTTTCAGCTTCGGCAAGGACTTCGCCGGCACGCATCGCTTGCCCATCTTCAATTCCAACGTCGGGATTACGCTGATGAGATTGCAATTACCCGTGCGTTCGCCAAAACCGTTGATTGTTCCCTGCACTTGGGTCGCGCCCGCTTCCACGGCAGCGATGGCATTGGCCACACCGAAGCCACAGTCGTTATGCGAGTGAATGCCAATCGGACAGTTCAACCTGGACTTCGCAAGCGCGACCGTCTTCGCAACCTCGCTCGGCAAACGACCGCCATTGGTATCGCACAAAACAATCGCATCGGCGCCGGCTGCTTCCGCCGCCAGCCACGTGGCGAGCGCGTATTCCGGTTCGTCGGCGTAACCGTCGAAACTGTGTTCCGCATCGTAAATCACTTTTTTACCGTGATCCTTCAGATAGCGGATCGTGTCGCGGATCATCGCGAGATTTTCCTCCGGTTTAGCGCGCAACACTTCAGTGACGTGCAACAACCACGTCTTGCCCACGATGGTCACGACCGGCGTCTTCGCTTCGAGAATCAGGCGCATCAACTCGTCCTGTTCCACGGCGACACCTTTGCGTCGCGTCATGCTGAATGCCGCGATTTGAGCATTCTTCCACTTCCGTTTGGCGGCCTGTTTGAAGAACTCCAAATCCTTGGGATTGCTGCCCGGCCAACCGCCTTCAATATATTGAACCCCAAACGAATCGAGCTTCTCGGCAATGCGGAGCTTGTCCACGGCCGAGAAATTGATGCCTTCGCCCTGCGCACCATCGCGCAGAGTCGTATCGTAGATTTCGACTTGAGGTTTCATGACTTAACCCGCTTAAGCGGACGCATAGGTGTATCGGAAAACCGGATTGCTGGCAAATTGCAATCCGCAGCCACTCTGGCACACTGTCCCGGCAATCAATGTCGCTGTCGTTTCCCTGCAATATCTATCTCGCCGCCTTTTTCAGCGCGCTGGCCACTTCCTTCGCCGCCCTGCCCGTCTGGCGTTGGTGGTGCGAACGCGTTGGGCTCGTAGATGACCCCGGCCATCGCAAAATCCACGACACTCCAATTCCATTGGCGGGCGGTCTGGCCGTATTAACCGGATTACTCGCTCCGCTTGCCGTCGCGATTTGCGTCCTGAAACTCCGGTTGCTCGGTGAAAGCAGCGCCGATCCGCTCATTCACGGACTGGGAAAACGCGCACTGCAATTGAGCGCCATCGCCTTCGGCGCTGCTGGAATGACGATTCTTGGTTTACTCGACGACAAACTGGAACTGCGTCCTGCCACTAAATTCCTCGGACAGGTATTCGTCGCCGGAATCGTAGCCGCAGCCGGCGTGCGAATCACTCTGTTTGTGCCGAGCGCGCCGTTCAGTTACGTCGTTACGATTCTTTGGCTGCTGACCATCATCAACGCATTCAACTTCATGGACAATATGAACGGTCTCTGCAGCGGACTGGGCTTAATCGGCGCGGGGTTGTTCGGATGGATTGCTGCATTGCATGGGCAATATCTTGTTGCCGCGCTGGCGTTTTTGATGTGTGGAGCGCTGGCCGGTTTTCTGCCGCATAATTTTCCCAAAGCCCGCGCGTTCCTCGGCGATTCCGGCAGTCACCTTGTCGGATATCTGCTGGCGGTGATGGCCATTCTCCCGCATTTCCACACCGAAGATCATCCGCATAAGTTCGCGGTTTTAATTCCGCTGTTCATTCTGGCCGTGCCGCTGGGGGATTTAATTTGGGTCGTCATCTTACGCACCAAAGCGGGAAAACCGTTTTACATCGGCGACACAAACCATTTATCGCATCGCCTCGTGCGTCTCGGCTTGAGCAATACCGCGGCGGTTATGCTCATCTGGCTGTTGGCAGCCGGTATCGGCGTCACCGCTCTCTTAACGCTGGGTCGATAATTGCAACTTCAGCAAAAAGTTTCCGTTGCATCGAAACATTCTGATGTCGTCGCGTTGATTCACTGGAAATTCCGAAAATCATTATTAGTTTAAATCGGAACCCATCGCGGTTATAAAACATCAAAAGCTTGGGGGCGCATTACTAACGGAAATCGTGTCGCATATCAAAAAACAGTTCAGCCTGATCAATCGTTTATGCGCTCTGCTGTTGCTTTGCCTCATCGCGCTCCCCGGCGCGGCAGAGATTACCTTTTCACTCAGCATCATCCGTGAGACTAAACCCGCCTACGAATCCGACTATGGCCCACCACGATTTCGTGCCGCCGTCTGGTTGAGCGACACCAACGAGCCGCTCAGCTATCATCGGGTTGAAGCACCGGACGAAATTTGCAGCGCCAATTTCGGCACTAATAGCGATTACAGCAGTCTGGTTTTTTACGATGCTCAACAACTTTTCTATTCGCTGACCAACGGAAATTGGAAGCTCTGGCTGAATCGCGAAACAGACGAAGAGGCGTATTACGAATTCACCATTACGTCCGCAGCTCTCGCGACGAATCTACTGCCGGAGGTTTACATCACATCGCCGCCGAATGGCGGATTCAACATTTCGACTAACCCCGCTTATACGTGGATCGGGCCGACCGATTTCGACGAGATCATCGTCGGTGTGCGCGGAATGAACAACGCCACGCTGCCCGCCACAAAAACGAAATGGTTCAACGGCCCGACTTTGACGCCCGGAACGAACTTCTTTTTGGTGTCGTATTTTCGCGAAGTCACCGAAGAATTCACCATCAGCACTCCGACTAACGATGTGCTGGGCGAACTGACAAATTGGAACATCGGATTCGTTGTGCTGCGATCCAGCGCCGAGTCGGGCTTTCTCACGGAAGGCTTACCGTTCTCGCCTCTCGCCGAAGCCCTCGATTGTCCGGAGTTGATTTGGGAAACCTTTGGCGATGCGGAGTGGTTCGGGCAAACTGCGAATGTCACCGACGGCGTGGATGCCGCTCAAAGTGGCGTAATTCCCGACAATGGCTACAGCCGTTTGCGCACCGTGATTTACGGAACGAACACCATTCGTTTTCGCTGGCGCACGGATTGCGAAGCGTTCGCGGACTACGTGGAATTCAGTGACAACGGAAATTACGTCACCGACCTCACCGGCACAACCGTCTGGCAGGAATACATTTATCAGATTACCGACAATCAACCCCACGTCCTGGAATGGACTTACTACAAAGATGTCTCTTATGCCGAAGGTGCCGACGCGGCTTTTCTTGATCAAGTGCGACTCAGCGCGGACATCCTGCCCGTTGGCCCAAGCGTCGAATTCAATCTCACGCTGAGTCGCGAACAAAAACCAGCACATGACGATTACGCACCGAACGCACTATTTTTCTCCGCGCGACCTTCCTTGAGCGCCACGAATCCTCCGATGAGTTATCACGAAGTGCGTTCTCCGGGCGGCGCGTTCAAAGCCACGTTCGGCCCGACCAATACCACCGTTGCCGCGACGCCGTTCCTCGATTTCGATGCGCTCCGCTACGAATTGACGAATGGCGTCTGGATTCTGCGTCTCGACCGTGGCACTCCGCAGGAACAGTTTTATACCTTTCGCCTCAATGCCCCAACGCTTACGTCGAACGATCTCGGCGGCATTACCATCACACAACCGACCAACGATGCCGTCGAAGTGCTGCCCTACACGAGTTTCGCGTGGACGGAAAACCTCTGGGCAGCCGATGAACTCGCCGTGCGTGCGTATCAAATTCGCGAGGCTGAGCCGTTTTTCTATGCAACGGAATCTTTATCCCCGACCAGTCTCACAAACTGGATTGGGCAACCACCTCTTGCTTCGGGGACAAATTTCTTCGAAGTGCGTTCCACGCGCGCAGTAATCGAAGGTTTCGACACTACTGCGCCTTTCATCGGATGGAGTCTGGGCGAAGTTCAGTTTGAAACATTGACCACTGCGAGCTTTGTCGTCGCCAGCGCGCAACCGGTTGAATTACTCGACGCACAAATCGTCAGCGGCGAATTTCAGTTTCAGTTCCTTTCCCAATTCGGTTTCACCAACCTCGTTCAATCCTGCACGAATCTGATTCAAGGCGACTGGATCACGCGCACCAACGTTCCCGGTGATGGCGAACTCAAGACCATCCTTTTGCCCATCGGCTCCGAGCCGGAAGAATATTTCCGCGTCATCACGCAATAATGCGTGACGGCTCTGCCCGTTTCATCCCAACACGGTCAGCACAATCCCGACAATGATTCCGAGCACCGCTATCGTTTTCCCCCAATCCGCTCGCTCCTGAAATAACCACAGTCCACCCAGAAACGCCACCAGCGTGCTGCCACGTCGCAAACTCATCACCACTGCCACCAACGCATCCGGCACAGCCAATGCACTGAAATAGATGTAATCCGCAACCAACAGTGCAATCGCAATGCTTGGAATGCTCCAGCGCCAGGTGAATTCATTCCGCGGCCACCAACGCCGTTGCCAGCCGATCATAAAAGGCGTGAAGAACACGAGCAGATAAATCGAAAACCACGCTTGCACCGTCGGCACCGAAAATCTCGCCCGCCCCAGCAGATAGCGATCATACAAAGCGCTCGAAGCACCGAGAATAGTTCCCGCGATGAGAAACCAGATCCATTTGTTGCGATGGAAATGAATGCCTTCGCCGCGACCGGCAATCGAAAGTCCGATGAATGCCGCTATTGTTGTAAGCACGCCCAACAGTTCCAGCCATGTCAATCGTTCACCCAAAATCAAAACGGCTCCCAGCAACACCACGATCGGACTGGTTGCGCGAATTGGCGAGCCGAGCGATAAAGGCAGATGTTTAAGCCCGAAATAAGTGAAGATCCACGACATCGCGACGATGGCTGACTTCAAAGCCAATTGCGCGTGTTGAAATCCATTCAAACGCTCCGTCACCAGCGACGCCGGCAGTTTTCCTGGAAGAATGAAATCTGTTGCCAGCAATCCGCCCCAGACCATTGCACCCGTCAACGTGCTGAAAAACAGGACCGGCAATACTGCGTTGTTCCGAATCGCATGCTTGGTGCAAAGCTCGTAAATACCGAGGCACACCGCAGATAGCAGCGCGAGCACAACCCAATTCGTCATCACCATCCCATTCTGGAGCAATGACCCCGCAAACGCAGGCCTGTTCTGGCGTGAAAGTAAGAAAGCTGCAACAACCTGAGATTTTTTCGTGACAGTGAGAAGACATTCCCTACAATGCCCGCCCTTCGACGACCCTATGGTCTAGCGGTTAGGACACCTCCCTTTCACGGAGGTAGCCCGGGTTCGAGTCCCGGTAGGGTCGCCA
>CALAYC010000339.1 GCA_937894935.1 uncultured Verrucomicrobiota bacterium
TCTCGTTACTGGCGAGTGCGGCGATGCGACAGTCGTTACATTGAAGCTGCAGGACGGCGACACAGATATTGGACTGGTGAGTTTCAATCTTACATTGGGCGCTTTGGCGGTTTCGTTATCAGAAGGTTTTGATAACGCCACGCTGCCCACGCTGCCGACAGGATGGACGACATCGAATTTCGGAAGTGGGGCTTCATGGCGCACGACCAGCTCCAGTATGTTCGAAAGCACTTCAGTGTTCGTTTCTCTGGCCGGTCCGGGCGAACGAAATTTGATTTCTCCGATATTCACAGTTTCAAGTTCGCAAGCTGAAATCAGCTTCACACAATTCCGAGATGTGTTTTCCGCAGGCGGCGGTGGTGCTTTGGAAATCAGCACGAACAGTGGTCCGTTCCAGGATATTCTCGCTATCGGCGGCTCGTTTATTTCCGGCGGTTACGACGGGACAATTCCGCTTGGTTCCGGCCATGTGTTGGAGGGACGTCCTGCCTGGATGTGGGACTCCGGTGGCCCGATTCTAACGCGGGCGACTCTGCCGGCGTCTGTCGTTGGAAAAACGATTCGCTTGCGATTTCGGTTTGGCAGCATCGTTCAACCGGGTTGGGCGGGCGGTTGGTATGTGGATTCAGTCGTCGTTTCTGGTCGTGTTTGCTGTTCACCTGTAATGAACAATTTGATGGTGAATGCTGTTAGCGTGCCGGATTCTGTCGCGTTGGGTGGAAACGTTGCTTACGACATCAAGATTGCGAACAGCGGACCCGACAACGTCACGGGCATTATTCTGACCAACCTATTGCCGACCAATTTTGAGATGCAATCGCTGTCTCTACCGCCAGGCGTTAATCTGACTTCAGTTGCGGCTAATTCGCTGGCGTTTTCCGTTCCGGCGCTGGCCGGTGGCCAAAGTCGAACAATTACGATTTCAGGCCGCGCATTTGCGGTCGGAACGTTAACCAATCGCGCTTGGGTTGTACGCAGCGATGGCGGACTTTCCACAGTCAGCAACACCGTTGCTACGACGTCCGTCATCCTGCCGAAGGCATCGATCAATGATGTGTCAGTGTTGGAAGGTGATTCCGGAACGACGGATGCCGTGTTCACGGTCAGTTTGTCGCTCGCACCAGCAACCAACACTTCGGTGCGGTTTAGCACCGTCAGTCAGACTGCGGTGGCGGGAAAAGATTTTTTCAGCACGAACGGTATATTGACGTTTGCTCCCGGAGTTACCACGCAAAGTTTTGCGGTACGGATAATTGGCAATGTCATCAACGAAGCAACCAAGACGTTTGCCGTGAATCTTTCGTTGCCGACTAATTTGACCATCCAGAAGGGGCAGGGGATAGGAAACATTCTCAACGAAGACCCGTTGCCGTATCTCTCGGTCAGCGATGCGTCGGTAGTAAAACCAGATTCCGGTACCGCCAATCTCACTTTCAATGTCAGGCTTTCGTCGCCCAGTGGTCAAAGTGTTACCGTGAATTATCAAACGACTCCCGGATCAGCGTTGGCGGACGTTGATTATCGTTCCACCAATAACGTGCTCACGTTTCCGCCGGGCCAGACCAATGCGTTGGTGCGAGTGGTGGTAACAAATCACGTAACGGTGAAACCGCAGCAGACTTTTGATCTTCTGTTGGGCCAACCGAATAACGTCAAGTTGGAGACTGCTTCGGCCCGCGGCACGATCATAACTGCATTGCCAGGATGGCTGGATCACTTCAGTTGGGAGCCGCTTGTGAATTCGCCATCGAATGGTCTGCCGTTCGCTGTTACCGTTACGGCACGTGATTTTTTTGAAGGCGTGGCGACAAATTTTAACGGAACAACGGCGTTGCGCTGCGTGGTTTTCAATTCCTATCGAACGAATTTTATCTTTGGACCGGATACGGTCGCTAACAATTTCGGTTTCGGCGGGCCGCTGACCTGGAGTTATTCATTTACGCCTAAGACGAATCTCTCGGTGTTGGCGCTGCGCGGTTACAACAGTGACAAGGTTTCGCTCTGGACGGAAACGGGAACGTTACTGGCCAGTGGATGGTTGACGAATGAAAACGGCTGGAGTGAAACACTGTTGCCAACACCGGTTAATTTGCGCGCCGGTCATACTTACCGACTCGGTGTTTATAAAGCTGCGTTTAACACCTTCAATCTCAGCCTCGGATTGGCATCCGAATATCCTGACATGTCGTTGGGACAATCGTACGGCGATCAGGGAGACACTTTCCCGGGCACGGTTTTCTCGGGACTTCAATACCCAATGGCTGACATGCGCTATTGCGTGGGAATTCCAACTCCATTGCCGTTGACGCCTACCAACACCGCGGTCTTTTCCGACAGCGCCTGGAGCGGCAACCTCACGATTCATCTTCCAGCGACGAATGTGTCCTTGATTGCCAGCGACAGTGCAGGGCGGGTTGGCATCAGTCCACTGTTCGATGTCACGCCCGCGCCCGGACAGATTACGCATTTTGCGTGGGATACGATTGCTGCGCTTCAGCCGGTCAGCAACGCGTTTGGCGTGAAGTTGACTGCACTGGATTTCTTCAACGAACCGGTTACTAACTACACAGGTGCAGCCGCGTTGAGTGCTTCGTTTTTATCGCTTGGAAGCCGCACTAATTTGCTGTTAGGCAACATCACGACGATCGCTTTCTTTGAAGAACCCGACATGACCTTCGGTTATTCTTTCACTCCCAAAACCAATCTCACGGTGACCCACGTCCGCAATTATTTTGGCAATAAAGTGTCTATCTGGACTGATGCTGGAACTCTGCTGGCAAGCCGGACGGTTGGTAACGTGGCTGGAGTCTGGCAGGAAACTCCGTTGGTGTCGCCGATTGAGCTATTGGCGGGAGAAACGTATCGGATCGGGGTTCACGCGACCTTCCGACATTACTTCCGCAGTGATCTGCCTGCCGAATTCACCGATGCCGTCATTCAGCAGTCCTGGTATGGCTTTGGCGACGTTTTTCCTGACTTTTTCAATTCCACAATGTGGGACATGGTAGATTTTCGCTACATCGTAAATTTCCAGGATTCGACTCCGGTTGCGGTAAATCCTGCCAACGCGAGCGAATTTGCTGGCGGCATGTGGACCGGTAATCTCGTAATCAATCAACAGGCCACAAATCTGACATTGCTCGCGGATGACAAACTCGGCCATTTCGGGTTAAGCAATCCTTTCAACGTCGGATTCGTTCCAGGACTGTTGGAACGTTTTGTCTGGAGCAACATTCCTTCGCCACAAACCAACGGCACAGCCATTCCGGTGACCATTACGGCGGTGGATCATTTCAACAACGCGGTCACGAATTTCAATGAACCGGTCACGCTTTCAGTTCAATCTGGATCGCCATCACCAAACCTGTTGACCAGTGGCGTGAGCAATTTTACCTCCGGGGTCTGGAGCGGCTCGCTGCACGTGTTTCCGAGTGCCAACAACGTGGCCTTGCGGGCTGCCGATAATTCTAATCACTTCGGCATCAGCAGTTCGTTTGCAATAATAAATCCGGCTACGCATTCACCGTTTTTGTCGCAATCGACCATGAATCCAGATGGAATTCAATTTGCGGCGAACGCGGTTCCGGGATTCATGTATCAACTCCAATACAAAACCAATCTCGGTGAATCCGCCTGGCATAATCTCGGCGGCCCGACGGTCGCCACAAACCCGGTAATGAACTGGACGGCTCCAGTCGGCAACAATCCGCAACGATTTTATCGATTACAGGTGAATCCGTGATTTAGGCCAAAGCGTGAAAGACTAGGGCTGGTTTTGGCTAATCAAAATAAACGATAACAAACATTGTGCATATAAAATAAAATATTCAGAAACCCGTTGAATTACGCCGTACGCCGAGACTCGATTCGGTTCGGAAATGAATTCCTAACGCCACTCGTGTTTGGGATAACGGCGCTGCAATTCGGATTTGATTCGCGGATAATGTTCGCGCCAGAAATTCGCGAGATCCGATGTCACCTGAATCGGTTTCATTCCGGGCGTTAAAATATAAACGGCCACAGTCACGCGACCCAAAGCGATTTTGGGTGTTTCCGTCACGCCATAAAGTTCCTGAATGCGCAACGAAATGAATGGCGCGCGACCTTCTTCGTAATTCACTTTCGGAGTACGGCCGTTCGATAATGTGAGTCGCTCCGGTGCGTGTTTGTCGAGCAAGGCGCGTTGTTCATGCGAGAGCCACGACATGACGATCGGTTTCACTTCGCGATCCTTGACGTCCTTGTAACTCACCGCGCCGTGGCAAAGTTGTTCAATGATCGCTTTTTTGTCGTCATCGGTAATCGGCGGCAATTGCAAATCGGGACAATGCTGACATAGCAATTTCAATCGCAACAACCACTGTTCGACATGATGATCCCAATTCGGCAACGGCAAGCGACCCGAATTAATTTCTTCGGCGAGCAATCGCGCTGCCGGCTCGGCTGGTGGCGGATCGATGCGTTTGGCCGCGAGCGCCAAATCACGGAAGCGCAATAGTTCCGCGGCTAAAACACGTTTCGCCTGTGCGTCCCATTGCACATGGATTTCTGATTTAATGTCGTCGGGAAAAAGTTCTTTCAGCCAATCCACTTCAATAGCGGTGGCGATAGAAAGAATGGTGTTCACTTCGCCGCCTCGCTGTTCCACTTCGCGAATTTCCGCCGCAACGAATAACTCAGCGTTACTTGCGACGCTTTCACGCGCGAGAAGCCCACGTCGGCCATGAACCAATTCACAACGTAATGTGCCTTGATCGAGTCGGCGCGCCACGCGGTCACTGAATCCGATAAGAATGCACTTTTGCAGTGCTTCGTCTTTGATTTCCTTCGGTGTTACGTCGAGTCCTTCGTCTTTAGCAATGCGGAGAAATTGCTCAAACAACGGGCCGACTTGTCTTGCGGTTACTGCGTGGATGCCGAGTCGCCGACAGGCATCGAGACGAAATTGATTCTTCTGCGCAAACGTCCATGCGCGCATCAAAATCCAGAAATCCGAACTCGCTTTTTCGCCGAGCAGATCATCACGATCGTTCTGCACGTCTTTGCCGCCGCCACGGAGTAACAGGTCGCGACCTTGAGTGAGCGCGGCAACCAGACACGCCTGATGCACGCAGCCGTATTCCTGCGCGGCAAGCAGCATGCGCGAATAACGCGGATGCGTCGGAAACGCGAGCATCTTGCGGCCCATCGCAGTAATTGCTCCGGCATGATTGAGCGCACCAAGATCGGTGAGCAATTCCTCGGCGTGCGTGAGTGAGATTTCGTCCGGCTTTTCCAGCCAGCGAAAGTTGCGCAAATCTTCGATGCCCGCCGCCTTCAGCGTCAAAACGACTTCAGCGAGATCCAGGCGTTTGATTTCAGGTAATTCCTGCTGAGCACGTTCGTCGTGTTCCGCGCGCGACCAAAGCCGAAAACATTTTCCGGGAGCAGTACGCCCTGCTCGGCCCGCGCGTTGATCAGCGCTAGCCTGGGAAATTCGCTCGACGAGCAAAGTGTTGATACCGCGATTGGCGTCGTAACGAGCGATGCGCGCCAGTCCGGAATCAATCACCAATCGCACGCCGTCAATAGTGATACTGGTTTCGGCAACATTGGTGGCGACGACGACTTTCGGTTGATCATAGCGAGCCACGGCGGCGTCCTGATCGCGCGGCGACAATTCCCCATGTAACGGCAGAACCAGATAGCCGCGAGATTCGGAAAGATTGCGAATGGCGGTAATCGTCTGAGAAATTTCAAATCCGCCGGGCATAAACACCAGTACGTCCCCCTGCCCTCCACCTTTGACAAAGCTGCTGAACGCGTCGGCTGCCAGTTCCCACGGCGGGGGCGGGTTTGCGCCAAGGCGATGTGGCAGATACGAAATGTCCACGGGAAACGTTCGTCCCTCAGAATGCAAGACAGCACACGGGATTTTCGAATTTGGATTCTGGACTTTGGTTTCGGAAAGATAGTCCTCCAGCGCGTCAGCGTTCAGCGTTGCGGACATGACCACGATGAGGAGGTCAGGCCGATGACGTTCCTGAATGTCCAACGCGCGCGCCAAGGTGATGTCGCCGTAAAGATGCCGTTCGTGGAATTCATCAAACACGATTGCAGAGACGCCTTTGAGCGTCGGGTCGGCAATCAATTGGCGTAACAAGATGCCTTCCGTTTCGAATTTGATTCGTGTGGCGGCGCTGACGCAGCTTTCGAAGCGCACCTGATAACCCACCTCCTGGCCGAGGGGTACTTGAAGTTCCTGTGCGACGCGGTTGGCGAGTAATCGGGCCGCGAGCCGACGCGGTTGCAGAACCACGCACTGGCGGTTGCCGAGCAATTCGTGGCGCAGGAGCATCTGCGGGACTTGGGTGGATTTGCCAGAACCGGTGGGCGCCTGTAATATAAGGCGGTTCGTTGCTCTCAAGGCGGCAACGATGTCAGCTTCGATTTCATAAATTGGCAACCGCATGTTGGAATCTGAATAGGCGAAGCGCGCATGAAAACGAAGTTAAAAGCTCAATTGTTATTCATAAACATCAATCGTAACACCAATAGATTACGAAAACTCATGACGTCACTCATCGTCTGTTGTTTTACGTGTCGCAATTTGGGAATAAACCCGCTGACAAATGCAATCATCTGAAGCAAGAGGTCAATTTGCGAAGTCACTGCGACAATGGCGTACTCGGAGGGGGTTATCTCAGGAGGAACTGGCAGAACGCGCCGACCTGCATCGTACTTACATTTCTGATGTAGAACGAGGCGCTCGCAATCTCTCGCTCGAAAGCATCAACAAGCTCGCGGCCGCTCTGGAAGTCTCGTTGCCGACGCTGTTTTCGACGGTTGAATCTCCCGGTGCGTCGCCCGACAACGTCAATTTCACCCACTCCTCCTTTGCCAATATTCTATTAGTCGAAGATAACCCTGATGACATTGAGATGACGCTGCGCGCGTTCAAGCGTGCTCGCTTCGCCAATCCGGTTCACGTCGCCCGGGACGGCGTCGAAGCCCTCGATTATTTCTTCGGTAAAGACGGCGTCGCAGATCAGATCCCACTGGGGCGAAATCAGATCGTGTTGTTGGATTTGTATCTTCCAAAACTTCATGGCATCGAGGTGTTGCGGCGGTTGAAAGCCGACCGGCGTACGGCAGGGATTTCCGTGGTGTTATTGACGGCGTCCGATAGCGAACAGGACATGACCGTCTGTCAGAAGTTGGGGGCGGCAGCGTATATCACCAAGCCGGTTAATTTGCAGGGATTGAGCAAGGTCACGCCGGAACTCTGTCTGGTTTGGGCCTTAATCAAGCCCAACGCGAATCTTCCGGCTTGAAAAATTTTCTTCCCCTTCGTTCCATGCCGCGAAAGCCATGGCTTGGAACAAATAACCGCGGACGCTATTTTTATGTGCGCAGAGGAACAACTGAAAGCGTCCCTGAAAGAGGCGGGGGATTTCAAAGCTGCATTGGACGAACACGCCATCGTCGCCATCACCGACCCGCAAGGTCGCATTACCTACGTTAACGACAAGTTCTGCGCGATTTCCAAATATGAGCGCGATGAATTATTGGGCCAGGATCATCGCATCATCAATTCCGGGAATCATCCCAAGGAATTTTTTCGTGATCTCTGGAGCGTTATCGGTCGCGGTAAAGTCTGGAAAGGTGAAATTAAAAATCGCGCCAAAGATGGTTCATTCTATTGGGTCGATACCACCATCGTTCCGTTCCTTGATAATGATGGAAAACCGCGTCAATACGTCGCCATTCGCGCCGACATCACCGAGCGGAAACGCGCCGAAGAAGAACTGAAAGCTTCACTGAAGGAAGTCAGCGATTTGAAGGCTGCCTTGGACGAACACGCCATCGTCGCGATCACCGATCAGCAGGGAAAAATCAATTATGTGAATGAGAAGTTCTGCGCGATTTCGAAATACAGCAGCGAAGAACTGCTCGGCCAGGACCATCGGATTATCAATTCCGGTTATCATCCCAAGGATTATATTCGCGATCTTTGGACGACGATTGCGCAAGGAAAGGTCTGGAAGGGTGAAATTAAAAATCGCGCCAAAGACGGGTCGTATTATTGGGTGGACACCACCATCGTTCCCTTTCTGGGCCCGAACGGGAAACCGCGTCAATACGTGGCAATTCGGGCTGATATTACGGAACGAAAAGCAGCCGAAGAGGAAATCCGGTTGTTAAACATTGAACTGGAACGACGCGTGGTCGAACGCACTGCGGAACTGGAATCGTTCTCCTACTCGGTTTCCCACGATTTGCGCGCGCCCATCCGGGCCATGGGCGGTTATGCCAAAATGCTGCTGGAAGACCACGCCGCGCAATTGCCCCCGGAAGCGAAGCATAAGCTGGATCGCATTAGGGACAATGCTATCAAAATGGGTGAATTAATTGACGGTCTGCTCACCTTATCACGATTGAGCCGGCAGCCGCTGAAAAAGCAGGAAGTAAATACTACCCTTGTGGTTCAACGTGTTTTAGCCGAGTTTCAGCCCGAGCAAAACGATCGTCACCTGGAAGTATCAGTGGCGAAACTGCCGAAATGCAAGGCGGACAGCACATTGTTATATCAGGTTTTTGCTAACTTGATTTCCAATGCGCTTAAGTACACTCGCTATCGCAATCCCGCTCTTATCCAGATTGGATGGGACGAATCACAACAGGCATATTTTGTTAAAGATAACGGTGCAGGATTTGACATGCAGTATGTGGGCAAGCTTTTTGGTGTATTCCAACGTTTGCATAGCGAGAACGAATTTGAGGGCACGGGTATCGGCCTTGCGATCGTTCATCGGATCATTCACCGCCACGGCGGAAAGATCTGGGCGGAAAGCGCGGTCGAAAAGGGGGCCGCTTTCTTCTTCACTCTTGCAAATCATGCCTGACCGCTTCGACCTGTTCCCGCGCCAAAAAAGAATTAAGCTCCCCCACTTTTTCGTTCGGTTCGAGCGCCTGCCGCAACAAATGCTCGTCGATTCTGCGCCGTTGTGTTTACATCAGCGATCGCCATTTGAGTTCCTTCACTGAGCATGCCTACGCCTGTCAAAATTCTTTTAGTGGAAGACTCGGTGAATGACGCGGAGTTGATTTTGCAGGAATTGCGTCAGGCCGGTTTTGCTCCCATCTGGAAACGCGTCGATACCGAGTCGGAATTTCTGAACGCCCTGTCAGAGCGTCCTGACCTGGTTATCTCCGATTATTCGATGCCGCGCTTTGACGGTTTGCGTGCGGTGCGATTATTGCGAGAACGCGAAGCCGATACGCCTTTCATTCTCATTTCCGGGACGGTTGGCGAAGATGCCGCCGTCGCGGCGATGAAACATGGCGCGACTGATTATCTGCTGAAGGACCGCATCGTGCGTCTGGGCCAAGCGGTGCAACAGGCGTTGGACCAACGTCGCCTGCGTCAGGAGCATCATCGCATGGAGCAGCGGTTGGCGCTTCAGGCGACGGCGTTGGCGACGGCGGCGAATGGTATCGCAATCACTGATGCGACCGGTAAAATTCTCTGGGTAAATCCCGCAATGGTGGCAACCACTGGCTACTCGGCCACGGAGCTGATTGGAAACAATTTTCGCATTCTGAAATCCGGAGCGCATCCGCCAGAGTTTTACAAAACGTTTTGGGAAACCATTCGCTCGGGCCAAACCTGGCGCGGCGAGTTTATCAATCGCCGTAAGGACGGCTCGTTCTATTTCGATAATCATACCATCACCCCGGTGCGTAGTTCTGCTGGTGAAATCACACACTTCGTCGCGATGACGCAGGACGTGACGGAGCGAAAACTGGCGGAAGATGCGGCACGTGCCCGACAGGAGTTAAAAATCCGGCATCAGGCCGCGTTATTGAAACTTTCGGCGCAGGGCCAGAATACCTTTTCCGAACGATTGCGGGGGATTCTCAGCACCGACGCGAAAGTTCTTCAGGTGGGACGGGTCAGTTTTTGGCGCTTGAGCCGGGAGCCGGAACGAATCAGTTGCGAGTTGCTTTACCTGCTGGCCGAAGATCGAACGGAATTCGGCGCGGAATTTTGCGCGCAGGAATATCCGGCTTATTTTGAAGCGTTGCATCAGAACCCGCTGATTATTGCGTCGAACGCGCAAACAGATTCCCGCACGGCGGAATTCACCGAAACCTATCTACGTCCGACTGGAATTGGCGCGATGCTGGACGTGCCGGTCTGGTTGGACGGTCATCTCGCGGGGGTGGTTTGTCACGAGCATTTAGGAGCGGAACGGGAATGGACCGAAGAAGATCGGGATTTTGCGCTGTCGATTGGACGATTGGTTTCGTTGGCATTGGTGGAAAAGCAGCGCGCCTTAGCCGAAGAGGAATTGCGTGCTACGGAGCAGCGATTGGCGCACGTATTGGCGTCGAGTCCGGCGACGACTTATCTGCTTACCGCTCGCGGTTCAGGTTACTTCCCTTCCTGGGTCAGCGAAAACATCGAACGTCTCACCGGCTTCAAAGCCAATGAAGTGCAGACGGAAACCTGGTGGTATGACCACATTCATCCTGACGATCGCGAGCGCGTGACGACGGAGTTTGCGCAGTTTCACATCGTGGAGCAGAGCGTGCAGGAATATCGTTTTCAGCGGCGCGATGGTTCATACTTCTGGGTGCGTGATGAAAAGCGTTTGTTGCGCGATGAATCAGGGGCAGTCTTTGAAATTGTCGGCTCTTGGTCGGACATTACCGAGCACAAAGAGGTCGAAGCGCAACGCGCGGAACTCGCGCTCCGAAACGAATCATTCGTTCGCGCGTTGGGAGAAGTGGTTTATGACCATGACGCCCTCAATCAAACCATTTCCTGGGCGGGGGATTCAGAAAAATGCATCGGCTGGTCTATTGAAGAACTCGGTCACGACCTGAAAGCCTGGAGTGATCGAATCCATCCTGATGATGTCGCACGGGTGCGGTCGCAATTTGATACACTGGCCATCGAACCGTTGTTTGTTTCTGAATACCGCTTTCGCCATAAAGCCGGCCATTACGTGTGGGTGTTTGATCGCGGTGTGATTTCCCGCGATGCCAACGGACGCATCGCGCGCGTCGTTGGCATCATGTGGGACATCACGGAACGCAAACGCGCGGAAGAAGTCTTGCGCGAGAATGAAGAGCGCTTTCGACAGTTGGCGGAGAACATTGAAGAAGTATTCTGGATGACTGATGTGGCCAAGGACCGGATGATTTATATCAGCCCGAGTTTCGAAAAAATCTGGGGTCGCTCCTGTTCTGAAGTTTATCGCTCGCCACGTTTATGGGTTGAAGCGATTGTGCCGGAAGATCGCGAACGTATTCAGATTGCAATGCTGACGAAACAGACGGCCGGAACTTACGATGAGGAATATCGCATTCATCGGCCGGACGGGAGCACGAGATGGATTCGCGACCGTGCCTTCCCGGTGCGCGATTCGGAAAATCGCGTGTACCGCATCGTTGGTATCGCGGAAGACATGACACGACATCGCGAGTTGGAGGAGCAATTTCGCCAAGTGCAGAAAATGGAAGCAGTGGGACAACTGGCCAGTGGCGTGGCACATGATTTCAATAATCTTCTGACCGTGATTCGTGGCAGCAGCGAATTGCTTCTTTCGAACAGCAATCTCAGTCGCGAAGACAGCCAGGAATTGTTGCAGCAGATCGTTGCTACCTCTGACCGCGCGGCCAGCCTGACGCGGCAATTGCTGGTCTTCAGCCGCAAACAGATGATGCGAACTCAGACGCTCAATCTGAATGAATTGATCGAAAATCTGACGCGCATGTTGTTGCGCATTGTGGGCGAAGACATCCGTTTGCAATGCGATTTTGCCACGGACCTGGCTCCGGTTCATGCCGATCCCGGAATGCTTGAACAGGTCGTCATGAATCTCGTGGTCAACGCACGCGATGCTATGCCGCAAGGAGGACAACTGATATTGCGAACCGGCGTCGCACGTCGACCGGTGCAGGCAAACGACGCAACGCTTCCGATGGAATCAAAAACGTTCGTGCGATTGAGCGTTTCCGATACGGGTGTCGGCATTGCTCCGGACGTGTTGCCGAGAATTTTTGAACCGTTTTTTACCACGAAACCGTCGGGCAAAGGAACAGGGCTCGGGCTGGCAACTGTTTACGGCATTGTGCAACAGCACCACGGCCAGATTGAAACGGAAAGCGAACCGGGGCGCGGCACCACCTTCCATATATATTTACCAGCAGTACGAAAGTCTGCGTCGATTACCGAGGCAAAGCTCACACCAACGATGCAGACATTGCCGCGTGGCAATGAAAGGATTCTGTTGGTGGAAGATGAAGAAGCGGTGCGGGCTTTGGTCCGAAACATTTTGCAACGGCACGGTTACGAAGTGTGGGAAGCTGACTCAGGCAAACCGGCGTTAGGAATCTGGCGCGAGAAACGCGACCAGATTGATCTCGTGCTGACGGATATGGTCATGCCGGATGGGATTACCGGATTGATGCTCGCTCAACAGTTGCGCCAGGAACGTCCGAATTTGAAAGTGATTTTCAGCAGTGGCTACAGCCCGGAAGCCGTTGTGAAGAATCTCACCACGCTCCCGGACAGTTTTTATTTGCAAAAACCTTACAATCCGCAGG
The DNA here is from genome assembly GCA_937894935.1 of uncultured Verrucomicrobiota bacterium. GTDB lineage: Bacteria > Verrucomicrobiota > Verrucomicrobiia > Limisphaerales > JADLHS01 > JADLHS01. The sequence goes on from CALAYC010000339.1 coordinate 12,598, forward strand.
AACTGCTACAAACGGTGCGAAAGTGCCTCGACAACGGCGAAACGAAGGGAAACTGAAGCCGTTGCAGCTTCTCAACTGTCGCGGAATGTAAGACTGAGCTGTTGGAGTTTTGCAAAATTCGAAGTGGGCGTTACCTCCAGTGCGCTGTTCTGCTGTCGCTTTTCCTGTAATCGTTTCGCGCGCTTGAAAGCGATGTTGGTCGCAACCAATGCCGCCAGCAGAATTACGATGGCTACAATGATCAGCGTGATGATTTTTCTTCGTAATGGGTTCTCGTCCGGCGGCAATGGCAACCGCAGCTCGGTCGAACGTCCGCAATGCGGGCAATCCGCAACGTCACCGGTGTGTTCGGCGTGAAACTCAATGGGTTCACCGCAGTGTTCGCATTCACCGCGCAGATTTTTGATCTTCAACATTTTTATGTGCCCGGATTAAAAATTTGAAACCTCGAACGATGCTGTGCGTCTGGCATTGTATTGTCACGCTGATGAATACCGACGACAAGTTCAAGCAAGAGCATTCCGCGCAACTTTCGGATTATTTGCTGACCCGCCGCCAATTTCTCAACCGTGCCGGTATGGGTTTCGGTGCGCTCAGTCTCGCCGCGTTATTTGGTGAAGGACTTTTTCTCGGCGACGCCGCTGCGGCCAGCAGTTCTGCCAATTCGCTCCAACCGAAGTCGCCGCATTTCCCGGCCAAAGCCCGACACGTCGTTCATATTTTCGCCCAAGGCGCGCCTTCGCATATCGATACGTGGGATCCCAAACCGGCTCTCGCTAAGTATGACGGCAAATCCATCCCGGGCTACGATGGCGTTGCGATGGCGTCGCCGTTCAAATTTGAGAAGCGCGGTCGCTCCGGCATCGAAGTCAGTGAAGTTTTTCCCAAACTCGGCGAACTGGTGGACGACTTGTGCGTGGTGCGTTCGTGTTACACCGACATTCCCGCACATGAAGTAGCGACGGTGTTCATGAATACCGGTTCAACGCGGCAGGCGCGTCCCAGTCTCGGCTCGTGGGTGCTATACGGTTTGGGGTCGGAAAATGAAAACATGCCGGGTTTCATTTCGTTGCGAGCTGGCGGGTCGCCCATCGGCGGAAGCGCGAATTGGCAATCCGCCTTTCTCCCCGGCCAATATCAGGGCGTCAGTATAAACACTCGCCTCACTGCGGTGGATCGTCTGATTGAGAACATCAAGAACCCCTATCTTCCGTTGCGGGAACAACGTCGCCAAATGGATCTCGTGCATGAACTCAATGAAATGCACGCAAAAAATCTGCAAGCGGACGCACATCTCGAAGCGCGGCTGCAATCCTACGAAATGGCGTTCCGGATGCAGACGGAAGCCACGGATGCTTTCGACATCAGCAAAGAAAAAGCAGATGTCCGTGCTGCTTACGGTCGCACGCCGCAAGGCAATCAACTTCTCATTGCGCGCCGACTAATTGAACGCGGCGTACGTTTTGTGCAGGTCTGGGCTGGCGGTTGGGATCATCATCAGGATCTCGAAGAGCGTTTACCCGAACGGGCGCGGGACATTGATCAACCGCTCGCCGCATTTATCACAGATCTAAAACAACGCGGTTTGTTCGACAAAACGCTTGTAATTTGGGGTGGCGAATTTGGTCGCAAACCGGTTAAAGATCGCAACGGCAACGACAATCCTGGTCGCGACCATAATGCGAAAGCGTTTACCACCATCTTTGCCGGTGCTGGCGTGAAAGCCGGAACAGTTTATGGCGCAACGGATGAATTCGGTGCTGCCGCAGTGCAGGACAAAGTTCACATTCATGATTTGCATGCCACCGTGCTTGCACTGCTTGGTTTTGATCACAAGAAACTCACGTATCGCTACAACGGACGTGATTTTCGTCTTACCGATGTCAGCGGCGAAGTGGTGAAAGGAATTATGGCGTGATGAAAAGCTCCAGATTCCAAGCTCCCAACATCAGAAAACATTCAGGTTTGAAACTTGTCACCTGGTGTTGCCCTATTCTCCGGGCGTTGGTGCTTGGATGTTTTCTTCTCCCCTGCTCCGCCGCCGAACCCACTCGTGAGCAACTGGAGTTTTTTGAAAATAAAATTCGCCCCGTTCTATCCCGAAATTGCTACCAGTGTCACAGTGTTCATGCCGAGCGAGTGAAAGGCGGTTTGTTGTTGGATTCACGCGCGGCGTCATTGCGCGGTGGCGACACCGGGCCGGCTGTCGTTCCCGGGCATCCTGAGCAAAGTTTGTTGATTAAGGCGATTCGCTACACGGATTCCGATTTGCAAATGCCGCCGCGGAAAAAGTTGAGCGATGAACAGATCGCGGACCTGGAAAAATGGATCGCAATGGGCGCACCTGATCCGCGTGATGCTGTGGCGATGCAGCAAAGTCGGATTGATCCCAGCGTTAAACATTGGGCCTGGCAACCGCTCAAGAAACCTGTCGTGCCGGACGTGAAAAATAAAAGTTGGGCCCAAACACCGGTGGATTATTTCATTCTCGCGAAACTGGAGGAGAACGATCTTACGCCCAATCTCATCGCCGACAAACGCACGCTCATTCGTCGCGCTTCGTTCGATTTAATCGGCCTTCCGCCCACGCCTGAAGAAGTTGAAGCATTCATAAACGATGCATCGCCCGACGCCTTCGCAAAGGTAGTGGATCGACTGTTGGCATCACCACATTACGGTGAACGTTGGGGGCGTCATTGGCTGGATGTGGCGCGTTACAGCGACACGAAAGGAATGGTCCGTCGGCAACGCGAAGATCCGCGCAGCCCATACGCGTGGACATATCGCGATTATGTCATCAAGAGTTTCAATGATGATAAGCCTTACAACCAATTCATTATTGAGCAACTTGCGGCGGATAAATTGCCTGCGACGAAATCCAATCCAACGAATCTTGCCGCGCTTGGATTTCTGACCGTCGGCGAGCGTTTTATGGGCATGCAGCACGACATCATTAACGATCGCATTGATGTCGTGACAAAAGGATTTCTCGGTCTCACCGTTTCCTGCGCGCGTTGTCACGACCACAAGTTCGATCCGATTCCGACGCAGGATTACTATTCCCTGCACGGAGTGTTTGCGAGCACGATTGAACCGCCCATCGAACCGGTAATTCAAAAACTGCCGAAGACTCTCGAATATCGTGATTATCAGAAAGAACGAACCGCACTGGATGCGAAGAAGGCGCAACTTGAAGTGGAATTTCAAGCCGCACGACGCAATCGGGATCGGGATGCAATTCGCAATCTGCAACGCCAATTGCGCGAGAATGCCAGTGAAATTGTGCGCCTGGAAATGACGCATCCGGGTGCTGTCGTTCGTGCCATGGCCGTGCAGGACGCGGCGCGTCCGCGCAATTCAGCGGTGTTCATTCGCGGCGAAGCAGAAAACAAAGGCGAAATTGTGCCGCGGCGTTTCCTTGAAATCCTCGCAGGCGAAACGCGCCGCCCCTTTACCAACGGCAGCGGACGACTCGAACTCGCTCACGCCATCGTCAACAAAAGCAATCCGCTGACACCGCGTGTGATGATTAATCGCATCTGGCAACATCATTTCGGAACGGGCTTTGTGCCGACGCCAGACGACTTCGGGACGATGTCTGAGCCGCCGAGTCATCCTGAATTGCTCGATTATCTCGCCATCGAATTTCAAAAAGATTGGAGCATCAAAAAGATTCACCGGCTCATCATGCTGTCGTCTGTGTATCAACAAACGACGACTGTGAATTCGCGCGGCGTGCAGATTGATCCGGACAACCGCCTGCTCTGGCGCGCTAATATTCGACGGCTGGAATTTGAATCATTACGCGATTCGTTGCTTGCGGTTGGCGGCTCGTTGGATCGCACGCTGTATGGCCGCCCCATAGATCTGAAACGCAATCCGGAATCAACTCGCCGGACAATTTACGGCATCGTGGATCGCTCCGATTTATGGGATCCGTTCGTGAATTTTGATTTCGCCAATCCTGATTCGGTGAATGGTCGCCGCCACGAAACGAGCGTGCCGCAACAGGCGTTGTTTCTCATGAACAGTCCCGTGGTAATTGAGCAGGCGCGGCGAGTCGTCGCCCAGGATGGCTTTGTTGCGTGCGCTGACGACATGGCGCGAATTGAATTTTTGTACAACCGGATTTTTCAGCGTCCGCCGACGCCTGAGGAAATCGAACTGGGTATGAAGTTCATCGCTCAAAGCAAGCGCGACGAAAGCAAGAAAAACGCTTCAGCTAAAACCCGCACGGACGTTTCCAAATCCAAACGAGCGCCACTTACAGATTGGCAGCAATACGCGCACGCATTATTGCAGGCGAATGAATTTTCGTTCGTGAATTGAAAGCGACGCAAGAACGCGTTTGCCTGGAGGAGAAATTGGTTCTGGAAGAGCTGTAAGCCGAATTCTGTCTGCGCTCTTGCGAGCGGAGAGAATCATTTGTCTGAGCAGCCGATACCCGAAACCTGTCCACTTTCGCGGACTCGGAGCGAGCCACTCCTCGGTTTCCTATTTGGCCTTGCACCCGATGGGGTTTTCCGTGCCGCGTCGCTTACGCTTCGCGCGGTGGGCTCTTACTCCACC
>CALAYC010000340.1 GCA_937894935.1 uncultured Verrucomicrobiota bacterium
GACCTTCGCTTTGATGTGATGGCATACGAGTACGTGTCCGAGGCTAAACAGACCGATGTGCAACCTTCGGTGAAAGCGATCCGACGCCATTTTCACGGTGGCGACAATTTCATGGAAGCCGTGGACGCGCTGACGTATTCGAAAGGCCAGGCGATTCTTCGAATGATTGAAGGCTGGATCGGCGAAGAAAACTTCCGGCAGGCGCTGACGCATTATTTTCAAACGCACCGTTGGGGTAACGCTCAGGCAGATGATTTGTGGGCGGCGTTCGCGCAAACCGGCGATATGGCGCTCGTCGAAGCGCTTCGGCGGTTCATTGAGCAACCGGGATTGCCGGCGCTCAGTTTTACGCCGCTGAAAGGAAACCGTCTCAAGATTTCACAGCAACGTTACCGCACCGTGACCGGAGGCAAAGCCGCAGACCAGACCTGGTATGTGCCAATCGTCATTCGCTTTAACAACGGTGGTCGCGAGCAGACCGCCCGATTCTTTCTCACGAGAACGAGCAGGTGTTCGATGTGCCCGGTCTGGACGATGCGACATGGATTTATCCGAATTCCGGAGAATCCGGTTATTATACGTGGACATTGCCAAGCGAGCATTCCGCCCGGTTGACGCAACACGCGACTCGGGCGCTCAGTCTGACCGAGCGGCTCGGTTTTCTTGAAGCGACCGCGCTCTCGGTGGAATCCGGCGAAATCTCTGTCGCAGACGTCCTGCGAGTGGCGCAAACATTTCTAACGGACCCTGAGCCGCAAGTGCGTCTGGCGGCTGCCACGAGGATTACCTCCGCTTGCGAAATTTATCTCAGCAAAGAGGATCGCCCTCTGGCTGCGCAGGTCATTCGCCGCTTGCTCAGGCCGGTGCTGGACGCGGTGGGGCGCGAACGGAAGGACGGCGAACCTCGTGCCATTGGCCCGCTTCGCGCGAGCTTGCTTTCAGCGCTCGGCACGCACGGGCAGGATTCGGAAATCATAGAATACTGCCGCTCCGAAGCGAACCGCCAACTGAACGATCCGCGCTCGGTGGATGCCGGCATCGCTCAGGTCGTGCTCGATGTTGCGTCCTGGAATGGCGATGCCGAATGGGCCGATCGGTTACGGGAGGCTTTTGAGAAGACCGATGCACCGGACGTTCGCACGCGCTTTCTGATTGCGATTGGTAGGTTCCAGAATCCGGAACTGGCTCGAGCGGCCATGGATTATTCTCTGACCGACGCGGTAAAGCCGAATGAGATGCAGGATCTGCACAGCGCTACCTACGGTCTGGCCGACGTGCGCCTGGAGTGGCTGATGAAAAATTACGACGCGGTGAAGTCCAAAGTTCCCCAAGACAGCCTGCCGTATTGGGTAAGCAAACTTTCTGGAGCCGAGCCGGACGTTTTAGAAACGGGCCGGGCGTTCTTCCTCGATCCCGCGCGAAAAAATCAACTGACCGAAGTGGAACTGACCAAACTCGTGGAAACCTGTGAATTGAGATATGAACTGCGAACGAGGAATCGTGTGACAGTAAAGAAATACTTCGAACAACTTTTGGCAGAGTAGGCCGAAGAGCGATGGAATCAGGATACGCGAAGACTGAACGGCGGTCGGTGTTTTCCTCAATGCAAATCAGCGCGGAGCGGGATTGCGAGATGAACATGGCTTTGGACAATCCTCCTCGAGCTTTACCAGTATCGCTCCGGAGACGAGCGAGCGGTTATCTGTGCCGCGTTGCTGGAGGCATTGACCGGCCGGAACAGTGAAGGGACGCACCATTTCAAACTTATGGCCAGACCGAAACGCAAAAGCGGGAAACGATCAGACAACGTACCGTCTGCGCGGGGAAATTCGCGCGCGCCGCGTTCAGTGCAAAGCAAATCCGGCGTCACAGCCCGAGCCGTGGCGCATTCCGGTAGCGGTTTGTGGGATACTCAGAAATGGCTGATCGGGAAAAAACTCGCGCATGTGGTCAACAAACGATTGGTTGCAGCAGAAGCATCGCAAGAGCGTCGCGACGATGCTGACGGCAAAGCGAAGAAAATGGGCCGTCGATCGAAGCCAATCGCCAAGCGTCTGGCGCGTCGTAAATCGATTTGAATTACCGGTTGGCGGAGCGGGGAACGATTTGGCGATTTGACTTTTGATGCGAAAGAAAATTACGGCAGCGGGCTGCCAGGCAGCATCAACGCAAACCGAGAGCGATGCTTAGGTATCAGTCTGGTGTCGTAATCTCACCTACGTAATGCAGGTGCTTGCCCTATTTGGGGATTTTCGTGTTTCGAAGAGATTCAATGGAGGATTTTTATGATTGCCAGAAGCGCTAATGGATTTGTCGCAAATCGTACCGAGGATTGTGTGGCGCGTGGATTGGGATGGTTCAGTGTCGCGTTAGGTTTGACGCAGTTGCTTGCGCCGCGGTCGCTGGGGCGTGTGATAGGACTGGAAAATCATGCGGGAGTGATGCGGTTGTTGGGATTACGCGAACTCGCAACGGGAGCGGGCCTGCTCACGCAACCGCAGCCGCAATTCTGGCTCAAAGCGCGGGTCGCAGGCGATGTGATGGATTTGGTGTTGCTCTCGAGCGCGTTGGCTTCGAGTCAAACCGGACGAGCGCGTCTGGCTTTGGCAACAGCGGGCGTAGCGGCGGTCACGCGCGTGGATTATCAGGCGTGCAGATGTTTTTCGGATCGGCCGGAAGCGGATATTTCCGCGGTGCGCGTCACGCGGTCGATCACGATCGATCGTCCGGTGGAGGTGTTGTTCGCGTTTTGGCGGAATTTCGAGAATCTGCCGCGTATTATGAATCACGTAGAATCTGTTCGCGTGTTGGATAATCAACGGTCGCATTGGCAGACCCGCGGTCCGGCGGGCCGTTCAATTGAATGGAACGCCGAAATTATCAACGAACATCCGAACGAATTGATTGCATGGCGTTCGACGGCGGATTCGGAAGTGCAACATGCCGGTAGTGTTCGGTTCAGTACCGCGCCGGGTAGTCGCGGCACGATTGTTAAGGTCGCTTTGGAATATCATCCGCCCGCTGGGGCGTTTGGCGTCGCGGTTGCAAAATTATTCGGCGAATCCCCAGATAAACAGATCGCCGTGGATCTTCGTCGCTTCAAGCAATTGATGGAGACCGGTGAAACTGCGCGCACGGAAGGTCAACCAGCCGGTCGGCGTCGCAGTCTTTCGTTCAAATACGACCGGATGGTTCGCACCTGATAACAGTTCAATTCAACAACCGGCAACGAACATGAAAGCAATCTGTTGGTACGGCAAACAGGACGTCCGCGTGGAACAAGTTCCTGATCCTGAAATTCTCAATCCGCGCGATGCCATCGTGCGAGTGACGTCCACGGCAATTTGTGGCTCGGACCTGCATCTTTATGATGGGTTCGTGCCAGCCATGGAACGCGGCGATATTCTGGGACACGAGTTCATGGGCGAGGTGGTGGAAGTGGGTGATGGGGTTAAAGATTTGAAACCTGGAGATCGCGTTGTGGTGCCGTTTCCCATTTCGTGCGGGAATTGTTTCTTCTGCAAACAAGGATTGTCAGCGCTCTGTGAGAATTCCAATCCGAACGCTTACCTCGCAGAGAAGATGTGGGGACATTCTCCAGCGGGCATTTTTGGTTACTCGCATCTGCTCGGTGGCTACGCCGGCGGTCAGGCGGAATATGTGCGAGTTCCGTTCGCTGATGTCGGGCCGATCAAAATCGAAAACGGTTTTACGGATGAACAGGTGTTGTTTCTTTCGGACATTTTTCCCACGGGTTATATGGCGGCGGAAAATTGTGACATCAAGCCGGGGGATTCGGTCGCGGTTTGGGGTTGTGGGCCGGTAGGACAATTTACGATTCGCAGCGCGAAGTTGTTGGGGGCGGAACAGGTGTTTGCGATTGATTCTGTTCCTGAGCGATTACGAATGGCGGAGGAAGGCGGCGCGGAAACAATCAATTTTGAGACGGTCGGTAACGTCGTCGGATTGTTGCGTGATCTGACGGGCGGGCGCGGTCCGGATGCGTGTATTGAAGCAGTGGGAATGGAGGC
>CALAYC010000341.1 GCA_937894935.1 uncultured Verrucomicrobiota bacterium
TGCCGTGGACGGTGAACTTGGTGTTCTGGCCCATGAACGTGGCGGTGGACGATTGCCCACCAGTGTTGGAATAAACCTGCGTGTCGAGCACGAGCACCTTGATGTTCATGCCGCTGGCCAGCATGCGGCTCAAGCTTTGGAAACCGATGTCGAGCATCGCGCCGTCGCCGCCAATGACCCAGAGTTTCTTGTCCTTCCAACCCATCTGATCCCAACGCGCGCGGATGCCCATCGCGTCGGCGGGCGCGTTTTCGAAAAGTGAATTCGTCCACGGCACGAGATACGGGTTGTAAGGATACGTCGAGGCGTAAACGGTCGAGCAACCGGTCGAGTTGACGATGCCGATGTTTTCCTTGCCGTAAACAAAACCTGTTGCCGCGAGCATCATGCGGAGCGCCGTGCCTTCGCCGCAACCCATGCACGAACCCGCGCCGCCGACGTAGAGCAATGACCGGTCGGCGAGCATCATGTCCACGAGCATTTTGTCGTTGATGAACTTCTTCGGCGTCTCGGGCATCTTCTTGTAGAAATTCCAGGTGCGCTGATACCGCTTCAACGTGCGGTCATCTTTCTTGAGCATCGTGAGTGCGTCGTGGTCGCCGCAGGCGTCCACACATTCGGCGCAACCTTTGCACTTGGTCGGGTCAATGAAGATGCCGAAGTAACCCGGCTCGTCGCCTTTCTTTTCATAGACGTTCCAGAACTTGGTCGTCTTGCCGAACTGCTTGCGATAATGCTCGCGCTCGGCTTCATCGGAAATCTTGGCGAGTTCCTCCTCGAGCTTCGACTTGGTGACGACCTTGCCGAGGATGGCGGTGTCCGGGCATTCGGTGACGCAGGCCATGCACGCGACGCAATTCTCGCTGTTCAACAACGGAATCTCGGGCGCGATGTAGGAAAAGTCGCGCAGGATGCCGGTGCCGGCGGGAATGAACGAGCGCAACGTCGAGTTGTCTGCGGGCAGACCGATCTCGGCGCTGCCGTCGTTGTACGCGCCGACGATGCGGTTGTTGAAATCGGCGACGTTGAGGACGTCGTCGGTGATGGGGACTTGGTTGACGCGAGGCGAGGCGGGTGTTTCAATGACGGTGCTCATAGGAATCAAACGTGCAACATGTCACGGCCACGGTGTTCAAGGGCCAAGATACGGGTTTGGCCAAACCGGGCAAACACTTATTCGCCGCAAAATTGCTCAGCGGTCAAATCAGAAAAAACCGACGCATTGGTCCAAAGCCTCATCGCGGCTTTGAAATGGGCAACGCAGAATTCATTCTTCCGCTTCGTGGATTTTCAACCTGCATTGACCGGTAAAATACCCCGCGATCATTGCAGATGGAAATAAACGCGGCTGGCGGCGTTAGATGGCCCAGGAGATTGAACGTCGAGCATGTAAATCCGCTCTGCGGCAATACGTCCTGATTCCAGGATTTTGTCGCGAACCCGTTGCGCCCGTTGCGTTGCCAGATTGCGTAATTCGTCGTCGCTCACATTAATCGTGTCCAACACCACCCGCTCCATGTCGCTGACCGGCACGGACGGTGATGGCGCAGCGAGGCGACGCACCAGAACTTCCGCGCCTTTCGAATCGGTGGCAGTTTTCGCGGGAGCTTTTACCGTTTCCGCTTCGGGCAGTTGTTTTTCCGCAGCAATCGTTTCATACAGCTTCTGCAGATTCTCCGCGCGTTCCTCGTCCGTCAGCGTGACTTCCTCGGGAGTCATCCGGGTTTGGGCGGTCTTGCGCAGCGTGGACCATTTTTGCTGTTGCCATTGGCGCTCCAGTTTTTGCCGACGTAACGCATCGCGGTCTGCAGCCGGGTCGTAGCCGCCTTCGATGCCCAGTTCGAGTGCCGGTTGTTTTTCAAGTCCGGCCAGCAGCATTTCAATTTTTTCAAGATTGTTGGTCTGCAACTCTGCGCTGCCGGGGATAAACTCCTGAAAACTGATTTCGTCACCGCGACCGCCGAACAATCCGCCCAGTGCCGTGAACGGTGAAGCAACCAGCTTGGTAATGATGTTGGCAATGGTCTGCGCAATGACTTTGCCGAGACGAAATTGTGGATCATCGAGACTGCCTTCAATCGGCACGTCCAGTTTGATTTTATCGTCGCTGTCTTTGAGGATGATGAGCGCCAGTTTCACCGGCAGTTTGGTGGCGTCGGGACTGTTGACGCGCTGACCGAGCGTGAGTTGATCCAACTCCACCATGTTTGTCGCGGTCAGTTTTCGCTCCGAAATTTCATAATTCACCGCGAGGTTCAACTTGCCGCGATTGAGTCGGTATCCGAGAAAACGCGCCGCGTACGGACTGGCCGGGCTGAGGTCAATGTTACGCATCGTCGCGTGCAATTCCGTTGGCGCGCTCTGGTTCAGCGGATTGATGTGTCCCTTGATTTCAATCGGGCCAGTGCGATTCGCCTTCGCTGTCAGGTGAACATCCGCACGCCGCAAATCGGTGGACGACAGACTGCCGATCGTGCCGTTGATTTCCTCAACCGTCGCGCTCACCGGCGGCGTGAGTGAGCGGTCGTTAAACTGCACCGCTGCATTTGAAATCGCAACCGCATCAATCGTAATCGCTGGTAACGCTGCGTTTGCGTTGGTGTTTGCCGTCAGCGTTTCGCGCAGCAATCCGCCAAGTCTGCGGCCTATTCCGCCGCGTTTACTCGCTTTCTCGGTTTCAGGTTTGGTGGCAACGAAATTGGTTTCCGTCGGAACAGAATTGCTCGTGCCGATTCGTAACGCGGCCAAAAGATTCAGCGTATTATTCGTTTCCACAGCAATCCGCGCGTAAGGTTCGATCAACGAAACCTCCTTCACCGCGACTGTTGGTGGAGTGAGCGTCGCGTCGATACCGGTAAATCGAACTGATTTCCATTTGACCAGATCCTCCGCCATCACGCCGTCGAGCGAGGCAAAATCGTCCAGCGTCGCGTTTCCTTGAAACGTCACGCTCGGCAAATCGTTCGATGCCATTCGCATCTGGAGTTGTCCGTTGAGACCGACCTTGCTGCCGATGATGAACAGATTCAGGAACGGCTCGAGATACGGATCGAGCGGGTGCAGCTCGAGATCGTGAACGGCGAGCGTTACATCTGCGGACGGGGGCGAGAGTTGCGCGACGGTTTCGACCCGCACGCTGCCATTCGTGTTCCAACGTAACGCCACGCTTGCGGTCTGATTCGCGCCGGGAACGTTCGACAGGTTTTTCGCGGTGACGGCAATTTCATCCACCGTCACGTCCACCGGACGACTGTTAAGCTCATCATGCCAGTTGAACGCGCAATTGGTGACCGTCAATTCGTGCAGCGTTCCGGACCAGAGATTGGTGCTTTGAATGAGCGCAGCGAAAGCGTTGGTGGCGGCATTGAGCAGAAACAGAATTCCGCCCGGCGCATTGGTGGCGTCGGCCGGTGGCCGCGAAAGTTCAATGACATTCAGCGCTGCCGATTGATCGCGCTTCAGGGCAATCCGAGCGCCATCGAGAAATACATTTCCGACTTCCGCAACGCGCGCCTGCGCATCGGCATTGACGTTGCTGACGGAGAAATTGTCCAGTTCAGCGAAGTTTTCGAGCACACCGGGTTCGCCGGCTTTGAAGGATTTGAGCGTGAATGCCGCGTTGCTGACAACGGCCATCATGTTCGTTTGCACGAACGCGAAACGATATTCCGAACGCGCATCAATCACGCCGTCGCGAATCTCGAATTGCACGAAATCCTGATACAACGCTGCGTATTTCGGAATCGAAAGCCCTTCAAGTTGCACACGACCGCCGGAGCGGATGGGGTCGAGTGAAAAATAGCCGCTCCAGGAAAACTTCTCGCCGCTGTCGGTTGTGCCGGAGAACGCGTAGGGATTTTCGCTTGTCGGATCGGTGTGGAATTTCGTCAGCGTGACTTCCACCGGACCGATGACGCGATGAAACGGAGTGCGCGGCGTTAAATCCGCAAACGACGCGCGCGCACCGGAAATTTGCAGTCGTCCCACCCGCAAGGCGATTGGTTTCGGCGGTTCAGCGGGTGTTGCCTCCGATTGCGACAGCTTTTGCAGGATGTCCGAAATGTTCAGCGAGTAATCCTTGTTCACCTGCACGCGCGCGTAGGGATTGACGAGGCGGATTTCGCGAAACACCCACGGTTTGGTGACCAGCGACAGGAGTTGAAAGTTCGCGTAAAATTCATCCCACGACATCAATGGCTCGCCGTCCTTGTCTTTGATGAGCAATCCGCGAACGGTAGCCGACAAGGCGAAGGGATTGATGCGAACGCTGCGAATGCTGACTTCGCGATCAATCTGGGTGGAAATTTTATTCTGCGCGACGCGTCGAACGATGGGCGGCAGGACCAGGAAACCCAACACCGCATAAATTACGACGGCCCAAAACGTCCAGCGCTGCCAGCGGCGCGGCAGTAATCTTTTCAGGGATAGACCTCTTGTGTTTTGACCCACACTTTCTCCTTAGACGTTCTCCGCCCCTTTAGCAAGCACTCGAGTGATGGGAAACGATGGGGTGCTATCGGAGCGCGGGTCTGTGGAGAGTTTCAGGTATAAGCCTGGTGAATAAAATGGTTAAAACGATATATGAGCGGTCAGTATCGTGAATCCGAAATCGTCTGGAGTGTGGGAGTTGGTTCGCCGCACCCCGGCTCTCTCCCTGAAGGAGAGGGTGAAACGCTCCCCGCGCTCATACCAAATGAAAGTTTTACAACGCGCAAATGTCTCTACTTCTTTCCGAAGAACCAAACGCGGAGATAGACATTGTGATTTCAGAATAATCCGAGACTGCCGCTTGCTTCTCCCTCTCCCGGGGGCGAGGGCCGGGGTGAGGGCGAGCGTGAACACAACTGATTCAGAAACCGAACCGCGCTCCGATGAAGCCGCGACAGGAGCGCGTTGTGGCGCACTTGACAATGATGCGCTTGGTGACGGTGAGCATAATCAATCCCTGCCAAACCAACCATAGCCCGGGGCATAGAAAATTTGGTGATGGCTATACGGCGGCCAGCGATTCAGCACAACTTCCTTTTGAGGATTCCAGCCAAACTCCCTGACAACTTGCATTTCTTGCAAACATGCAAAGCCCTCCACAGAAATGATAGTAACTGCGAGTAGAATCAAAATGCCTTTGGCAAATGCTTTTTGCGGTAGCCCCATGAGAAATGATGCGGCCAAAGGAAAAACGAACAGTCCGTATATCAGCAAATCGCCCAAGACATCTCCCCAAAGGGTTGGCGGGCCAAAACTCTGACTTCGCCAATAGCCAACGAAATAAAGCGACCAAAGCAAAACTCCGCCAAGCCCTCAGATTTGATATGGGGCTGGTTTTATTTTTGGCTTCGTTGTCATTTCACTTCGCAAACACCACTTCCTCCTCCGCCTTCGCCTTCGGTTGCGCCGGCGCGGAGATGATGCTCCACGGGATTTCCATCACGCTCTTCAAGCCTTCGCGCACGCACTTCAGGTTTTCCTGCACGACCGTTTCGCCGCGCTTGCCGAAATACTTGCGGATGTATTTTTCCACCGAGGCCAGCACCTGTTCGTCGCTCATGCCGGAGCGCGACGCAAACGGGGTCACGCGGATGAAAATGCCGACGAGGCAGACGCCTTGCATGCGTTGCTGGAGGTCGGCTTCAGTCGCGATCTCTTTCGCGATCTTCACGGTGTCGAGGTAGAATACCTTGAGCCGCTTGTTGCGGATGAGTTTCTGGCCGTAGGCGGGGATGTGATCCCAGACGCGTTGCGGATCGGTTTCCGGGCTCTCGATGAACACGCTGCCTTCGTCGGCGATGCCGTCGAGCGGATTGCCAAGGTTGAA
>CALAYC010000342.1 GCA_937894935.1 uncultured Verrucomicrobiota bacterium
GGCACATTGTAGGTCCGACCGCTGGGGGACGTGAAATGGACCTGCAGTCGATAATCGAGAAACGGATTGGGATCGTTATCGGCGGCGTGGGCGGACGGACCTTGAAACGCGATGGAAATCGCCTCCCATTTCTGCGCTGTGCCGGTGATTGTGTAAGTCTGCTCAGTTGAACAACTGCTGTGTTTCGTGCTGGTGATACATCCTGTGGCCAATGCGCCTAATCCAATCAGCATCGCTATCGCGAACGCTTGGGATCGTTTGACCTTTGGAACAGAGGTTGACTGCGAAAACTGAATCTGATCCGGTGACTGACGGGCAGTACGCGCTGATAAATGTATTTCAGACATACGTTGAGGTGCGAATTTGTGAATGGGATTTTTCTGAAGCAGGAATTCGTTCAAAGTGTTGGTTGCAATTTTAAGACGCTGATGGTGGCATCGGAACCGGATCGGTGGAAGACGGCATCGGCGCATATTTCGGCATGCCCAGATTGGGGACAAGGCTCGCAATCTCGACCGTTTTACCGGTGCGGAACGAGTGATTGGCCGCCACGCCGGTCAAAATGGAATACGCGCCCCCGAGTTGATCGGAAGCCCGTTGATATTTGTCGGCTTTCTTTTCCGGCAAGAATATATCGTCGAGCATGACGGTGTCGCCGCCGCCGTGTCCACCAGAGTTGGAGGGCCAGAGCGGAACTTCGTAAGCGGGCGACCGCAAAGGATAAACGCGGATGTAAGTGCCGCCGGGTTTAACTGCGCCCGGGATGCTGCCGTCGCCAAAGACCGTGACCTTTTCCTGGATGCCGTGTTCCAGTCGTCCTTTCGTTCCGTTGAACGCGATGTGATAACCTTCCCAGGCGTTGAATGCATTGAGCGAGTAACTCAACGTTGCGCCGGTGTTGTATTTCACAATCACATTCATCGTGTCTTCGATGTCGATGTCCGGACGGAACACGCAACGGTCGCGGAAGTAACCGTCGTATTTTTCCTGGTCGAGATAGAGTTCCTTAAGGCGAGCGTTTCCGGCGAGATCCAGGGCGAAAGTGCATTTGGCTTTTTCGGGGCAGGTATGGCAGCGCTCGTGGTGACTTTTAAGCCCGAGCCGCTTTGCCATCTGCGGAGTGTAGAATTCGCGTTGCCCCTGTGCCAAAACCGACACGGGCACTGCGGAGAGCCACCAGTTGACCAGATCGAAATGATGCGTGGCTTTATGCACCATTAATCCGCCGGAGTTGGCTTTGTTTGAATGCCAGCGACGGAAATAGTCTGCTCCATGCACGGTGTTCAGCAGCCAGTGAAAATCCACCGACAAAATGTCGCCGATGACCCCGCTCATCAGCACATCTTTGACCTGCGTGCGATGCGGGGAATAACGATAGTTGAACGTCACCGTCACTTTGCGGCCCGTCTTGCGCTGAGTTTCAATAATTGCGCGGCATTTGGTTTCGTCCGTGGTCATCGGTTTTTCCGTGATGACGTCGCAACCAAGTTCCATCGCACGGATGATGTACTGATCATGAGTGGAATCTTTGGTGGTGACGATAACGACGTCCGGTCGGGTTTCGCGGACCATTCGATCAAAATCCTTCGCTTCAAAGATCGGAACTTCGACGTTAGCAACGCTGCGAGCTTTGGCTTGCGCGAGTTTCAACCGACCGAGATTAATGTCGCAAAAGCCGACCATCTGGCACGAACTCGCGTACGTCTGCAACACCGCTTCGCGAAACATGCTGGAACGTCCGCCCGTGCCGACCAAGGCGTAGCGACGTCGCTTGTCTCCGCTGGATGATTGCGCAATAACGCTCTGCTTGAGTGCCAATCCCGCTCCCGCTGCTGCGGTCGTGGCGAGAAATTGGCGACGATTCAGTTGGTTAAGAGAAAATTCGTTTAGATTTGCCTGCTTGGTGGTCATAGCGACCAACCTAAAAAATTGCCCTCGGTCGAGATAGAAAGAACATCTCTAAAACTTGGACAAAAATGCCGCGGCATTATCGGGAATTCGATTCGCCGGAAGCATTCGCCAGATGCACAAAGATTCCTTTTTTGTTCGCGACGATGACATCGGGACGTTGATCGCGATTCAAATCAACCGTCGTCACCTGGGTGCCCACGCCGGAATCATCATCAATCAAATGCGGAACGAACGTGACTTTGCCTTCCGCTCGTTTCAATTCAAACCAATACAAAACCGCCGGAGCGTCCGGTTCGGCATCGCCGGCCGGGCCGTGCGCCCAGAAACGTTTACCGGTCACGATGTCTTTGAGGCCGTCGCCGTTCATATCCACCAATTCCATGGCGTGCGGTTGACTGAAACGCACCGTTTCGAGTCGCAAATCCGGATTCGGCGGCAGAATGACATTTTGCTCCCATTTGATTTCACCGCTCGCATCGCGAATTTGCCGATGCCAGACGATTCCGTACAGATGGCAGTGCCACGAACAGATCACATCGGCCAACCCGTCTCCATCCACATCCGTGACGAGCATTTGCGAAGCGGCTTCCGCGAATTTGTAGGGATGAAACTTCCACGGGCGGGTCGTGCTTCCATCCTTCGGCTGTTCCCACCAACCGGCGGCTTCAACCAAATCATTCTTGCCATCGCCGTTGATGTCGCCGGCACCTATGCCGTGCGTGAAGCGTTGAAAGCGACCGTCGCGTGGCGAAACCGCATGGAACGTCCATGGTTCATAAGGTTTCGCGGTATCGTAAGTCGCGTAACCCAGAAAACCTTCGTTGTTAAAAATCAAATCCTCGCGACCGTCGCCATTCATATCCACCCAACCGGGTGATTCGTTACCAACCATTGAATACGCGAGATGCCGTGGCCACGCACCCGCTTTGTCTTTTGGATTTTCATACCAATAACCCTCCGCACCGGGAAACGGCACGCAGAAGATGTCCGCCCAACCGTCCGCGTTGAAATCCGCCGTGTAGGTCAGGAAATTGTCGGAGTAACCATGCGGGTCAAACGAATGGGCCGGACGATATTCGTGTTTCTGTTTGAAATCCGGTCCGGCAAACCAGAATGGTCCGGCCACCACATCGAGATGACCGTCGCGATTGAAATCGCCGTAGTAAGCGCCTTCGGCAAAAAACTGGTCGGTCAGTTTGATTCGTTTGAAACCGGTGGCCGGTTTTTCGCCACGCGGATCGAATCGCAAACCGGGCACTTCGCTGCCGTCCGGTTTTTTGATGTTGAGCATCATGCCCCAACCGGCGGTGGCTTGCGTTACTTTGGCGAGCAAGTCATTCCAACCTTCGCGCAAAGTTGCTTTGACCCGATCCTCGCCGGGCTTCAGGCCGCGAATCGCGTTGTTGGCGTGAATGACTTTGCCATTCAACCAGAGCTTGATGCCGTCGTCTGAGCCGATTTCAAACAAAACTTCCTGTGTCGTCGGAACAAAAACCCGCGTCTTCAAATACATCACGCCATGTTCGCGATTTACGATGCTCAATAAATCCACCTCGCCGGGACGCGTTAAATCCGCTGTTCCGGGTGCGCGTCGCCATTCCACGTCGCGCCTTCGTTCCGGGCCAAATTCGACATCAAACAGCTCCATGGCTTCCAAACCCTTGCGACCATGTGGCCCGGCGTACAGCCAACCGGAATCGAACTGTTTGAGCGTCGAACGCGCGCGGGTTTGAACGGCGGCGGTAATCGCGGATTCAGTGAGACGTTGCAAAATCCGCGTGGCGGCAGTGGGTTCAGTTGCCAATAGTTCGCCGGCAATACGTGCTGCGGCGACTTCGGCTTCCGCTCGCACGGCGTCAATGTTCAGTGCGGTTTCGACCAGTTGCAGCGATTCCAGATTCGGCGCGGCGGCCAATGCGGACAGGACTAATCGCTTTTCCTCAGGACGATTCGCAAGTTCGTACGCTGAGCGGAGCATCTGAACGCGTCGCGCGGTGGGGAAATTGACGTCACCTTCATTGACCAGCCGCACATAACCTTCCAGAGCCAATGCGCGCAAATTGACTTCGGTTGCATTTTTTGCGAGTTCCAACAATTCGGGCATCAGTCGGGTATCGCGCGAATTGCAAATTGCTCGTTCGGCGGCGGCGCGCACTTGCGGATTGGCATCTTTCAACGCGGCCCGAAACGCATCGCGCAGTTTGGAGTCGGAAAAGAAAGCTGCGACCTGCAATAACGCAATCCGTGTCGTGACGTTGGTGGTGTTCAATCCTTGAACGATTGCGGAGACATTCACTTTTTCTCCGGGCGACGTGCGGTCGGCCAGTGCTTCAAAAACCCGCTGGATATTGGCGCGCGACGATTCGTTGTCTGCTGCGGTGAGCAATTTCACCAATGCCGGCAGGTGCGAAGCGTCAGTGAGTTGTTCCAATCCGCGCAGTGCCGAACGTTGTGCTGCCGGAGTGCCAGTACTCGCCAGCTCGAATAATTTCGGAGTGGAAGCCTTGTCCATTCGCGCCGTCAATGCCCGGACCAGTTCAATCTGAACTCCGGGGCTTGCCGTGGGCAATTGGGCGATCATCGTTTCGGCAACATTGCCGCGTCGTAATTCCGTCAACGCCACGCGCGCCGCTTTTTGTTCCGTTTCATCGGCGGACGTGGCGGCGTTGGCGAGCAGTGTGACTGAGGTCGCGTCGCCCAATTTTCCCAGCGCGGTAATTGCGGCAACGCGCACGTTGGCGTCGGAATTTTGCGTTTGAGCGACGATTGCCGGGGCGGCGCTGACATCACCGCGCTGTTGCGACAAACGAATGAGGGCAGCTTGCAACGGCGGCGCAGCTTTGATGAGCAGATTGGTGAAGGCCGCCGTGGCTTTGGAATCTTGAACCGTCTCCGCCAATCGCAACGCCGCAGCCTGCTGTGCCGCATCGTTGCTGGTAAGCCCAGCCAATACTAACTCCAGCACGCGCTCGCTTTCGGCCGTTTTAATCAAACCGACATAGGCCGCGACGCGCACATGTTCGTTCTCCTTGGTATTGTTGAACTGCGGGTAAATCGCCAACGCTGCGGCTCGATTTCCATCTGCTAACAGTTGTTCGGCGCAATCAAGTAACGCGTCCACGATAGCGGCGCGTAACGAATTCGCAGCAGTCGGTAAATGCTTTTGCAGTGTCGCCGTTGCTTCGTTGCCGCCAATGCGTCCCAGTGCCCGCGCGGCGGAAGTGGATATCAGATGGTCCGAAGCGGTGAGCAGTTTGCTCAATTCAGAAACAGCAGGGCGATGCCGACGTTCGCCAAGAGAATGAATGATTCCGGCTTTGGCGTTGCCCGTAGCACGCGACAATCCTTGTAACAATGCGTGACCTGCTTCGGTCGCTGGCAATGTTTCCAAAACATCGCACGCAGATTGATAGAGATGTTCGTCGGTCAACAACGTTGCGACCGTAGGAATGCATAGAACCGTGCCGATTTGTTTCAAAAGGCGGCAGGCGTCTTCTTTTTCGGCCGGCGATGCGTTGGATTGCAGCACTTGAATGAGCCGCGCTTCGTCAGTCGCTTGGGCAAAAACCGACGAGGCCAGCACGCCGCAGAGGAGCGTTACAGTCAGGAAGAATCGTTTCATGGTTCGGTGGTAATCAAATCACCCAGGGCGTGCGGAAAGTGGTTGTGAGCAGCCGATTGGCTTCCACGTCGTCAATGAATTGTTCGGTTTGCGGATTCCATTTGAGCGGACGTTGCAGTTGCAAAGCAATTCCGCCCAATAAAACCGCGCTGATGGAACGATGCGCGGTTTCAACATCGCAAATGGTCTGTTGTCGGGTGCGGACGCAATCGAGGAAATTCCCGGAATGACTGTCAGCGCGATAAAGACGCGGGCCATTGGGATCAAGCGGCATTTTCAAAATGGCCGGATTGCTTGCGATGAGATTTTCGCGGTCCACGGCAATCCAACCTTCCGTGCCGACGAAACGCGCTCCACCACTTGAACCGGTAGAATCGCCCGGGAAATGTTGCGCGTGAACTACCACACCGTTGGCGTAGCGATACTGGAGCACGTCTTTTTCGAAAAATAATTCCACCGGACCGGAACGATCCGCGGCCAACGCCCATTGAATGATGTCGTAATGATGCGGTCCCCAGTTGATATCGCCAATGCCACAAAACATGTGCGCGTGTGCGACGCCACCGTATTCCTGCCAGGGCGCCGGGCCGAGGGCGAGATCCCAATCCAGTTCCGCAGGAACGGGGCGGGGTGGGCCGTAACGTTTCCATTCAAACGAGCCGCCGGGGCGGCACGCGTAAACTTCCTTGAGTTCGCCGATCGCGCCGTTGCGGACTAATTCGCACGCGCGGCGAAACTTACCGCCGTATTCGGAACGTTGCTGCGTGCCGGCCTGAAACACGCGACCGTACCGTTGCACGGCTGCTTTGATGGCCTGACTTTCGCGGATGGTGATAGCAGTGGGCTTCTCGCAATAGATATCTTTGCCGGCTTTCGCGGCTTGAATGGCCATGACGCCGTGCCAATGAACCGGTGACGCGATCAACACGGCATCAATGTCCGCGCGAGCCAACACGTCACGATAGTCGCGATACGCTTCGCAGGATTGATATTTTCCTGTGCCGAAAATCTCCGCGTAGTTTTCGTTCACGCGGCGAGCGGCGGTTTCGCGACGATCTTTCCAGACATCGCACACGGCCAGCACTTGGACATCGCGTCGCGCTGAGTAACCACCAGGTACGTACGTCCACGCTCCACCTAACAAATGGCCGCTGCCCTGGCCGCCGACGCCAATGAATCCCATTGTAATGCGTTCGCTCGGCGCCCGAGCCCCGCCCCGTCCCAGTGCTGAAGCTGGAATAATGGTTGGGGCTGCTAAAGTGGTGGTGATGGCAATGGCGCTACGTCGCAAGAAACGCCGACGACTGATGGAAGCCTTGGAGATTTTCATGGCGTCAAATGCTGATGAATGCCGAACCGTCGGGTTGCAACTTTTGTCATGGTGATGCTTCAAAAGGCTATGTCGGGCCGTCGCCTCGGGAATAGGAAAAACTCATCAAAAAATTGGACAAACACGCACGGGCTTCTGGCGATACGTCAGATTTTGGCCGGTTGGAAAAAATCGTCTCAAAGAAAAACGGTTTCCTGCTAGGTCGCGTTTCTTCAACTCGAATAAACTCTCCGGACTCCATCGTGATGAAACGAACTGGGTCTCGAAACCGTTTGTCGGCCGTGCTCGCCGGATTGATGTGGTTGGTCGCATTGAGCGGTCTGGCCGCGGAACCGGAAAGCCTGCCCGCTTTTCCTGAAGCGGAAGGATTTGGCGCGTTCACTCCGGGCGGGCGGGGCGGAAAAGTGCTGTACGTTACGACGCTGGAGGATTACGACCCGGCAAAAGGCGAGGAGCTGATTCCGGGAAGTCTGCGCGCGGCGCTGACGACTAGAGGACCGCGATTCGTGCTTTTTCGAGTGTCGGGAACGATTTTTCTGAAGGCGCCGATTTCCGTAAAGCATCCCTATCTGACGATCGCGGGGCAGACCGCGCCGGGCGATGGAATTTGTATCGCGCGGTCGTTGTTTCAAATCAATACGCACGACGTAATCGTCCGGCACGTGCGGTTTCGGTTGGGCGATCTGGCGGAGCGGGAATCCGGAACGTTTCAAATCGGACGCGGCTGTGAGCGGGTTATCGTGGATCACTGTTCGATGAGTTGGTCCACCGATGAGAACTGCACCATCAACGGTACGGAGGTTCGTGATATCACCGTGCAATGGTGCATCATCGCCGAAAGTCTGAACCGCAGTTTTCATCCGAAAGGCGAACACGGACATGGTTCGCTACTGCGCAGTGACGGCGGCGGATTCACGATTCATCATTCGATTTACGCGCACAATAATTCGCGCAATCCGCGTCCAGGTGGCTACGACGATGGTCCGGGGCTGTTGCTCGATTTCCGCAACAACGTCGTTTACAACTGGGGCGCGAATTCGGGTTACAGTGGACTGGAGCGAACCCGGATCAATTACGTCGGTAATTACTTCAAGCCCGGGCCGTCCACAAGCGATGGGGTGCGCGGTTACGCGTTCAGCGCTCGCACGCCGCGAACCCAACTTCATCTGGCAGATAATTTCTTTTACAACGTGCCACGGCGGACACGCGAAAACTGGCGGATGGTTCGCAAATGGGGCGAATGGGAAGGGGAACTTAAGGACACGAATCTTGTGCCAGAGCCGTTTCCGGCGCCACCTGTTACCACCGATCCGCCGGAAGTTGCTTTTGAAAAAGTGCTCGCTTCTGCCGGTGCGATTTCGCCTAAGCGTGATACGGTAGATGCGCGGATTGTCCAAAGCATTCGCAATGGGGCCGGGCGTATTATTGATTCGCAGAAAGAAGTCGGCGGCTGGCCGGAATTGAAATCCGCCATGCCTCCTCAAGACACCGATAGTGACGGGATGCCGGACGATTGGGAGCAGCGTCATGGATTGAATCCGAACTTTGCTGACGACGGAGCCATGGACGCCGACGGCGATGGCTATACCAACGTTGAAGAGTTCCTGAACGGTTCTGATCCCCGACGTTCCGATCGGAAGCCGGTATCATTCAATCTGGCGGAGATTCATGCAAACATTGAAGTGTTGAATGCCAGAGCGCGTGCAGAGATTGCCGAGGAGCAACGGCAGCGTGCGAAGCAAACCAATAGTTCGAGGGCGACGCAACAGCGGCCAATGGCAATTCGCTCTGTAACCACCGACACAAAAATCCCGGCGGTTGTGTTGGAACTCAGTGATTCGGTGCAATTGCAATTGAACCGTATTCCGGCGGGAACGTTTGTGATGGGTTCACCGCCAGACGAACCGGAACGAGACGTGGAAGAAAAGCAGCATCCGGTAACTATCTCGCGGTCGTTTTATCTGGGAGCGACTCACGTGACTTGCGCGGAGTATCAAGCAGTGATGGGCTATAAGCCGCGCGATGCAAACCGTCCTGATGTTCCGGCGATGGTGACGTGGGGTGACGCGGTAAGCTTCTGCGAAACATTATCGGCGAATACCGGACGCAAATTCCGTCTGCCGACCGAAGCGGAATGGGAATATGCATGTCGCACTGGCACGACGACACCGTTCAACACCGGCAAACAGATCACGACCGACCAGGCAAATTTCGATGGTAAGTTTGTTTATCCGGGCGGACAGCCGGGAATTTATCGGCGCA
Organism: uncultured Verrucomicrobiota bacterium; assembly: GCA_937894935.1. Classification (GTDB taxonomy): domain Bacteria; phylum Verrucomicrobiota; class Verrucomicrobiia; order Limisphaerales; family JADLHS01; genus JADLHS01. Next base: position 9,126 of record CALAYC010000342.1, read on the forward strand.
GTATGACGCCGGTTCGCACCTTTGCTCCCAACGCGTGGGGACTGTTCGATATGCACGGCAATGCGTATCAATGGTGCGCGGATTGGTATGGCCCCTATTCAGCCGGTGCGGTTACCGATCCTCAAGGTGCAGCGTCCGGCATAACGCGCGTTATTCGTGGCGGCAAGTACGGTAGCGGCCCACGCTACATCCGCTCCGCCGCTCGCTATCATTACAATCCGAACAATTCTTCTGTGGTGTTTGGTTTCCGCGTGGTCATGGAAACCGATCCCGACGAACGCAAATAATTTTCCCAGTTATCCGTTTTCAATCTGTCATGACAACCAATCGAATCGGTGCATCCATGAAACTTCTTCGCTTCACTAAGTCTGTTTCCGCTCTCATGATGACCAGCGGGGCGGCGCTCAGTTTTTTAATGAGCGACGTTGCGTCAGCCACGGCCGCAGAAGTGCGGTTGTGGGAAACGAATCAAAGCATTCCCACTTATCGCGTCGGCCCGCCCGATCCAAATCCGCGATTTTTCCAAGGGCGCGCGTATCAGGGCGCAAAAGCGATGGCTTACCCGTATCCGATTCGCGATGAGCTGCTGGAAACTCGCGAGGATCGCAGTTACAAAACGGTTTATCTTGAGAATGAATACATCCAGTTCTCAGTGATTCCCGAACTCGGCGGACGGATTTTCTCCGCGTTGGACAAAGGCAATCAACACGACTTTTTCTACCGGCAATCCGTCATCAAGCCGGCGTTGATCGGCATGTTGGGCGCGTGGATTTCAGGCGGCGTGGAATTCAACATTCCGCACCATCATCGCACCACCAGTTTTCTTCCGGTGGATTACAAGTTGGAAACTGACGCTGACGGCACGAAGACCATCTGGATTGGCGAAACTGAATTGCGCCATCGTATGAAATGGAGCGTGGGGCTGTCGTTGCGTCCGGGACGTTCGTATATCGAGATGAGCGTTCGCGCGGAAAACCGCACGCCCTTCGCGCAATCGTTTCTTTTCTGGATCAACCCCGCGGTCGCGGCGACGCCGGAATATCAGGTTGTATTCCCGCCGGATGTGGAATTTGGGGTGCAACATGGTAAACCGGAGTTCGCCCGCTGGCCGATCGCCTTCGAGGAATATGGTGGAGTGGATTACACGCGAGGCGTGGACATCAGTTGGTGGAAGAATCATCCGTCGCCAGTGTCGTTCTTCTGCTTCCGTTCGGACGACGATTTCTTTGGCGGTTACGACCACGGCAAGCAGGCGGGCGTCATGCATGTGGCGAATCATCACGTTGCGCCGGGTAAAAAATTCTTCCTCTGGGGCACGGGTGAAGAAGGCGCGGCCTGGGAGCGCATTCTCACGGATACCGACGGTCCATATCTCGAACTCATGGCCGGGGCGTATTCCGATAACCAGCCGGATTACAGTTGGATTCAACCCGGGGAAGTGAAAACGTGGAAACACTATTGGTATCCGACGCGGAAACTCGGCGCGGCCAAGAGGGCCAATCGTGATGCGGCGCTGAATCTGGAAGTGACGAATCGCACTGCCTTTATCGCGCTGAATGCCACGGCAGCGTTTCGCGATGCGCGGGTCACTCTGACGCGCAACAATGAAACTCTCTTTACGCAGGTTCTCAATATCAGTCCGGACGCGCCGTATGCGACCAATGTTTCTCTCATGAGCGGTATTCAAGCCGAAGAACTGCGCTTGACGTTGCATGATGCGCACGGAAATGAACTGATCGCCTATCAGCCCGCGCCGCGGAAGAATTCACCTATGCCGAAGCCGGTGGAACGACCGAAGGCACCGGAGAAAATTGAATCCAACGAAGAGCTTTATTTGACCGGCCTGCGCATTGAGCAGTTGCACAGTCCATCGTTTGAAGCGGAGCCTTATTACCGAGAAGCCATCCGCCGCGACCCGGGCGATTATCGCGCGAATACGGCATTGGGAATTCTTCTGTGCAAACAATGGCGCTGGGCCGAGGCCGAAACGCATTTCAATGCCGCAATCGCGCGAGCCACGGAGCATTACATTCGTCCGAAAGATGGCGAAGCGTTTTATTACCTCGGTGTTGCGCTGCGTGCGCAGGGGAAAATGGACGCGGCATACGACGCGTTCTTCAAAGCGATTTGGAGTCACGCGTGGCAGGCGGCGGGTTATTTCCAACTTGCCGAAATTGATTGTCAGCGCGGTCGTTGGACGGAAGCGCTGGAGCACATCAATCGCTCGCTCGCATCAGGCGCTGAAAATACCAAAGCTTTGAACCTGAAGGCGGCGATTCTCCGGAAGCTGGGCAACACGGCCGCAGCTCAGCAGGTGGTGGATGCGGTGCGAGCTTTGGATCGACTTGATTTTCGCAGCTTGAATGAACGGTATCTGCTGGCTCGTGCGCAGGGTCAGGCGGCGGAAAAAATTTCACGTGAATTTCATGAGCTGTGCCGAGGCGACGTGCAAACGTATCTCGAACTGGCGACCGATTATGCTAATGCCGGTTTGTGGGCGGATGCGGCGGAATTGCTTGAGCGCTACATCGCAACTCAGCCGAATCCATCACAGCTCAATCCGATGGTTTATTATTGTCTCGCGGATTACGCGGAAAAGTCAGGCCGTTCAGATGTTCAGCCATTGCGCGAAAAGGCCGCGCGCGCCCCGCATGAATTCTGTTTCCCGTTGCGATATGAAGACGAAGAGGTGCTGCGTCGCGCCATGGCAGCCAATCCTCAGGATGCTCGCGCGCCGTATTATCTCGGGAACCTGCTTTACGATAATCAACCCGCGCAAGCGCTCGAAGCATGGTTGCGCGCGCGTGACCTCGACAACCTCTTTCCACCGGTGCATCGCAATCTCGGCATCGCGTTCGCTGCAGTGGAAAAAGATTTCTACAAAGCCGCCTACATCATGGAGCGCGCCGTGCGCCTGAATCCGAATGATCCGCAATGGTTTTACGAATTGGATACCTATTACGAAGCCGCCGGGAGCGCGCCATCCAAGCGCCTTGATTTGTTGCGGAAACATCACGAGGTGGTGAGTCGTCGGCCTGAAGCCCTGCGCCGAGAGATCGCGTTGTTGACGGTGCAAGGGCAACACGACCGGGCGATTGAGTTGTTGCGGAAGCATCGCTTCCGCAACTGGGAGGGTAATCGCGAGATTCATCGAATCTATGTCGATGCTTTGCTGCAACGTGGTCAGGTGCGATTGCGGGAAAATCAACCTGTTGCCGCGCGAAAAGATTTTGAAGCGGCGTTGGAATATCCGGAGAACCTCGAGGTAGGAGAAGCTGCGGATGATCGCACGGCGCGACAGGTTTATTATTTCCTCGGCGTGACGGCAGAAGCGCTCGGAGAGAGAGCCAAGGCAACGGAGTATTTTCAAACGGCGGTGGCTCCGACGGCGACCACGAATCTCAGTCCGGCAGAGATTCGATATTACGAAGCGCTCGCGCTCAAGAAACTGGGGCGCGGACGCGAAGCCAAAGCGGTGTTTGAGAAATTGATTCAGCAGGGGAAGAAACAACTGGAATCAAAAGACCAACCGGATTACTTCGCCAAGTTTGGCGATCGTGTGCCGGAACGGGTGCGCAAGGCCAATACACATTATGTCATCGGCCTGGGATATTTGGGATTAGGACGCAACGCTGCGGCGCGCAGCGAGTTTCAAAAAGCGATTAAGTTGCATCCCGCTCATCTTGGCGCGAATCAGCAACTGATCACTTTCCCGAACGCGCGTCCGGACAAAAAAAACATCTATGTTTCCAGCGCGGCTGAACGTCGCGGCGCGAACGGGACAAAGGCCGCACCGTTTAACACGTTGCGAGACGCGTTTGCGGTGGCGAATTCCGGCGACACGGTGCGAATCGCTTCCGGGTTGTATCATGATGACACGCGCGCGTTGAAGATTTCCGACGGAGTGTTGGTTGAAGGCGGTTGGACGCCGGACTTTGTGACGCGAACGACAAACGGAAATGTTCGGCTAGAACGGCGCGCGGACGGCCTTGAGTATGCGCCGGGGGCAACGAAGCCATTTTCAGGCGTGAATGCCGGACTCCAAATTGTTCCGGAACGTTCCAATCAGAACATCGGATTCTCGAGTCTGACGCCGTATGCGAAGGGCAGGATTGAAGGCGTGGAGCGGTTCTTCTTTCCGAAAGGACCGTTGGACCAGGAACGGATTTATCGTCGTGGCGTGCCGAAGGAGATGACGCAGTATTACAACAATGGAATGAAAAAGTTCTGGTCGGAATTGAATAAGAAAGGTGGCGGCGAAGGGAAGCTCATGGTGTGGTACCCGGATGGAACGTTGTTATCGCAGATGAATCGGGACGCTGACGGTCGGTTTCACGGTGAAGCCCGGGAATACAGCGAAGACGGAAAACTCAAAGCGCATCTGCTTTGGGAGCACGGGAAGTTGGTAAATATCTTCTTCGAAACTCCGGCGCAGACGGAACATCGCCTGGAGAAGTACGGCAAAGTTCCGTGGGAATTGGATCCCAATCATCCGCTCGCGAAAAAGTCGGCCACCAGGTAGGGGCGTTGTTGTTCAGGGCCGACGATAGCGATCTCCCAGGCGCAGGAACTCAAAGACCTGCCGGTGATACGGATTAAATTCCGGATCGGGCACGCCGCTGGGCGGGATGGCGGGCGAACCATATCCCGTTTGAAACATGTCATGATGGTAGGTCGGGTAAGCGCCGATCTGCCAAACTGCGATGATTTGCAGAATGTGGTCGTAGGGATCGCTGCCGTCCTTGGGGCCGCCGAATTTTCTGGTGCCATTGCGGGCCGGTTCGTCATCGACCACCGGTTTCTGAAATTTCTTCAGTAACGTCTCCAATTCCTTGGGCGCGACTTCCCAATGGCGTTTCTTGTTCTGTCGGCTGGTGTGCGGGGTCAGGTAATCCAGCGCCTCATTCAATTCATCCGGTCCCAGCACGCCCGGAAATCCTGGACTGCTCGAGATCAGGCGTTGGGCGTCCAGCGATCTAATCAAGCGCACCAGCGGCAACACGCGTTCGTCGTGATGTTCATTCCAGATTTGAAAGGTAACGTTGCGAAACGGCCTCAGTTCTTCGGTCAACGCCGTTACCGCTTTGGCGTCGGCTCCCTCACCAAGCCGGATGTTGCAATCCCAACTTTCATGCGAGAACAACGCCAGTTCGACACACATGCCGAGCCGGTCTGTGTCGGCCAGTATCGCTTTCAATGTTTTCAGCGATTGAGGGCGCAATGTTCCATCCGGTTCATAAAGTGTGCTGCTTGGGTTCGTATCGATGAAGCCCAGTTGGGAGTCCCACTGTGCCCAGACCCGCAGGACGTTGATGCCATAGCCTTGAAATTTCTTCAACCACGCTTCGCGCGCTTCGGTGCTGGCGTTGAAATTGGTGTTGTAAATGGCGTTGAAAAAACTGACTCCGGTGTAAGGGAACGGTTTGCCATCCAGCAGAAACCGTGTACCGGAGACAGTCAGTTCTCCCGCGCGACAAGAATTACTAAGAGGCAGGACAAGCGCCAATGACAGGCCAATGATAGTTGCGAATTTTCGCTTCATGTTGGTTTGTTTCTATTCGGAAATGGTAACAACTACGCGTTGATAGCGCGTTAGTGGCGGAACACCGTCGTCCGTCACTTCGCAAATGAGGTGAATCGTGTCGTTGGCCCGCGCTGATGTCGGCACAGTGAGCGACGCTTCGATCTGGTCCGCAGCGTCGATGACAACTTTGTCGCGGTAAGTGCCGGCTTCCGGGTAGTGCCACCATTTAAAAGAAAGTTGATTTTGATCGGGATCGGACGAAGGGCGAGCGCTGAGCCGGATGCGTTCGCCGGGTTTTGCTTTTAAGGCGATTGCATGGGCGAGTTGAATTTTTGGTGGATGATTGGCGTCGCGAAAATTTTTAACGCACCAATCCGCCCGCGCAGCCCAGTCATTTTGAAATGCCGTGGCCCAGCGCATGAGAGGACGCGTGATGTTGTTTTCGTCGAGCGCGGAGCGCCATTGATTCTCCGCCCATTCAAAGCGTCCGCCCCAGCCGCCGGAGTTCGGTTGTTCGAGATTGCGAAGCCCGACCTCAATTAAATGCAGGAACGCCGGTGAATCGCCTTCCGAACGAAACGCGCCGTCCTTGCGCGCTTCATACGCGGCGCAGAGCGGCCCATGATTTTTCAAAATGTGCTCACCCAACCAATCGCGATCGAAGAGCTTTTGTTCTGCGGGCGTCATGACCTGTTCCCAGCGATACGCAATCGCCAGATACGCTCCGGTGCTGCGCACGATAAAAATGCCCGGCCAATGTTTCAGAATGTAATCTTCGGTCGTGGTGTCCTGACTGGCGACGAGAAACAGACGGGTTTTGCGTGTCACCTCCGACATTTTTTCCGGATGTCGCTCCTGAATGGTTTTCAATGCGCGCACGATGGTGTTCGCACCACCCCACGCTTGCAGCCAGATTGGAGATGAATCATTTTCCAACAACACGCTCGCGATGTGGTCCGAGCCGGCGGTCGGATGCTCCATGTCGCCTTCAAAAACAATATTCCCGACGAAGACTACGCGCTTCAGTTCTTCCGGTGTCAGATAACCGGCGTCGTGTTGCTTCAAGTTGGGATACACCGCAGCGTAGTGGTCCAATTGCCGTTCGAGCCAGGAAACGTCGGTCCACTTTTTGCCGGGGCGCGTCGCATCCCCGCGCCAGTGATGTTTGGAACTGGAGTGAATCAGGCCGCGAACATTCCATTCATTCGCATACAGGAGGAACCGGATCATCGAACAACGATCATCCGCTTCACCGTCTGTTGTGACGATGGTGCGCAGCTTTGCGGTCGTCGATGAAGCTTGCGTGCTGCACAGCGCAAAACTGATTGCCAAAAGACAAAGCCAGGGTTTTACGCGATTTTCCATTCTGGACGATAGGTCTCTTTGAGGAACTTGTCGGCTTCTGGAGCGTTAGTGGCCTTCATGGCTTTGGCGTCCCATTTGATTTGTCTGCCGACGCGCAATGCCACTAATCCCAACAGCCCGACTTCGGTGAGGCCCGCGCTGTATTCGAAGTTGGCGCTCGCGGGTTTGCCGCCTTTGCACGCGTCGAGCCAATCGCGATGATGACCTTTCGAGCGCGGGAGAGTTTTGGGTGGACGTTGATACGCTTCGTCTTTTGAACCGGGCAAAAGCGATGGCCGACCGGCCCAACCGGGACAGGTTAACATTCCTTTCGTGCCGAAGAACAAAATGCCGTTGGAATTGCCGCCGATGCGATCGTCTTCTTCCAAACCTTCCGGCAACGGCGGACGCAGGCCGCCATCGAACCACGTGAACTTCACTGGCGGCATGTTGCCGCGTGCACCGAAGCGATACGTATAAATGCCGCCGACCGGTGCAATGTAAGAATCAACACCGCCCGCAGCCCACGCTTCAACTGTGAGTGGTTCGCGCAAATCCAAAGCCCAGAAGGCCGGATCGAAATTGTGACAGAAAAAATCACCAATCGGTGCCGTGCCGAAATCCCAGAAATCGCGCCAGCTCAAGCGCGGATACATAAAGCTGAAGGGCCGCATTTCACGCGGCCCAACCCACAAATCCCAATCCACTCCCGGCGGCACCGGAGCTTCCGGCGGCAGGCCACCGATGTGTTTCTTGTTGTAACGCGAAGCGCCGGTCCACGCCTGCACTTCATAAACATCGCCGATCGCGCCCGCCCAAATCCATTCGCACGTGTTGCGAATATGTTCATCGGAGTGCCCTTGATTCCCCATTTGGGTGGCGACTCCGGTGGCTTTCGCGACTTCAGCCATTTGCCGTACTTCCCAGACGTTGTGGGCGAGTGGTTTTTCGCAGTAAACATGTTTGCCGAGACGCATCGCAGTGATGGCAACGCCAGCGTGATGATGATCCGGCGTAGCGCAAACGATGGCATCAATCGCTTTCTCCTTTTCCAACATCACACGATAGTCAGCGTAGGTCGCGACTTTGTAGTTCGGCGACTTCGTAGCGTAATGCGCTTCAATCTGCTCCTGCGTGGGCAACCGTCCAGCCGGGCCTTTTTGCTGATACTGACCGAAGTTATGCGACGCGATGGGGTCGGCAACGGCGATGATTTGGGCGTCCGGCTGATTGAACAACGCGCGCGCATTGGTGAATCCTTGAGCGCCGCAGCCGATTAAAGCGATGTTCACCTTTTCGCTCGGAGGAACAAATTTCGGTCCACCCAGAACGTGTCGCGGTACGAGGTTTATACCGGCGATGGCGACTGCGGTGTGACTGAGAAACTTCCGGCGGTTCAGACTGGTTCGAAGCGTGTGACGTTTGTTCATGGGATTTCCAACCGATAAAACTTCTGCGCTGAGTGGATGTTTACTGTATCAGTAAAGTTGAAGTTTCCGCCGGCATCAAACTGATTGGTGACGATGCGAATCCAGTTGGCGCCAGGCATCAGGGCGTCTGTTGCCGCTTGGAGAAAATAAGTGGCGAAGGGCAAACCGCCGGTGCCGCTCAAAACAATCGTATCACCGCTGTGATGAATGCCGGTGAAGTGCGGTTGCAGGATAGGCGTCACCAGAACGCTGACCGTGTTCGTCATCCCACCTCCGGCAAGCGAGTCAGTTGCAATAAACTCAAAACTCGCGCGACCAAAGAAATTTGCCGTCGGAGTGAAACGTGCCGTGCGTCCGTCGCCAACCAAGGTTACAGTGCCGCTTGTCGGATTAGTGACGGTGTAAGTGGCGTTGTTCGCCATGCCTTCCGTGTAAGCGCGGAGATTGACATCCACAAAACCGTTCGCGGCCACCACGGCGCGCGGCTCGAGCAACCAGTTGAGGTAATGTTCGAGATCCGTGTAGCCATCGGAGTTGGTGGCGTTGTTATTTGCGACATACGGATTTTTGCCAAGCGCCGTTTCCCAATAGTCCGGCATTCCGTCGCCATCAGTGTCAGGGGGAACATTGTAAGTGTTAAGAACCGGCCAACCGCCGACCTGAGATTGCGATTGAAGAAAGTCGAAGAACTGGCGATTCACCACGTTGCTGATGACTCGCGCATCCACGGCATCGCGCACGGGAAAATATCCGGCCAGACTGACCACCTGTTTGTAGGCGTTGGACGCGCTGTGCTCGGTAACGGGCACTGGCGGGGTGAAGAGCGGGACATCAGACATCTGACTCTTGATGTCGTCCGAAGCCAGGCGAATCGGAAGATCGTCGTCGTCGAGTTTCACCAAAGCCCATTGATTGATGTCGTCGTTGGGGCGACTCGGTCCAATGTTGCCCGAGACGTGGACTTTTACTGTATTGGTCACGCCGAAATTGGTGAGCACTTCAATTTCCTGCGCGTTCTGACGCGACGGATTGCGGATATAAAAATTCTTGATGAAGTGAAACCGGAACGGAATGTTGCCTGCGCCTTCCTCCACGCCGGTGCGGTAACGTGAACCGGAGTTGCGATAATCAAACATCACATTGTTGACGGCTTCCTTCCACACTTCGTAACCCTGGTCTGCAACGGCGTCGTTTGCTTCAAATTGCGGTCCGCGGACTACATATTTGGCAAAAAGATTATGATGCACCGAGAGTGTGGTCGCGCTGCAATTCATTCCAAAGGCGTGGTTCGTCCCATAAGGATGGATGAGCGACAGCGGATCGCCCAACGGCTCGGAAATGATGCACCATTGGATGGTGACGTTCTGATTGCGAACGATGCCGAGAATTTCATCGCAACTCCACGAGAGCGAACAATGATCAAAGATGACATCGCTGGAATCAGATATCGAAACTGTGTCGAGTCCGCTTGAACTGGTCGGTCGGCCCGTGGCGCGCACGACAACATCGCCGCGGCGCACCCGTATCCCGCGCACAATCACATCGTGAGTGCCAGATACGTTTAGGCTGTAATCGCGCAGGCAAATCCCGTCGCCGGGAGCGGTCTGACCAGCAATGGTGATGTAGGGTTTGTTGATGGTGAGCACTGATTGCAACTGGATCGTGCCCGAAACGGCAAAGACAATTGTGCGTGGTCCATTGGCCGTGGAAATTCCGTAACGCAACGAACCCGGCCCGGAGTCGTTCAGATTGGTGACGTAATAAACATCGCCGCCGCGACCACCTTTAGCGTAAGCCCCAAATCCTTCCGCGCCGGGAAAGGCAGTCGGAACAGCGACGCCGATTCCAGTGAACGCGGTCAGCAAAATTCCGGTGACCAGATAAAGCCACTGCATCAATCGATTCAGTTTCATTCCTCACAACGGCGGACGTTCCAGATGCAACCAAAGCAAGTGGCCGCAGCGGAAAGCGTGATTATCAAAATATCCTACCGGTGGGAGTAATTTGGGCCATAGCACAAAGCTATTAAAATTCAGGACAATTTTCTGAAAGCCGCGGCGATGGAGAATTTTGTGGTTGAGGTGCAATGCATTTGAAACGAGCGAGTCTGCCGCATTACCCTCATCACCCATGAAGCCGCATCAGTCTCGAGTGTCTGCATCCGTATCGCAGAGCGGCTTTTTCTGTTTCGTTCAAACTCCGCTGGTGATGGCTGTATTGCTCGCGGTGGTGACGGCGCTGATTTATTGGCCGACGACGCGAAATGATTTTATCAATCTGGACGATCAGGTTTATGTCACCGAATGCCCGGAGGTTTTGGGCGGTTTGACTGCGGAAAATATCCGCTGGGCATTTCAAACAACCGCGGGAGGAAATTGGCATCCGCTGACATGGTTATCGTTGATGCTGGATGCCGAATGGTCAGGCCGAGAACCACTAGGTTATCATCTGACCAATTTCCTTTTGCACGTCGCGAACACGCTGCTGCTTTTCGGCTGGTTTCGATGCGTCACGGGCGCGCTTTGGCGCAGCGCCTTTGTTGCGGCGTTGTTCGCGTTGCATCCTTTGCATGTTGAATCGGTCGCCTGGGTTGCGGAACGAAAGGATGTTCTCAGCACGCTGTTTGGTCTGGCGGCGCTTTGGGCTTACTCGATTTATGCCATCGGTCGGGACAAAGCGAAAACAAACAAGGCGACTTCATACGCAGCAACCTGGTATGGCGTCACGCTGCTGTGTTTCGTTTTCAGTCTGATGAGCAAACCGATGTTCGTGACGTTGCCATTTGTGTGTCTATTGTTGGATTTCTGGCCGCTTAAACGCATTGCTTCATGGCGATGGACAGAGCTTCGCGCGGTGTGGAATGAAAAAGTCCCGTTGTTGCTGCTCAGCGTTGCGGCTTCCGGCGTGGCCATTTGGGCACAGAAAACGAGCGAAGCGGTGGCATCGCTCGCCTGGCTGTCGGTGTGGGATCGATTTGCGAACGCGATCATTTCCTGCGTGCGGTATCTGGGGAAAACGTTTTGGCCGGTTGATCTCGCCGTTTTTTATCCGCACCCCGGAACGTGGCCAATCCTGTTCACGTTGGGAGCGGGATTGATTTTGGCGGTAATCACTTTTTTTGTGGTGCGATTGCGCCGTTGCCAACCGTTCTTGTTGGTCGGATGGCTTTGGTTTTTGGGAACGCTGATTCCGGTGCTGGGATTGGTTCAGGTGGGAGCGCAAGCAATGGCGGATCGTTATACCTACGTTCCGCACATCGGATTGTTCGCTGGATTGGTGTGGAGCATTCCGCTGGCGTGGAAAAAGGGGAACGAAACGACGCATCGCGTGGGGGTGGGCTTAAGTTGTTGCGTGATACTCGTGGGCCTTGCGGCATTGACGCGCTGGCAGATTGGTCATTGGCAGAACAGCGAACAATTATTTCGCCAGGCTCTCAGCGTGACGCGTAACAACGTATTTGCTCACGTTAACCTCGCGGCGGCGTTGTTGGATCAGCAGCGCTTTGTCGAAGCGGAAAATGAATGTCGGCGCGCGTTGGCGATTGCTCCGGATTCTGCGGAAGCATTGGGTAATCTGGGATTGGCGTTGGCCGGACAACAACGTTGGACCGAGGCCATTCCGATTTATGAAGAAGCGTTGCGATTGCATCCGGAGAATGATCGGGCGTTGAACGGTTGGGGATTGGCGTTGGCAAATCAAGGTCAGTTGGCGGAAGCGACGGAAATGTTTCGCCGCGCTTTGAGAGTGCGTTCCAATGCGCCGGAAATTCTCAACAACCTGGGCCTGGCTCTGGCGCTGCAAGGTCAAACCGCAGAAGCAAAGAAGCTCTATCAGCAGTCGCTTAAGGTTAATCCGCGTGAAGTCCAAACGCTCAATAATCTCGGATTGCTGTTCGCGCAGGAGAAAAATTGGACCGAAGCAGAGGCCTGCTATCGGCGCGCATTGGAAGCGGCGCCAACGTCCATTGAGACACTGGTCAACTGGGGCGCGGCGCTTTCGAATCAAGGGAAATGGGAAGAAGCGGCGCAACGTTACTCAACGGCTCAACAGATCGCGCCGGACAACGTAGCGGTGCTTTATAACCTGGGCGTGTTACGAGTGCGCCAAGGGAAGCAATCGGAAGCGATCGAGCTATTGACGCGGGTGCAACAATTACAACCCGGTCAATCCGGCGTGGCAGAACTGCTCAACAAATTGCGCCAGTCGGCGACGCCCTGATTCCGGTTAATCGGCGTCATCTTCTTCTACCGGGCGACCGGACTTTGTAATTTGCCGACGCCATTCGCGCGGCGATTTGCCGAAGGCCTGTCGGAAGCGGCGGTCGAAATAGCTTTGATCCGAGAAGCCGGTTTTGGCGGCGATTTCCGCGATGGTCATGTCCGTTTCACGCAGCAGGCGCAACGCATTGTTGATGCGGACGCGCGTAACGTGTGCAACGAAAGTCATGCCGGAAACTTTTTTGAACACCTTCATAAACTGCGCCTGGCTCATGTGAACCAGTTGCGTGGCCTGTTCGACGGTGATTTTTTCCGCGTAATTGACCCGCACGAATTCAAAGAGTCGCGCCAGGCGTTCGGCCAATTGCCGGTGTTGCACGAATTCCGCGCGCATCACTTCGGAAGCCTGAAAACGTCGCGTGAGGTGATAAAGAATCTGCAGGAAGCTGGCTTTGCATCCGGATTGCCAATGCGATTGTTCCTTGGAATGGAAGTAGTGCGAGAGTAATTCGACCATTGCCAGATAAATCGGTCCGGCCGCTTCTTCGTGGGAGCGCAACACGTGAGGATGACCTTCGCGCTTGGCATAAAAGGGCAGCAGAAAAGCGTAATCACAGGATGGTGCACCAGGCGCGTACACAAATTCCGGCATGAAACTCATGACGATGACTCGCGCCTTTAATCCCGGAAAATCCTGCACGTTGTGAAGTTTGAGATTGTCCACGATGACCAGATCGCCGGGGTCCATTTCGACGGTTGTGTCGCCCATTCCCATTTGCAACGGACCATCCAACGCCAGCGTCAATTCCAGTCGCTCATGCCAGTTCCAGGTGGGCGTGAACTGTCCGGACTTGAAATGAAATAGCGATATGTGAAAGGGAAACTCTTTGTCGAAGGCCAGGTCGTAACGGGCGCGCTGGTCCAGTTGATGAGCGATGTCGTGTTGCTTGAAAGGCAACCCGCGACAAGCGGCGACCAGAGCGGCGAATGCTTTCTTGTTGGCGGCGACAATGTTGGGTTTCGAGGTTTTCATCTTTGCGTGGGATTGGAGGCTGGTTCAACTGATGAACGCAGGTTCGAGAAAATGTCCGTCGCGACATTCGATGCCGCAAACCGCGTAAGCCGTGAGCTGAATCGTTTTCTGCTCGTTGTTAGCGGTTCGAATTGCAACCGTTTGAAGTTCGGTTGTCAGATTCGCGATGAGCGTGCGTTGTAAAGTCTGTTCGTGGAATAGGCTCAACGCGACGATCTGATTTGAATTCTGTTTTCCGCAATCGGCTATGGCGAAATGCGTGCATCCGGCAAGCGCAGCGAATACGTGATAAATCGGAAAGAGCATTCCGGGCTGCGAAGGAAATTTGTCCGGTAAAGGCGAGGGCCGTTCCCATTCCATTACGCCGCGCCATCCGGTGGTTTCATAGTAAGTTGCGCTGCTCGCCTGGCTCGTGGCCAACGCGGCAATGCTGCCTAAAGTCCACGCCGCGGCAAAAATGCTGAGCTGTCGGGTGTCCACTTGAGGCGGAAGTTCGCCCGGAGCGACTGTTGGGTCCGAGCTGGTGGCAACCGGATTGAAACGCTGTCTGAGAGTGATGGGCGAGACAATCAATTCTCGACCGGCAGCAAACGCGCGGGCCGAAGCGACCGTGGCTGGTTGTGCTTCGAGCGTTTCCATGATGGAGCAATGATCGAAGGCGTGAACCTGTGGATCCACTGACCAGAACAGGAAATCAGCTCCAGCCGTGCCGAGGCGACCGAGTGCGTGCTCGCGATTTAATTCGCAAAAATTGCAATCGCTGCCCGCACCAATTGGAACACGCAGAGGCGCGAGTTGTTTGTGAATTCGCTCCAATGTTTCCACGCTCGTGGCGGCTTCGCCTTCTTTCAAAGCGAGGATGCGACTGAGTTTTCCCAGGTGCTTTTCAAGGAGCGATGAAAGTTCAGTGACTTGCGGTTCGTCATGGCGAGGCAGATGCAACGCAAGTTCCAGCTTGCTGTTCAGCGCTTCCGCTTCGAGCAACGCCTGATTCAGTTTGGCGAGATGGTTGGGATCGGAGAGGCGAATATCCGCACGGAGATGAGCCGGTTTCAATCGTCGGAGCGATTCAATCTCCCGTTGCGATAATGCTTCACCGTGTGCCGCAACACCGAGTCCCAACTGCGGCAAACGACCCGTCGGCGTCGTTGGAATCTCGAAGGCAAAAACGTTCGAGGCAACGGCGGCTTTAGTCGTTGCAACTGCCGGGCTGTTATTTCCGAGGATTCGCAACGTGACGCTTTGCTGAATCTGAGTGCCTGCCGCGATTTCAACCGGGAAGGGCAGGGCCAGCGGCGTGCAGTAAGTTTTGAAACTGGCATCGGTCCAGTTTCGCTGGTCTTCCATTTCGAAGACGTCGCCGGAGAACGAAACTTCAGCCCAGATTTCCGGAGTC
>CALAYC010000343.1 GCA_937894935.1 uncultured Verrucomicrobiota bacterium
GGGTCACCCCCTCACCCGTCCTTCGGACACCCTCTCCCCCAATGGGGGAGAGGGACGGGGTGAGGGGGTAGCGCTCACCGACGCCAACAAGGTCATTGGCACGCCGCAATACATGTCGCCGGAGCAAATTCAAGCGCCCGGTGCGGTGGATCATCGTGCGGACATTTACGCCCTGGGCGTGGTGTTTTATCAAATGCTCACCGGCGAGTTGCCCGGCAAAAGGCTTGAACCGCCGTCGAACAAAGTCTCAATTGATGTGCGCCTTGATGAAGTGGTCTTGCGCGCTTTGGAGAAACGACCAGAGCTTCGCTATCAACAGGCGAGCGACTTCAAAACGCAGGTCGAAACAATCGCCGCTTCACAATCCGCCAGCAGTTCTCCTCCCCACTCCCACGCGTGGATGTATCGCGGCGTGGATTACCGCTCCAAGACGAAGCTCTTCGGCCTGCCGCTGGTACACGTGACTTCGGGGCTTGATCCGGTCACGGGACGGCAACGCGTCGCCAAAGGCATCATCGCCATCGGCGGTTTGGCGAAGGGCGTTATCGCTTTCGGTGGAATGGCAATGGGCGGCATCGCGTTCGGTGGCGGGGCGATTGGTGTGATTGCGATCGGTGGCGGGGCACTGGGACTCATTTCCTTCGGCGGACTCGCCATCGGACTGCTCGCGGCAATGGGCGGTGGCGCGATTGGCCTCATTGCCGCCGGTGGTGGGGCGCTGGGCTATCTGACGTATGGGGGTGGAACCATCGGGGTTCATGCCTATGACGCCATGACCCATGACCCGATGGCGGAACGATTCTTCCTGCCGTGGGTGAAGACCGTCTTCGCCAATATGCAGTGGCTTAACTTTGTGGTATTTGTGCCCTTGCTCGCGATCGGAGTTGGCGTGCCACTCTGGCTGCAACGGCGGCAGAACTCCAGAGCCTTTCGCCCCAACGATGACGCGCCTCGGGGTATTCCGCCCATGGCGGCCAAGGCCAACGTCGACTGGCGAGCAACCATTGCTCGTTCAGTGTTCACGGGAGCAATCCTTGGCGCGCTCACACTGGCGGTGGTTGCACTCATCACCTTCCTCATACCGGATTCCTTCAGCGCGACGGCCCGCGTTAAGATGGAGCGACTGGTGCTCTCCGGCACTTCTCCACGCTACGATCCCTACGAAACCGAAAAGCAGATGGCTTTAATCCAGTCTGGCATCATTCTCGATCGCGTCATCGAAACTCTCGACCTGAACGAGAAGTGGGGACTGAAGTATGAGGGCGATTGGAGACTCAGGAACTCGGCCGCCCTCAACGTCCTCCGGAAAAAAATGGACTTACGCCCGGTGCGAAACTCGGAATTGATGGACATTCGTGTCTTCAGTCCGAGCCCTTCTGAAGCGGCTGAGATCGCCAATGCCATTGCTGAGAGTTACCGGGACTTTCACAGCGACCAGGTGCGAGGCTATCAAAGGGCACCTAAACTGGTGCGACCTGGTGAACTCGTTGCCGCGGATGAGCCGACTTACTATCGGATCGAAATTGTCGAACGGGCCGTTCCGCCGCTGCAAGCCGCCCGCCCTAATCGCACGTTGAACTTGTTCATCGGCGCCGTTATCGCTGTACCACTTGGCATTGCAGCCTCCATCGTGACCTTGTTGTTCCTCGCGCTCAGCAGAATCGTGCCGGCAACAGCCTCTCGCCCGTCAGCAACGGCCGCTTCGCCCGCAACGGAACAGGCTGCGACGTTACCGGAATTCTCCTTCACCATCGCGATGACATACGCTGGAGCGCTGGTTTTAAGCGGACTGGGTGAATTGCTGGCCGGGCGCGTTCCGGGAAGATGGGTTATCGGCTCGTTTGTGATAGCGGGTTTTGCCTCGTTGGTGGGGGCATTCGTAACCAAACATCACGCTTCCAACCGCATACACCAGACCCTACGTCGACTCGGTGCGATCAGCGGACTCATAGCTGCATTGCCGGTGATGGGCTTTGCAATTTTCTTTCTGCACGCCATGGGCCAACAAAGCTTCAAATGGAATCCGTCCCTGAGCGAGTTTGTGGTCGTGGCTCTTTCGTGGCTGGGCACAGTGTTGCTGCCGCTGAGTTTCTGGCGATTGTCGCGTGGCGTTGCACGACAGCTGGGAATGGCTCTCCTCACCATGCTGTTTGTTGCTGGCTTGGGAGTCGCCGCGTGGGAAACCCACCGGCTCAAACAAGTCGCACGACAAAGGCGCGCCACGCAGCAAGCAGCTATCGAATCTCTTCGCAAGCGACCAGCAGTTCCCCCCCAGCGAACCGGCGTCTGAAGGGCGGACGCTTTTAGACTGGCTCTCCGACATTGACTACGACCAGCCGGCGGAAAAGCGAGCCCGGGCGCAGAAAGCCATCAAGCAAATGGGCACGACCGCAATCCCGTTTCTTCTCGTTGATCTCGGCGCAAGCAATCCCCTCCAAATCAAGTATGAGCGGCAGGATGCGCGGTCAACAGACGAACGAGCGCGTCAGGCGACGTGGGCATTTGACGCGCTTGGGGTCAGCGCCAAACCGGCCATCCCTCAACTTGAAGAACTTCTCGAAGTAACCCCCGGTTACGTTCCCAGTGCACTTGCCGGCATTGGTCGGGATGCGCTTCCCACCTTGTTGAAGGCTCTCACAAATAATGTTTTCTGGGTTCGCGACAACGCCGCCGCTGCCATTGCCAATGGCATCCATCAGGGAAAGTTCAACGGGCACGAAGCCATCGCTGCTTTGCCGATCGCCCTGAGTAATCTTTCGTACACGAACGCGACCAACAGTCTTTATGAAGCAAACACCCGGGCCCGTGCCGAATCGTTGATTCAAGCGATTCGAAGCGACCCGGCACTGGAAGCGCTTGAAAGCAAACGCTAGCTCAGTTCGTGAGTGATCGCCCCCTTACGTTTCAAATCAGTATTCATCCGTGTCCATCCGTGGTTAAAATAGCGCAGGTTTGACCTCCGAACATTCCAGTCAACCATCCAGCGCGCCGGGCGACATCTTCGCCACGACGCATTGGACGGTCGTGCTGGCTGCCGGACAACGGCACACGCCGCAATCCGATCTCGCGCTCGAACAACTCTGTCGCACCTATTGGTTTCCGCTTTATGCGTACGTGCGGCGGCGCGGCCACACAAAAGAAGACGCCGAAGATCTGGTTCAGGCGTTTTTCGAGCGATTCCTGGCCAAGAATTATCTCGAAGGCTTAAGCGCGGAACGCGGTCGGTTTCGCGCCTTTCTTCTGGCGGCGCTGAAAAACTTTCTCATCAACGATTGGAGAAAAACTCAGCGTCTCAAACGCGGTGGCGGCGAAACTGCGCTTTCACTCGATTGGGAAACGGCCGACACGAAATTTCAAGTCGCCGCCCAGGCTGAGCCAAGTCCCGATCAGGCGTACGATCGCGAGTGGGCATTGGCGTTATTGAGCAAAGTGATTGAACGTTTGCAGGCGGAATGCGCGGCAGATGGCAAAGCAAAGTTGTTCGAACAACTCAAGGTATTCCTCGCTGCAGGTAAAAGCGAAACGGCCCAAAGCGAAATCGCCAAAACTCTCGGCATGGAAGAAGGCGCAGTACGCGTGGCGGTGCACCGGTTGCGCAAGCGATATCGCCAGCTCTTGCGCGATGAAATCGCGAACACGTTGAGCGACCCGGCAATGGTTGACGAAGAAATGCGGGCCCTCTTCGGCGCTTTCGCGGTATAGATAATTTCCGTCCGGGAAGATTTCCGCAACACAGTCGGGTCCATTTCGTGCATTGAAACGCCTTTGTTCGCGCGGATTCGCCGGTTTGCCCTCACCTTGACATCGCCTCGGGCATCCCGAACACTGCCCGCTGCTTTATGGCCGAGTCCAAAGAAAATCTGCAAATGGAGAAGATCGTGTCGCTGTGCAAACGGCGAGGATTCATTTATCAGTCATCCGAAATTTACAGCGGCATCAATGGCTTTTGGGACTACGGCCCAATGGGCGCGGAACTCAAACGCAACGTCAAAGAACTCTGGTGGAACACCATGACTCGCGAACGCGAGGATGTGGTCGGCCTCGACGCGACGATCATCATGTCGCCCGCCATCTGGAAAGCCAGCGGCCACGTGGATACGTTCAGCGATCCGATGTGCGATTGCAAAAAGTGCAAGAAACGCCATCGCGCGGATCAGCTTTGCGAAGAACAGGGATTAACGCTGAGCAAAGATGCCAATGGCAAATTCAGTCTTCCTGCCGGAACAAAATGCACCGGATGCGGCTCTACTGAACTGACCGAACCGCGGCCATTCAACCTGATGTTCAAAACGTACGTCGGGCCGGTTGAAAGCGAAGACAACGTCGCGTATCTCCGTCCGGAAACGGCGCAGGCCATTTTCGCGCAGTTCAAAAACGTGCTCGAAACGTCGCGCCAAAAAGTGCCGTTCGGCATCGCGCAAATCGGCAAAGCATTTCGCAACGAAGTGACGCCGCGCAATTTCACGTTCCGCTCGCGCGAATTCGAACAGATGGAACTCGAATTTTTCATCAAGCCCGATGAAGCCATCGAAGCGATTCACGGTAGTGTGGCCACCGTTCCGACGACCGGTCATCCCGGCGAGCCGCAGCCGAATTGGGGCTGGCAGGCGTGGCATCAATATTGGGTCGAAGAGCGCGTGCGTTTCTACGAAAGCATCGGGCTGTCGCGCGATACACTCGGTTTCCACATTCAAACGGCGGAAGAACTCGCGCACTACGCCCGCGCCACGACGGATATTCTGTTCAAGTTTCCGTTCAGTAAACGCGACGAGAACGGCGAATTGAAAGGCGAAGAGCTTGAAGGAATCGCCGCGCGCAGCGATTTCGATTTGTCGCAGCACCAACGTTTCTCCGGTAAGCCGATGGGGGTGTTCGATGAAGAATTGCGCACTGCGTGGGGCAAATTGCCGAAGGAAAAACAGGACGAACTCTGGCGGCGTTACTACGAAAATCGCAAAAAGTATCTGACGAAAATGGGTGTCGCCGAGGAAGCCGCTGCGAAGCAGGCGACGGAAGACGCAAACGGTCTGGCCAAGGGCCAATACATTCCGCACGTCATTGAACCCAGCGCCGGCGCGGATCGATTGATTCTCGCGCTCATTGCGAACGCTTACACGGAAACCACCAAGACCGACGACAAAGGCAAGAGCGAGACGCTCGTGATGATGAAGTTTCATCCACGCGTGGCGCCGATTAAAGTCGCCGTGTTGCCGTTGCTCAAGAACAAGCCGGAACTGGTGAAGAAAGCGCTCGCCGTGCGCGACCTGTTGCGTCCGTGGATGAATGTGTTCTACGACGACAGCGGCTCGATTGGCCGTCGTTACGCGCGTCAGGATGAAATCGGCACACCGTTCTGCGTGACGATTGATTTCGATACACTCGGCGAAAAACCGGAGTTACTCGACACGGTGACGCTGCGCTACCGCGATGATGGCAAACAGGAGCGTCTGAAAATTTCTGAGTTGCGGGACTGGCTGTTGACGCGCATTCGTTGACGATGATTGTTCCGCTGCCCACGCGAATTTCCTACGGCCTGATGGCGCTGATGCTGGCGCTGATCGGCTGGCTGCACCTGAGCACAATGGTGTTGACGGTGCTCTTTGGATACTTCGCGTTGCAGAAATTCAGCTTTGGCAATAACAAATCCATCGGCGTCGTGCTGTATTGCATCGCGGTCGTGGGCGTGATCTGGGGATTGATCTTTGTGTGCAATCGTGCGCAAAGGACGTTACCCAACATCGCTAACGAAGCCATTCCGGCCATCGTCAATTACGCGGAAAAGAAAAACATCGAACTGCCGTTCACCGATTACGCGAGCGCGAAAACCTTGTTGATTCAGGAATCCAGGGAACGTATCGCCAACTTCGGTCGCTACCTCACCACGGCGGTGTTGCAGATCGCGATGTTTCTGATTGGTCTCGTCGTGGCGGTGAGCATGTTTCTCAGCGCGCGCTGGGGCACGGAAGCGGATATTCAGGAAGTGCCGGACAGCTTGTACGCCACCGTTGTGCGCGAACTCGGCGCGCGAGTGCAGACATTTTATCGCAGCTTTTCGCGCGTCATCGGAGCGCAAATTGTCATCTCGGCCATTAACACCAGTCTTACTGCGGTGTTTCTGATTTGGAACAACTTCAATTACGCAACCACGCTGATTGCAGCGACGTTTCTGTGCGGCCTCTTGCCCATCATCGGCAACATCATCAGCAACACGCTGATTTGTGGCGTGGCGTTCACGATGCCGAACGGCCCCAAAATGGCGCTCATCGCTCTCGCGTATCTCGTCATCATCCACAAACTCGAATATTTCCTGAACAGCAAGATTATCGGCGATCGCATTAAAAATCCGATGTGGCTGACGCTGCTCGGCATTGTAATCGGCGAAAAGCTGATGGGTATTCCTGGCATGATTCTCGCCCCGGTGGTGTTGCATTACATCAAAGTGGAAGCGTCGAAAAACAAAGTGACGCCCCACGGCGTCGAAGCGCATCCGGG
>CALAYC010000344.1 GCA_937894935.1 uncultured Verrucomicrobiota bacterium
TCGACGAACTGCCTGTCCGGGACATTGACATCGAAGAAGTGCCGATTGAAGACGTAATCCGCCAGATCTTTGCGCGGTAGTAAGCTGTTACGATTCGGCGGATAAAAAGCGCGTGATGATACGTTGGAATTCTTCCGGCGCTTCGGCGTGTAGCCAATGGCCTGCGGTCGGAATGGTTTTCACTGTCGCGTTCGGGAAGAGTTTTTTGATCAAATCAAAATCTTCATCGCGAACGTAATCTGATTTGCCGCCTCGCACGAAGAGCGTTGGTCCGGTAAACGCGGGTTCAGTCGGAAGGGCCGCGCGAATCTGATGATAGTTTGCGCGCAGCACGGCGACGTTCGGTTTCCATTTCATCCGACCGGCGTTGTCGCGGCCGATGTTCTTCAGCAGAAATTGGCGAATCGCCTTGTCCGGCGCGACGTGTTCGAGTGCGACGTCCACTTCGCTGCGTTGTTGAAATTGACTGAGATCGAGCGCGTGCATCGCGTGCAGAATCTCTGCGTAGCGCGGCGGATATTCGCGTGGAGACATGTCGGCGACGATTAAACGCTTTGTCAATTCGGGATAAAGTTGAGCGAAACGCATCGCCACTTTGCCGCCCATCGAATGGCCGAGCAGATTGATTGCAGAGAGATTCTGGTCGCGCACAAATTCCGCGACGTCGCCCGCCATGAGGTCGTAATCGAACGCCGGTGCATGTGGCGAGCGACCGTGATTGCGCAGGTCGAGAAGGCAAACCTGGAAACGCGCGCTGAGTGTTTGCGCGTGGGGCATCCAATTATCCAGCGAGCCCAGCAATCCGTGCTGAATGACCAACGGCGATCCGCTCCCGACCGTTTGAAAATGCAATTTCATGAGACGACTATCGCATCATTTCACGGTCGGCGACGGCAAGTTCGGTTTTTGAAAGTCGCTGCCCGCAGATTCCGTTCGAGCAATATGCGTCGCGGTGACTGTTCAACGTGCTGCAGTGCGCGGCGCGCTCAAAACCTCCAGGGCGCGTAACGTCGCGGCGCTGCGCGTTTCCACGCCGAGTTGTTGAAAGATTTCGAGCAGATGTTTTTTTACCGTGGACTCGCTGATGCCGAGAATAGCCGCAATGTCGCCGTTGGTTTTTCCCTGCGCGACCCAGAGCAACACTTCCGCAACGCGTGGCGTCAGATTCAATTTCAGCAGCGGTTCGTAGGAAGAAAAATCCGGTTTGAATTCGCGATTGCCGGTTTGTTCGGCGCGACGGAGCCGGGCATTGATCGCCGCCAATAAATCCAATCGCGCTACTGGCTTCGTCAGATAATCATCGGCGCCGAGATTCATGCCGTTGCGCAAATCCTCTTTCTCGCCTTTTGCCGTGAGAAAGATGAACGGAATGGACGCGGTAGATTCATCCTCACGCAACGCCGCCAGCACGCCATGTCCGTCGAGTTCCGGCATCATCACGTCGCAGAGAATGAGATCGGGCTTCTCGCGTTTCACGGCTTCGAGTCCCGCGCGACCATGCTCCGCGCCGATCGGTTGAAATTTTTCCAGCTTCAAAATCGTCAGCAGATTCCGTCGCATTTCCGGTTCATCTTCAATTACGAGAATTTTCTTCACTTGGCCTCCTGATGGTTAGTTGCAAAAAGTGGCAGTCGCACGATGACGGTCGTTCCGCGGCCGACGGTGCTTTCGACTTTGATTTTGCCGCGATGCATTTCCACGCAGCGTTTCACAATGGTTAAACCGAGTCCTGTGCCAGGCACTTGGCCAGCGTTACGACCGCGGAAAAATGCGCTGAACAGTTGTTCGAGATCTGTTTCCGGAATGCCCATCCCGTGATCGCGAATCCGACAAACCGCGGTGTCGCCGTCCCGATCGATTTCCCAGTGCACTGGCGTGGCGGCGGGCGAGTATTTCACCGCGTTGGAAAGCAGATTGGTGAACACGTGTTGCAAGAGGCGTTCGTCGCCGAACGCTTGCGCGGCGTCTTCCGGAACGGAGATATGAATCGGGCACTTCGCGTTGGTGACGGATTGCAATTCGTCCACCAACCGGCGGCAGAACGCGCGGAAGTCGAGCGGCACGGGTTGGAAATCGAGTCGGCCGGCTTCCGCCATGCCGAGCACGAGCACCTCTTCCATCAAATCCGCCATACGGCGGGTGTTCTTGCGGATGGATTGCAATTGCTCGCGCCGTTCTTCGGGATCGAGCTGGTCGAGATAGTTATCGAGAATTTCCGCCGAGGACATGATGACGCCGAGCGGCGTGCGGAATTCGTGCGACACCATGGAAACGAATCGGCTCTTGAGCTGGCCGAGTTCTTTTTCGCGCGCCAACGCTTTTAACAATTCCGCTTCTGCCGCCTTGCGTTGGGAAATGTCATTCACCGCCGCTTGAATGATGCGTTTGCCGCCCCACTGAATGCGCGTGAGAATGACTTCCACGGGAATGTCTTCGCCGCTCTTCCGTCGCGCCATCCATTCAAAACGCACGTGGCCTTTCGTCAGACATTCCTGAATGTATCGCTGCGCCAACACAGCGGTTTCATCGCCATTCGGCTGAATCGGTGGCGAAGTTTTGCTCGGATGTAATCCGATCATTTCCGCAGGTGAACTGTAACCGAACATCTGGACCGCAGCGGGATTGACTTCGAGATACTGATGTTCGTCGTGCAACATCACGCCCTGGCTTGAAGCCTCGAACAGCGCGCGGAATTTTTCTTCCGACTCGCGCAGCATCTGCTCCGAACGCGCCCGATGCGATTCTTCCAATGCGAGGGAAACCATCGCGGCGAGCGAAGATGCGAAGTCGATTTCTTCGGGCGGCCATTCACGCGCCGGGCCGATGTGTTCGTGGCAAATTACCCCCACCACTTCGCCGCGTACCCAGACCGGGACGTCGAGCAGCGAGGTGATTCCGAGCGGTCGCAAATATCCGTCCACGAGCCCGGACGTAGCCGGATGCGTTAACACATCTCCGGCGGTAATGGGACGTTTGGTGGACAACGCTTCGAAATACGCCGGCGCATCGGCAGCGGATAAACGCGTGCCTTTGAAAGCTTCGTCAGCGGAGTTTGATGAACCGAGATGCAACAGCTCACAAACCAGCGCGCAGTCGTTTTCTTGCAGCGACCAATAACTCACGCGCGCGATTTCCATCGTACTCGCAGCGAGCGCAGTGATCTGCCGGATAGCTTTATCGAAATCGGATTTGTCGGAACGAGCGAGACGCAACAGAACGTCGCGATGTTTTTGAATCTGTTCACCACGGCGACGCAGTTTCTCTTCCGTCCGTTTGTGTTCGGTGTTGTCAATGATGCTCGCGCGAATCAACGTCCGCCCTTCGCCAGGCAATCGCACGAGACGCACTTCAGTGGGGACGATGCGTCCGGTGGATTTCTGACAATGCAGCCACTCGAACTTGGGCGTTTCGCCGGCAACAGCCTGGTCGATCCAATCTCTCGCGGCATCGGCGGAACGGCGACCATCCGGTTGAAACTCCGGGCTTACGTCTGCTGGGCCGATGTTCGTTAATTCTTCCTCCGTGACGCCGTAGAGATTCAATGCGTGTTGATTCGAGCTGACAAATTTTCCGGTATCGCCATCGAACACGACAATCGCTTCGGGTGCGTGTTCCAGAATCGTGCGCAAGCGCGCTTCACTCGCCGTCAATTCCGCGGTGCGTTCGGCGATGCGTTGTTCGAGCGACGCATTGAGCTTTCTGATTTCGTC
This sequence comes from uncultured Verrucomicrobiota bacterium, assembly GCA_937894935.1. GTDB lineage: Bacteria > Verrucomicrobiota > Verrucomicrobiia > Limisphaerales > JADLHS01 > JADLHS01. Next base: position 3,711 of record CALAYC010000344.1, read on the forward strand.
TTCGGCCTGTTTGCGTTCCGTGATGTCGGAAACCGAACCCACGTGATACAACACCTGACCGGTCTGTTCATCGCGCACTGCGATGGAGTTGTTCAATCCCCACCAATGCGTGCCGTCGCGGCGGCGATATTCGATTTCCTGATTGCGATAAAATCCATCGCGCGCGAGGAGTTCGAGCAACCGCACCCGATCTTCGGAGCGGGCGTAAAGTTTTTCGCGCGGCACGTTGCGCATTTCTTCCAGCGATGTGTAACCGGACATGCGCAGGTAAGCGCGATTGGCGAAGATCAATTCATGATTCGGGCCGGTGCGATAAATCGCTTCCGAAATGTTGTCGGTGACGGAAACAAGCAACTGCTGATGTTCGCGCAATTCGTTTTCCGTGCGTCGGCGTTCGGTGATGTCGCGCGATACGGTTAACAGGAGCGGCTGTTCACCACCGCGAATCAACGTGAGCACGATTTCCACCGGCAGTTGCGTGCCGTCGAAGCGATTGATGACCCATTCGAAACGATGGCTGCCGCGTTCAACGGCGATTTGAATGACGGCTTTGACTTTGTCAGCGGAGAGCGAACCGTCGGGTTGTCGTTCCGGTGAAATGCTGAGAGGCGTGCTGCCGAGAAGTGCCGCTTTGCTGGAAGCGCCGGTTAAGCGAACGGTCGCTTCATTGACGTCCAGGAACGCGCCGGTCAGCGGATCCTGGAGCGTCATGGCATCAGCGCTTCGCTCAAACAACAAGCGGAACATGGACGCAGTGTCGCTTAATTCTGACTCCGCGGCACTGGGCCGTTCGGTCCATTTACCCGGCGTGATGGCTTCCTTAAACATGCAGGCGATGCAACTGACGTCGAAGTTATCATTCGTGCCACAACCAACGCAACGCCAGGAGGGCTCAAACAATCCGGAAAATTCTCACCCGAAAATGTCGTTTTCGTCTCCGCGTCCGGCTTCCACCGATCATCTCACGCCGATGAACTGGCTGATGTCGCGCCAGCAAAAAGCGCTGCGCATCCAGACGTCGGAATTGCCGTCGCAACAGACATTGCGCGACAGCAAACCGTATGGGCAGGCACTGCGCGCCGCGGAAATGGTGGCGTGGAATGCTTCGGGTAAATTCATGCTGCTCGCGATTGCTTTGATGATTTTTCTGATTTCAAAAATCTCGAGCACGGCCGCCGAAGCCGTCGCTCCGCAATTGCTCGCGCCGGTGATTCAACCCAACGGTCAGCCGTTGCTTCGGCTGAATGGCAGCGTCGGCAGTAACTACGTTATCGAAGCGTCGTCTGATTTATTGGTCTGGGAAAAACTGCACGCGGGCACGGCGGTTAATGGGCAATTGCAATTCGTTCACGCGAACTTCGGAAACGCGCCCCGGATGTTTTATCGCGGTCGCGTGGCATTGCCTGGTGAAGTGGCGAATGCATTCAGTGTCATTCCGCACTTGGACACCAACCAAACCGTTAGCGCGCTCATTACTACGAATGGCGGTCTGATCAAACTTACCAATCACGCTGGTGTTGTATTTGAACTCAACATCGCTCCGCGCGCATTACTCACCGACGAAGTCATTACTCTGACCGCGATTACGAACATCGGTAACTTGCCCTTCGCAGCGAGTCCGGTCGGCGCCGTGATGTTGCAACCCGACGGATTGCTGTTGTTAGAACCGACGACGCTGACGATTCGCGCGGCGAACATTAATTCCAATGCAGTCACGAGTTTTACCTTCGGTGAAGAAGGCGAAGAATTTTATTTGCTGCCCGATGCACCGACGAACACAACGGTCACAACCTGGCTCACGCGTTTGGGGGGTGTCGGTGTGGTGAACGCTTCGCGCGCTGAAGTTAAAGAGCAGTTGGAGCGCTTGCCGACTTCGTCTGCAGCGCAATTGGCGCAAACGCTTGCCGGAGTGGTTTTGCAAGAGCGAATGGTCGGCGCAACACCTGCCCTGGTGACTCATGCAGAAGCGGATCAGGCGTTGTTGAACTTTTATACGAACCACATCGCGGCAGTGTTTGCGGCGGAAGGGAATTCGAATTTTTCCAGGCAAAACACGGCGGCGTCAACGGAGCCGGAAATCGTTTTGGAAAGCATCACAATTTTCCGCGACGGCGTGGTGGTGCATCACGAACGATTTCCGCAACCGTCGTCCGAGGATGCGGCGCTTGACGAGTTGCTCGCCGCTTTGCCGAGTGCCGTTTATCTCGATTCCTGCATTTGGGCGAAGAGCCGCGTCACGCAGCTCGCAGCGCAATGTGGTCAACATAACGCGAACCAAATTGCGGAGATGCTCGTGCTTGCGGATTGGGTGGATTTTCAATGTCCGGACGATTCTGTGCTTGTGCGAGCGCAATTGAGCGATTGCCTGCGCTTCTCGCTGAACTTTGATTCGCACATTGTCACGGTCGCCGGACCGGTGACCATTGAATCCAAAGTCAGCGCCAAAAATCTGCCGTTGCGCTGGCAGGGCGGAAAGACGTTCTCCGGCACGGGCACGGTGAGTTACGACAGCTTCAGCATGACGCCGCCACCGGGCCCGTGTTGGCGCGACAGCATCGAATTTCGGGGCGGGCCGTTTCACATTCTTTCGCTGGAGTTCGATTTGAATTTCAAAAAGAAGAAACAACCGCGTCTCGTGATGAAATACATTTCGCCGTCGGCGACGGAAAGCTGGGTGGATCATTGCCCGAGTCCGCTGGGTGTCATTGATATCCCGACGCCGGAAGCGGTGATGTGGCTTGGCGCTTTCATCGTCGGTCATGAACCGGACTTCGCGGTTACCGGCTGGAAATTTCCCGGCGGCAGCAAGTTTGCCACGCGCGAATATCTCCAGGCCAACGTGCGCGACGACGCGTTGATCACCGAAGCGTCGAACTTTGAATTGATTCACACGCCGCTGTGAAATATCACAGGCGCGAATTTCCATCCTATAACCCAACCCTGAAATATCTATGAAATCGAAATATGTTCTCCCCGCTGTCGTGCTCGCGTTCGGCGGCATCGCGGTGCTGATTGGCAGTACGACGAAAGCGAAGACCCAACCGGAAACCGAAGTGCAACTTCAACGCGGCGAATATCTCGTTAAGTTTGGTGATTGTTCGGCCTGTCACACGCCGTTGAAGGTGGGCGAGAACGGTCCGGAGCCGGATATGACGCGGTTTTTGTCCGGTCATCCGGAAGACACGCAATTGCCGCCGCCGGATTTGAAACCTGGTCCGTGGTTTGCTGCGACTGCTGGAATGACTGCCTGGGCCGGACCGTGGGGAATCAGTTACGCCGCAAATCTCACTCCCGACACGAATACCGGTCTCGGCATCTGGACAGAAGAAATGTTCATCAGCGCGATGCGCTCCGGCAAACACATGGGCGCAGGTCGGCCAATTCTGCCGCCGATGCCGTGGCAAGCGTCATCGCATCTGACCGATGACGATCTCAAAGCCGTGTTCGCGTATCTGAAGAGTATTCCGGCGATTAAGAATCGCGTTCCGGAACCGGTCACGCCAAACGGCGGAACGTTTGAGTGATTGGGCCCTCGCAAGGCAAGAGCGCCGTTCCATGAGCGGCGCTCTTTTGTTTCGGCATGTTTATGCGTCGCGAAACTTTTGAGCCGCACAACGGTTTCTGACTAACATCCCGCATGCGTTCGCTTTCACTTCTCTTGCTGTTGGTGCTTCTGATTGCGGGTCGGTCTGATGTTTGCCGCGCCGATGCGGTGGATGATTACATCCGGCAACAAATGGCCGAACGCCACATTCCGGGAGTTGCACTGACGGTTATTAAATCAGGCCAACGCGTCAAAACGGCGACCTATGGTTTCGCCGACTTGGAACATCGCGTGCCGGTGCGCGAGGAAACGGTTTTCGAAATCGGTTCGGTGACGAAACAACTCACGGCTGCGGGAATTCTGTTGTTGCAGCAGGAAGGCAAACTTTCGGTGAATGACAAAATTCAGAAACATTTTACGTCCATCCCGGATACCTGGACCAACATTACCATTCGACATCTTCTCACGCACACTTCCGGCATTAAATCTTACACCGGCTTGTCCGGCTTCGAACTCACCAAACGACTGACGCAGGAACAATTCATCGCGCAGTTCAAAAATCGCCCGTTGAATTTTGCGCCCGGCGAATCGTGGAATTATTCCAATACCGGTTATTCGTTGCTCGGTTACATCATCGAAAACGTCAGCGGCACGAATTACTGGGAATTCATGGCCGCAAAAATTTTTCGACCGTTGGGAATGCACACCACGACGGATCGTCTTCCTGCCACGATTATTCCAAATCGAGCGCACGGTTACGAACGCACTAACGGTGTGTGGATTAATCGCGATTATGACCTGACGGATATTTTTGCAGCGGGCGCAGTCGTATCCACGGTTGGAGATTTGGCGAAATGGAATGCGGCGCTGGATCGCGATGATTTGCTTACCGCTGCGAGCAAAACTGCAATGTGGACGCCGGCGACGCTGCCTTCTGGCAAACCGACGCGCTACGGTTTTGGCTGGTCTATGGATGAAGTTGAAGGGCGAAAAGTCGTGGGCCATGGTGGTTCAACGTCCGGTTTCTCGGCCAGTTTACAACGGTTTCCGGAGGAACAACTGGCCGTAATTGTGTTAACGAACACCGACGAACAGATCGCCACCACGCTGGCGCGGAAGATTGCGAATTTCTATTTCCGCAAAAAGTAAGTCACTCCTCGCTGGTTCTGCCTGAAGTAAATCAGTTTCAAATCGAGCATGCTGTTGTGCTCTGGTTCCCGCTTCCGAAAATGCGGCGTTCTTACCAAATCGGGAAATGCGCGGGTTATTTTGATGAATGCATAGCTGCATTTTCTCGCTGTTTCATTAATCGGCTCTGTCACTGCGCTTTTCCGATGTGTGAAGCATCACGCGCTATTCTTCCGGTTCGGAAATGCGGTTCGCAGCGAGCCGAAATTGTTTTTAAGTTTGACCGGCCTGGGGAATTGGGATAACCAACGCGCCGCTTCCTCATTGTTTAATAGCAGAGGCGGCATTGAACCTAGTGGCAGTAGAACGTAATGCTTAAAGGCAATTCATTTTTGGCGGCGGATTTCGGCGCAGGCAGTCTCAAGCTGGCTGAGTTCGAAATAAACGAGGCCGGCGGCTTGGTGCTCAAGCAGTACGTCATCAAATCCCTTGGTCTGGAAGGTTCTCAGGAGACCAAGCGGGAGGCTGTGGTTCTCAAGGCCTTGCAGGAAGCGATTGCCGGATTTGGCACGAAAGCCAAAGGTATTAATGTCTGCGCCCCGGGTTTCCACGTTTTTTCCAAGTTCGTGAAATTGCCGCCGGTGGACTCCGGCAAAGTCACTCAGATTATCCAATACGAAGCCCAGCAGAACGTGCCATTCCCGCTGGCTGAGGTGGTTTGGGATTACCAAATTCTCGGCACAACGCCGGGGGGCGAACTGGAAGTCCTGTTGGTCGCGATTAAATCGGACATCGTCGAAGGCCTGTTCCGCACGACAGAAGCGAATGGGTTGCGATTGGACATTTGCGATGTTTCGCCCGCCGCGCTCTGTAACACTTTCCGCTATAACTACGGTGAACTCGAAGATTGTACGATGCTCCTCGATATCGGGGCAAAAACGAGCAATCTGCTGTTCTTCGAAAAGGGCAAAGTTTTCGCACGGAGCATCAATCTCGGCGCAAATTCCATCACTCAGGATTTTGCGAACGAAGCCAAGCTGAAGTTCGATCAGGCAGAAAAAATCAAGATTGATGAAGGTTTTGTGAGCTTGGGCGGTGCTTACGAAGAGCCGGAAAATCAGCATCAGGCAGCGATTTCGAAGATTGCGCGGCAGTTCATGACGCGCTTGCACATTCAGGTCAATCAGACGCTTCAATTTTATCGCGGGCAGCAGGGTGGTTCAGCGCCGCAGCGGTTGTACTTGGCTGGCGGGGCGTCTCTCATGCCTTACACGGCACAGTTCTTTGCGGAAAAACTGAATGTGCCAGTGGAATACTTTAATCCGTTCCGCAGCATCCAAATCGATCCTTCCATAAATCTGGAAGATCTCTCCCGCGTGGCTCATTCACTGGGCGAAGTGGTCGGCTTGGGACTGCGCAACATGGCGAATTGTCCGGTTGAGCTTAACCTGATGCCGGAGAGCACGTTGCGTTGGCAGTCATTCAATCAGAAGAAGCCGTATTTCATTGCGACGCTGGCGAGTCTGGCGTTGATGGCGTTGGCGGTCGGCTTCCTGTTCAACAAGCTGGCGACTGTTAAACGTGATAAGCTCGCGGATCTGGAGCCGAAGCTGAATCAATTGCGGAGCAAAGATCAGCAGTTCCGAGGCGCTTATAAGGACTTGAAGAAGCAATTGCAGGTTGCAGACCAATATTCTGAATGGATTTCCGAGCGCGCTCAATGGTCGCTGGTTTTGCACGAAGTGCGGGAAGCGCTGATTCGAACCGAAGAGGCAACGAAGATTCAATTTGGCACGGACACGGGAGTCTGGGTCGAGAAGATGAATTCGTTCACGCCGCTGGCAGCGGGCGATTCGGGGCTGTTTGGTTCTGTCATGGGTACGCCCACGCCCACCGTATCGCCGGAAATGAGTGAGGTGTATATGCGTCGCTATGGCCGTGCGGAAGAAGATATATATCGTCCGCCAACTCCTGAAGGGATTGGAACGGAAGCCGCGACGAACACTGTCGGGACGATCAAATTGGAATGTCGGGCGGTGAGTCTGAAGCAAATTGATGCTTCGGCGAATAATAAATTGGCGTTTGCTTTCCAGGATGAGTTGAAGCGCAGTCCGCTGGTGGACCCGCAAGGAACTCAGTTAGATCCTTCAATTTCAGAAGATGAAGCCACCGGCACCTTCAGCTTCGGTATTACTCTCGCGCTCAAGCGACCGTTGAAACTGTAACATGGACTGGATCAAACGAAATCTTGCATTCGTCATCGGCGCAGTGGTCGCCTTGCTGCTGCTTGGGGCGGCCGGTTGGTACAGTTTCTCCGGTTGGAGCAATAACGCTGCGCAGCGGGAAGAAATTGATAAAGCGTACACAGAACTCGATACCCTGTACGCGAGCAAGCCCGCGCCGGGCGACGGAAAAAAGGTGGATAATATCAAGCTCGCAAAAGAGCAGCAGACCGAAGCGCGGGAATTCAATCAAAAGCTTGCCACCGCGTTGGAGCCAGTGCCGGCGATTCCCGGCGGAAAAGATATCACGATTTACGCAGCTTGTGTTCGCGCTGGAGTGACGCCGCCGGCGAATCTCACTCGCACGAATCTCGCCAATCGTGATTTCTCTGCGGCGTTGCAGGAGACGATTGCTTTGTTGCAGCGCGAAGCAACCAACAGCAGCGTCGGGTTGCCGCCGCGCTACAAGTTTTCGTTTGAAAAACAAGCGAGCCTCGTGACCTATGCGCCGGGAACGGTGGAAGGACTGGCGGTGCAGTTGGGCGAAGTGAAAGCGATTTGCGATATCATCAATCAGGCGAAGGTGAATTTTCTCGAAGGCATCCGCCGCGAAAGGATTCCGGATTCGCCAGATGATGCGCAAGGACCGGCGACGGATTATCTGGGAGCGAGTGCGATTACCAACGAACTCGCGTTGATTACGCCGTATGAAATCACCTTCCGCTGCTTCACGCCGGAGTTGGCCGATGTCGTGGCGGGTTTTGCTCAATCGCGTTACGGACTGGTGGTGAAAGCGATTAACGTTGAACCGGCGCCGGCGGGAGATCCGGCTTCGATTTATGGGCAGCCAGCTCAGCCAGTGTATTATCAACAACCTGTGCGTCCCATGGCAGAAGAATCTGTGTACGCATCGCGTTATGGAACGCCTGGCGCGAATCGCTACGGTACGCCGGGAATCAATCGTTACGGTCAGAATCCTCAATATCCGGTTCAGCCGGTTGTTCAGCCGACTGTGGCCGCTGCCGCACCGGGAGGAACGCGGTCCGGATTGCAAACATTGTTAAAAGAGCAGGAACTCAAAGTCACAATGCTGGTTCACGTAATAAAATTGTTGCCTGCCCAATAGCCGCCGCATGGACTTACTCAAGAAACATTACGAAAAGATCATTCTCGGTGGCGTGTTGCTGATTCTCGCCATCGGCGCAGCGCTGTTGCCCGCGATGATCAGCGGCGAGCGCAATGATTTGAATCAGAAAGAGCAGACGATTGTTGTGCCCCCGAAGCCGCTGGAGCCGCTCAACTTTGCGACGCAACAATTGGCGGTGGCGGAATTGCGTGCTGCTGCATCGTTAGACCTGGCCAGCTCCAATAAAGTGTTTAATCCCGTTTTGTGGCAACGCGCTGCGGATGGTCGCGTGGTGAAAGTGACCACTGGTGAAGAAACCGGTCCGAAAGCGTTGCAGGTGCTCAAAGCGACTCCGCTGTATCTGACGATCAGTCTGGATGGTGTCAATCTCAGCGAAGCAACGCCGCGTTATACGATTTACGTGGAGCGTGAAGCTGCGGCGGAGCGAAATAAGCGTGGTCGGAAAGCCTACTTCGCCACTTTGAACAATAAAACCGACGCGTTCACGATTCGCGAAGCGAGCGGTCCGCAGGATAATCCGGTATTGAAACTGGAGCTTGCTGAAACGGGTGAGATTATTGAAATCAGTAAACAGAATCCGTTTCGTCGCGTGGACGGATACATGGTCGATTTGCGTTATCCGCTGGAAAGTCGGCCACCGTGGATTGGTCAGCGCGTGGGTGCAACTCTGACTTTCGGTGGGGAGACGTACAATATCGTTGCCATAACGAAGAACGAGGTTGTAGTCTCCGCGAAATCGAACCAGAAGAAAACGCCCGTGCCGATTCCGCAGCAATAATGGAGGAAATGTCGAGCTTAGTTTAAGCGATAGAATTTATAGTCAGCATTTAGATCACCAGCAGCACGAAACAGAAGTCAACCCATGACAAAAGTAGCAGCAGTCACTCAAGTTTTCGCACTTTTACTCGCAACTGCGCCTATCGTTCCCGCTCAAACGGCCGATACGGACGTGGCGGTCAATACAGCAGTAGCGCGGGAGGCCAATAAGATTTTACTGCGCCAGAAGATTCGCGAAGCCGGCGAAGCGGTGACGCGCGGCGACTTGCCGGGAGCAGCCCGTATTTACGATTCAGCGGTGGAACTGGTGGATCGGATTGGCGTTAACAACGCCGAGGCGGAATCCAAGCAGGCCATCGCAGGTTTTTCGGCTGTGCGTTTGCAATTGGCAGAGCAGGCTCGTCGTCGCGGTGATTATCACGAGGCTGATGCGCAGGTGACGCGAGTTTTGAAAGTCGATCCGCAGAATTCAAACGCTCTCACTTTCAAAGCGGCGATTGATAAGACCCTTGCTGAATTGCGCGGCACATATCCAACGCCGGATGCTGTTCGTGAGTCGGCCAAAGGCAAGACTGAGCGTTTGGATGCTAATACCCATGTGCAAAATGCGCGCGTTTTGCGGGAAGCCGGAAAACTCGACGAAGCAGATGCTGAACTGGATCGTGCATTGGCGATTGATCCTCAAAATTCCGCTGCGCTGCGTTATAAAGATTTAGTTCGTGAAGATCGGTATCGCATCAGCCGGGGGCGCACTGCGCAGGACAACGGCAAACGCATTTTGGAAGTGGCGCAAGCCTGGAACGAGCCGCGTCGCGGAGCAAATCTCCCCGTGCCCAATCCGTACGCTGATCGCGAAGATATTTACACTGGAAAAGGTCGGCAGGCGATCGTCAATAAGCTCAACACCATTCGCTTTGAGATTTTCCCCCCTGAGGGCTCTCCGGACACGCTGCCGTTGAGCGAAATAGTTCGCATTTTGAGTAGTGAATCTCCTAAGCGTGATCCCAATCGGGAAGGTGTGAACATTTTGATTAATCCAAATGCTCCGCCTGCGGCACAGGCTACGCCATTGGCGATCGACCCAGCGACGGGTTTAGCATTGCCTCCGCAGCCAGAGGATCCGGTTGATGTGCCGGGAATCAACGTCACGTTTTCGTCTCCGTTGCGTCGGGTGACCTTGAACAATGTGTTGGATGCAATCACTACGATGGCGGAGCGTCCGCTGAAGGTGACGTTCAAGGATTACGCAATTGAAATCGGTTTGAAGGGAGCGGAAGCGCTTCAGTTGGCAACACGAACCTATCGAGTTGATCCGAATACGTTCTATCAAGGCTTGGTCGGTGTAGATGGAATGTTCCTCGATATTCAATCCACCAGTAGCGGTGGCGGTGGCGGTGGGGGCGGGCAGAATCAAGGTTCGTCGTTTATTGTTCCGCGCGTGAACGTCACTGGCCTTACGGGTAATCAAGGTGGTGGTGGCGGCGGTGGTGGGCAAAATCAAGGTGGTGGTGCTTCAATTTTCACTGGAGGAACGGCAGGAGGACAAGCAGGCGGTGGTGGTGGCGGTGGCGGGCAACAGGGAGGCAGTGGTCTGCCTGGTGTTACGCGGCAATACAGCATGGAAGCCGTTCACGCAGCGGTTCGGCAGTTCTTTATTACTATGGGCATCAATCTCGATCCGCTCCTCGGAAAGAGTGTCTTCTTTAATGATCGCCTTGGTGAATTGTGGGTGCGAGCTACGCCGGATGAATTGGATCTGATTGAGCAGATTATTCAGACGTTAAACGTGGCGCCGCCGCAGGTGAACATCAAAACACGCTTCACAGAAATCAGTCAGAATGACAATAAGGCCTTGGGATTTGATTGGTATCTCGGAAACATTTCGGTGGGTGGCAAGTCAGTTTTGGGTGGCGGCACACAGCCGTCGCTCAACGGAGCTAATCCTCCAAGCACGGTGTTTCCCAATCCTGCATTTCCGCAGTCTTCAACTGATCAGTGGCTGACCGCTGGGTTGCGCAATACCTACGGTCGGGATGGAATCACGACACCGGCGTTAGCAACGTTCACCGGCATTTTGACCGATCCGCAGTTCCGTGTTGTGTTGAACGCTATTGAAAATCGCGATGGAATTGACCTGTTGAATGAAGGTCAGATTACGACGCTGAGCGGGCGTCAGGCGCAGATTCAGGTTTCAGAAGTTCGCAGCATTGTTACGGGTGTTGATCAAAATACCGGGCAGGGAGGAACGACCACTCCAGCTCAAACCGGCGGCAACGCTCTGATTCAACAAACCGCGACTTTCCAGACTCCGAATACGGCTCCGGTGCCACTCGGGCCGGTGATCGACGTGCTGCCGATTGTGGCGGCGGATGGTTACACCATTCAGATGACCATGATTCCGACATTGACGGAATTTGTCGGTTACGACTTGCAGACAGCGGCGACTTTCGTGCCGACAGCCGTTACCGCAAGTGGTCAGACCTTGGCGGGAACTTTGCCGTTGCCGATTTTCCGGGTTCGCCAAGTGACGACCAGTTGCAGCGTTTGGGATGGTCAGACGATTGTCTTGGGCGGATTGATTTCGGACAACGTTGTAAAGATCAAGGATAAGGTTCCGGTCTTGGGGGATTTACCATTGGTTGGTCGGCTTTTCACCGCTGAGTCTTCTTCGACCGAGAAGAAGAATCTCGTGATTTTTGTAACGCCGCGGATTTTGGATCCGGCAGGTAATCCGAAACATCTGGATGAAGAAATGCCGTTCCTGCAAGCGCGCGCCGGTATCGGGCAGTGAGTTTGCGCGAGCGGACGGGAAGAACGAAATGAGATTCCGGTGGCGCGCATTTTGATAGTTGATGGGCACGCCTATGCATATCGAGCTTTTTATGCAATTCGCTCGCTGCATGCACCGGACGGCCAGCCGACGAACGCGATTTATGGCTTTATCAAAATGCTCGCGAAAATGCGGGCCAGGGTTGAGCCGACGCATGGGATTGTAGTCTGGGACGGCGGTTTGTGTGCTGAGCGTGTGAGCGCTTTGCCGGAGTACAAAGCGCAGCGTGCTGAGATGCCGGGCGACTTGGAAAAGCAGTTGGACGAGATTGGAAAATATCTCGATGCGGCCGGGGTGGCGCGGTTTTGTGCGGCCGGAATAGAAGCTGATGATTACATCGCTTTTGTGGCGCGCGAATCCGAGCAGTCGGGTTGGGAAGTGGTGATCGCGAGTTCGGACAAGGATTTTATGCAGCTGGTTTCGCCGACGGTGGGCCTGCTGAATCCGAACGATAAGATGGAAACCATTTGGCGCGCCGAACAGGTGCGCGCCAAAACCGGAGTCGGGCCGGAGCAGATTGTTGATTGGTTAAGCCTGTTAGGCGATTCGGTGGATAACATTCCGGGCGTGCCTGGAATCGGACCGAAAACGGCGACTGAGTTATTAACGCGGTTTGGATCGGTGGCGGAGTTGTATCGCCGATTGAGTGAAGTGAAATCGGATCGCATTCGAAACGCTTTAAGTTTGGCTGAGGGCACAGTGCGGCGGAATCAGGAACTGGTTCAATTGCGATTGAAGTCCGCTGAGGCGATTAACCTGGAGGATTTCAGGTTGAGGCCGATGAATACCGCGCGACTTGCGGAATTGTTCCGTGAATGGGGTTTCCGCTCTATGCTGGCGGAAGTGTCAGCCGCGGGCCTGAAACAGTCGGAGTTAATTTAAAAAGTGTTGTGAAAATAAAAAACGTATTAGCGACCATGAATGTTTCGCGCAGGATGTGTCGGGCAGGAGAGCGAAGCGCGGGGCTGATCTTCGCGATGGTTCTAGCTTTGGTTCCGGCCGGGTTTGCACAAGGGGATTATATTCCGCAAGGAGGCGAATATGGGATTGTCAATCTTCCCGGTCATCAGGTTTATCCCGATCTCGGTTTGCAAACTTCAGGCGGATACCTCGTCTGGCAGGATTCTGTCACTGACGGTTCCGGTTTGGGAATCAGTGCGCGCCGGATTGATAGCAGTCAGAGCGGGAGTTTGAGTGTTTTTCGAGTCAATCAGATTGGTGACGACGATCAGGAACGGCCGCAGGTGGTCACTCTTCCAAATGGAGGAGCGGCATTCGTCTGGCAGGGTGGTAAGCAAGGTTTTCAGCACATTTATGCCCGCTTTCTGACGCCGGACGGTCTGTGGACGACCGGTGATGTCATGGTCAATACGGCGACGAATGTATATCAGCTTGAGGCGACAGCTACAGCATTGACCAACGGTAACGTGGTGGTGGCTTGGTCCAGTTTTAATCAAGCGGCTTCCGGCAGTCTTCGCGATGTTTATTATCAGATTCTTTCTCCTGACGGCCAGAAAGTAGGCAGCGAGACAAGGGCAAATCAGACGACCGGATTCAATCAGCGTTCCGCGTCGGTGGCGGCATTGAATGATGGACGCTATGTCATCGTTTGGATTTCTGAACAGCAACGGTTCGAGAACAGTGTTGATGTTTACGGACGGATTTTTAACGCATCGGGAGTTCCTGCTACCGGTGAGTTTCTCATTAATTCAGGCACAAATGTCTGTGCCAGTCCTTCAGTAGCTGCTGCGCCGGATGGCGGATTCGCCGTGACGTGGATGGAGCGGGATCTGGTTGAGTTGTCCAAAGGTTGGGAAGTTTTCGCGCGTCCGTTTTCTGCTAATGCGGTTGGCGGAGTGACACGCCGAATCAATACTTACACCGAAGGAGATCAGTTCGGACCGAAGATCTGTTCGGTTGGTAATGATTACTTCGTGGTGTGGACCAGCATGGGACAGGACGGTTCGCGAGAAGGAGTGTATGGCCAGTTTTTACGAGGAGATTGTTCTTTGCTGGGGCCAGAGCGAGCAATCAATACAACGGTGGTGAGCCAACAGCTTCATCCCGCCGTGGCGTCTGACGGTCGAAACCTTCTGGTGGTTTGGAGCAGTTTTGTGGGGGGAGGCAGCGGCTTTGATTTATTTGCACAACGCTTCGTCAACACCAATGAGGTGCTCAATCCACCGGGCGCTCCGTTTGTAAGCGTACTGGATTCAACGGCCCTTTCTGTTGCTTGGTCGCCTGTCCAGGGACTCAGTATTTCCAATTATGAAGTCTATGTTGATGGCGCTGCGACAGCTACTGTGGTGACGAGCAACATTTACTGGCGGGCGATGGGATTGGCGCCGGGCACCACTCATACGTTTCGGCTCGCATATGTGTTGAGCGATGGGCGACGTTCACCGCTTTCTGAATCAGCGTCCGGAACAACCTACCAATATCCATTCAGTTATGGCGGGATTCCATACGACTGGATGATTGCGATGTGGGGAAGCGATGTATCGAAGTGGCCGGGAGCCGACTTGGATAGCGACGGTGACGGGGCATCGAACCTACAGGAATTTTTGCAGGGAACTGATCCCAAAGATCCCAACAGTGTTTTGCGTTATCAACTGCGAGCGAGCGTGCAGGGATTCTATCTTGATTGGAATACGCAACCTGGGTTGGTCTATCAGGTTCAGTATAAGGAGGGATTGCTGGGTGGTTGGATTGATCTAGGTGGAGCACGATTTGCGGCAGGAACAAGCGATTCAATTTATGTGGGGCAAGGTAACAGCCGGTTTTTCCGTATTGGCCGTGTAAGATAAATTTTGTGTTATGGTTCAGAATTTCAGGCAACTAATCTATTTGCTCGTTTGGTTTATCGGAGCGCTGCCAACTTTTGGAGCGGCTTTTATCGGGCCAAACAACGAGGCTTATCAGGATCCATCGATTGGGTATAATCCGAATCCCAATCTGGATGGTTTGGAAACCGCTCCTAAGAATTTAGGTGAGGAATTTCGTCGCAACACTCCGGTGCTGTATTATTCATTCGATTCAGCTTTTTTGGATTATTTTGGCAGCAACGGAGTGGCGGCAGTGGAAGCAGCTTTCGAGGTTTTCAATGGGCTGACAAACGTTTCTTCTTACAGTGCTGATCTTTCAGAAATTCCACTTGAGGCTCGGCGCATCAATTACGAAGCCCAAGCGTTGTTCTTGAGGGATCTGAAATCAGCGACGATGTCATTGATCATTGAACAGTTGGGGCTTGCTGTGCCAGAGCGCTACACGTGGTGTTTACATACGCGCTGGCACGTCGGGAGTGTCCCTTGTCCGGTGGGGCAAAACTATGCGGTGATCAAGCGCAATTTTGATCCGGTGTTCACCACTTTGGATCAATTGCAGCCATCCAGTTATGTGAATGGAACCTTGTATAGTTATCGCATCGTTGAATTAT
>CALAYC010000345.1 GCA_937894935.1 uncultured Verrucomicrobiota bacterium
CGGCTTCGCCGGAGCTTTCTGCCAGAAATCGTGAATCGGCCAATACACGAGCACGTCGTTATCCGGCGCCCCGGCCTGTAAGACAGCTTGGCAGCGCGCGACGTAATCGTTCAACGTTCGGGCGTCACGCCAGATTGAATTGCGCGGGTTCATCTCATAGCTCGCATAGAACACCCAACCCGGCCACTGCACTTCATCCGGCGAATAGCATGTGCCGTGATAAAAAATGTGATTCACGCCGGAGACGAACAGATCGTCCACGAGATATTTCATGTCTGCGAGCGTCTCCGTGAAATGCTCCTTGAGCCACGTGCCGGTTTCGGAACTCGTCAGTTTACGTCCCATCACATGCGCGGCGGACGAGGCAAATTTCGAAATCAGTTTATTGCGATCGAGACGGAACATTTCCGTTTCCGGCACATCCGCGAGCGCGTAAAGGTCCAATAAATTTCCCGGCGAACCATGCGCTTCGTTGCGCGTGATAAAACCGTGCTTTTGCGACCACTTCACCCATTGGGGCAGCGATTCTTCAATCATGATGTCGCTCACCGTTTCGCGATAATCCGCGAGTACTCGCGCCGTCCGCTCCCCGGCATCGCCGAATAACACCGGCAATTCGTATTGCAACTTGTAACCGCGTCGTTTTTCAAACTGCTTGAAAAAATCCGGCGCCCACTCGGATTTATATTCGTAGGAATCGTGATACTGCGCGCGTGGTTTCGCACCGCGATATTTGGCAAACGCCTCCGTGAAACCGCGCAAAAAAACCGGCATCGCATCGGGATAAATCAGATTGAGCATCGGCCCTTCGCCGCCGGGAGCAGCGCGTTTGACTTTCTGCGACGATAGCTTTTGCGAAATTGCGTAAACCTTCCAACTGTTAGGAGTCTTGCTCTCTGAGCCAGCGCGTTTGGAAACTGCCGCTTCCGGCGCAACCCAATTCACCGTCCCATCCGCAGCGATGAGTTTTGTGAGATCAATTGCTTTCTGAGCCTCAGTGGAATCAATCCCTCGATCTGACTGCGAAAACGCCATCAGCGCCTGCGTTGTTTTGGGATCAAACCTCTCGGTCAGCCGCGATCCCGCCGCGACCTCGACCGTCCGCACGACCACATTTGCATTGCCCTCCTTTTCGCCCACGTACGGGCCACCGCCGAAACACCACCCCGTTCCCGTCGTCATGTCCACGCCCAACCCCAATCGCTGCGCCTCTCGCACGGTGTAATCAAGCATTTCCATCCATTGCAGGGAGAGATACGAAATGTAATTGGACTCCCAACCTTTCGCTCCGTAGATGGGAATGATATGCACCCCGCCGTACCCGGCTTCCGCGTAACGCGTGAGTTCGCGTGTCAGATTCGTTTTATCCACCGCACTCCCCATCCACCACCAATACGCCCATGGCCGCTGTTCCTGGGTTATCGTTGGCCAAGCTCCCGAATCCGAAGACACTTCTGCCGCGCGACAGTAAGAAGTGTTGTCATTGAATTCAGCGAAAAGTAACGCCGCCCCCCCCAATAAGACACCTTTCAAAATACGCCCAATCCCCCTGACACCGGACTGAGAAACAATCCGCATCTGATTTAACCTATTCGAAGGCAAGGCTAGCCAGGTCACAGATGCCTTTGATGTCGTATTCGCCATTATTGAATCCGCCGCGACTATAAGCCACTTTGGTCTGCGCATTGACCTTCTTGAATTCAACACTGACATCCGTAAACATGACATTCCAACCTTTGTTGCGGCTATGGGCGAA
Organism: uncultured Verrucomicrobiota bacterium; assembly: GCA_937894935.1. Classification (GTDB taxonomy): domain Bacteria; phylum Verrucomicrobiota; class Verrucomicrobiia; order Limisphaerales; family JADLHS01; genus JADLHS01. Next base: position 1,757 of record CALAYC010000345.1, read on the forward strand.
ATCCCGGCCATTGATATTTACGTCACCTCCTGGCAACCATGCATTGCTATCAATGAAATCCATACCGAACAATTTCCGTCCCTTGATCTGGGCCGTTTTTTGAAAGAGTCGGGTTAAATCTGCCTGACTGGTCCCTTCAGGATTAACCACCCACGGATTATAAATATAGCTGGTGCGTACGCTCCCTGGATTGTTGTTGTCATTCGCTGGCGTTGAGGAAGTCAGTAGCGGTTCGTACATACGCGATCCGATTGGAGAGTCCTTGGTATTCAAACTAGGACAATAAAAAATCCGACCGTTACCCGCGAGCTTTTGCGGATAGAGCATTCCCAATCCCTGATAATAATTGCCGCCCAGTTGGGTCCAGCTCTGAGGCAGTTTGTAACCTGGAGCACCACTATTGAACCACATCCAGCGGGTGTAGTATCCGCCCCGAATCATATTCACCGGATTCCCACCAGCCTGAGTAGTAGGAAGTCTATCATCATAATCACCCGCATACATCATGCAGCCCAGTCCCCACTGCCGCAGGTTGTTGACACACTCCGTCCGCTGCGCCTTCGCCTTCGCGCTGGCCAACGCCGGCAACAACATTGCCGCCAGAATCGCGATAATCGCAATCACCACCAACAGTTCAATCAGAGTGAACGCGCTGCGTTCAGCCTTCTTATGTATCTTCATCTGAATTCCTCGTTATTATTCTAAGAGCAGAGGGACGCCGAGGATTCCTCGACGTCCCCTTACACTCAAATCACGGCTGAGCTAAACGCAGCCGATAGAATACTGTCGGATTCGCCGGATCGATCTGGATAAACACCTCATTGGTATTGGCCGATCCCGCCACATCCACCCAGGTATCGCTCAAGCCAACGTTCAACGCGTTGGTCTGCACCTGCAGCGTCCACCCCGTGTGACTGCTCGGCCACGCCAGATGCAGCGTGTTACCCACCACCGTAGTCGTAATATCCGTTGGCGTCGGATCCACCGGGCTTGCGCCGCTCAGCACCTTGATTGTGCCATCGACTGCCAGGTTGTTTTCCCAAACATAGGTGATGGAATTATCCTCGGTAGCTACCGGCAAATTCACTGTTGTGAACGCCGTCACCGGTCCGTTAAACAATTGGAACACGTCGCCCGTCGCGAGATTCGGTCCAAGATTGGTGACATTCAGCGTCGCGCCGGAACCCGTGCGAATCGCGGCTGTAATCCGATCCGATTTCTGTGAATTGGAGCGGTCAAGGTCCATGTTGACCGTACCGTTCAACGCGATTGATCCGCTCACGGCCAGCGTGCCAATCGGTTGCCCCACCGTGATGGTTGATCCGGGCGCCGTGACCACATCCCCGGTGATGTTCCCGTTACCGTTGAGACTCTGCGCATCCAGAATCTCCAACGTTCCGGTGGTCACGATCACACTGTTGGTCGCCTGCGGCTCAGAATTCACATCCAACATGGTTTGATTCGTGACATAACCGATCTGCGTCACGTCCAGCGTTCCGCCCGCCAGGGTAATGTTCGGCGAATTCGTTAGATTATTCGGAGCAACAATCGTCAGCGTGCCGTTGCTGACCACGGTGTTACCGATATAAGCGATGGCATTGCTGAAGACCGTATATTCTACCACGTTGAAATCAGGCAGTGTCACCGCATTGGTGTAATAACGGACACCATTGAGCGTCAGTCCGCCAGCGCCCACTTTTACGATGTTGTTGCTACCATTGATACCTCCCGCAAAGGTCGTGGTGAGATCCTTGGCGCCGATGAGATAGGTTGCCGGTGCAGATACCGACGGATTGCCGATGTTGCCCGAACCTCGCAACGCGCCGAGGCGGATGGTGCTCGCATCGCGACTGAACAGATTGGCCCCTTCATTAATCACAAACGTGGTAGATTCTCCGCCACCGTTGGCGTTGAACCAGCGCCAGGAAGAACCATTCGTAAAGATGACCGTTCCGGAGAACTGAGCGAACGTCTCAGCACCGCCAATACTACCCGGACCAACAAAGATGTTGGTGTTGTTCGGACCGCCAATGAAAAGACCGTTGAAGGAATTCCCTTGCGACGCAGAGCTAAGGATAATCGTTCCATTGGCGTCGATATTCGTAATCGCGTTGTTCGGACTGGCGGCCGTTGAAACAGCCGTTGGCAGCGAGATAACGGCACCGTTACTGGCGACAATTCCTCCCGATCCGGCATTACCACTGCCGCCCGGATTGATCACACCAATTTCCAAAGTCGCGCCACTCGCCACGATTGTACCGCCGCTATAAGTGTTAGCTGCATTGAGTCGCAGCGCACCCGAAGCAACATAAACCCCCAGCGTTCCGCTCGCTCCATCGGAAATTACTCCGGTGTAATTACCCGTGCCGCGATGCGTAATCAAAGTCGCAGTCGCACCCTCCGCGTTAGCCAGCGACGAACCGACCGCGCCGGTCAGATTCGTCAGACTCAGGCTGGTCGTAGTTCGAAGCGCCCCGCCATTCATCGCCAGCGGACTGTTGCCGGAGCCAATAGCATTGGGATTGTTCACGAGCAGCGTGCCACCGTTGATTGTGGTATTACCGCTGTAGGAATGCGCACCTTCCAAGGTCAGTGTGCCATTCCCAATTTTCGTCAAATGCAGCGTTCCCACGGTGTCCGTCAGCGTTCCAGAGAACGAGCTGGACGCATTGTTATTGCCCACCGTCAACGTAGATTCGCCGGCAGTCTGAACATCCACCGTACCATTACCTGTCAGACCATTGATGACATTGTTGAATCCGTTGAGATCAATAACGCCGCTGCCGTGCACCCCCACATTACCTGCCCCAACGCTCGGAATTGCATTTGCCTGTGCAATTCGCAACGTGCCATTACTGACCACTGTGCCACCGGCATAGGTATTCGCCGTACTGACCGTCAACACGCCTGCGCCCACTTTCTTCAATTCCGTTGTGCCCGCGATTTGTCCCGCGCCGCCAAACGAATAATCGCCGCCGCTCGTATCCACCGTCACCGCCGCCGGAGCCAAAGTGCCACTCAGACTGACATCGGAATTGGCCACCCCCACGGAATTGAACGTAACGTCATCGGAGTTATTGAAGACCGACGGAGTAGCGCCATCAAGCCAGGCGACCGTGTTTCCTAAATCCCAGGTCGAGGCGCTGCCCGACCAGACGAGATTCTTAGGAATGTAAATCGTTACGACCATATCCACGTTTCCGCCGGAAACCTGAATCGCCGCCGCCGCCCCCGGAACAAGCCCACTGCCACTCACCAACGCAGCATAGCCACCGGCAGAAGCGATATTTCCCGTTGCTTGCTGAATCAAACGATATGTTCCCACTCCGAGCGGACTGCCCGAGGCATTGTTGATGAAGAACGTATTGCCACCGATGGACAACGTACCTTGAGCCACGTACAACGCTGGATGAGTGAGGTCTCCCGAGGTGTTGGCCGGAGCGAACGTGAGGTTGATGTTCTTACCCGTTAAATCGAGTGAACTGCCTGCATCGCCAATCACCGCTGCCGCATTTACTCCCAACGTCGTCCCGGTGCCACTGCCGCCAAAACCTTCCGTCGGCGGCGTAAAGGGTGCAGCACCGTATGCGGTAAAATCAAAAATGGCGCCAGCTCCAATATTGACATTTTCACCCGTGCCCAACGAACTGGGATCAAACAACTGATTCGTGGCCGCCATGAAGTTCCAATTGCCGATGTAGGTATTCGGGGAAGCCAATACAACCGTTCCCGGCCCGGTCGTCTGCAACACCGTGTCATCGGCGCCACCACTCACCGTGCTGACTCCGCCCACAGTGAAGAAGTCAGTAGCAGACATCGTTGCCAGCGTCGCCACCGTGCCCGGATGGTTACCGATGATGAGGCCATTGACTCCTGCCACACCATTCATCCGAATCGTTCCGTTGTGGCGCAGGTTCAGATTAAACTGATTCAAGGTCACTTCATCGAGTTGCAGAACCGCATTTGAAATGGTCGCTGTATTCGCGCCGTTAAATGCCGCTGCGTCTTTTACAATCAACGTACCTTCCAGAATGTTGACGGCCGTTTGACTGCGGAAATCGTTCGCGCCTGAAAGTATCCAGGTACCGGTTCCCAACTTGGTAAGTCCATTGGCACCACTTGTGGTAGTTCCGGCAGAAATGTAAGCCACCGTATTGGCTCCAGTGTTACTGCCATTCAACTGGAAATCCGTGCCCCGCGTATTCGCACTGTCGTTAATGGCGGACGCGATGTACAACGTCGCATTAGGATCAGTTGCATTGTTGATGAAGCTGTAAATTCCCGCAGTGCTCGAAGGTAACCGGGTGTAGATCGGCACTTCGAATCGCTGCGAATTGGTCACCTCCGCCGTCATCGTAATACTCCCGTTGTGGCTCAAATACAAAATCCCGGTGGAAGGCACCACCGTCGGACTCGCGGAAGAAAAAACATACGCGCCGGCATTTCCCGTAAAAAGAATGCTGCCCAATTGGCGCGACCGATTTCCGTCCGTCGTTGCGTCATCAACGAGAATGGGGATCGTCGCACTGCCGATCAGACTTCCGGGTATGGCGTTGCTGAACGTCGCCGTGTCATTATTAACGGTATTGCCGGTCATATTGATTCCACCCGGCGCTGCGCCACCCGACCAATTGGCCCCGTTAACCCACTGGGCATCGGCAGGTTCAGCCACCCACGATTGACTGGCGGCAAACACCGCAGGTGAACTCATTAATGACAGAATAGTCGCGCCACTTAATAAGCGCGATTTTAGGTTGATCATGTTGTTGGTTTTCATTCTTGGGATGGTTGGGAGTTCCTTCCTGACGCGCAAACATCGCCCGACCACAGATAGCCGGACGTGCCAAGGCAAACACGCTGAAGCGCAGATTCTCGGTCAATTGTCATTTGGGACGTTCTGAATCCTCGCATAGATGAGCTTCATCTAAAATCCCCAGTTCTGGTGAGAACGTCCCCCGCGTCAAACATTCCGCATCATTTTGCGAACCAGGATGAGCGAAACAGTTCGCAACAAAGAAAACAATATCTCCAGCAAAAACACCCAAAACAGGCTTTATGCCAAGCCTTCCCACCTATTCGCATCAACCAACGAGGGAATTGTCCCGATTATCGCACCGGAGAAGCGATCGCTCCAGGCATCGTCGCCCGTCCCAAGTGCTTGGCCACCGCTTCGGTCCGACTGCGCACATGCAGCTTTTCGTAAATCTTCCGGATGTGCGTATGCACGGTGTCGTAGCTGATGCTCATGGCTTCCGCGATTTCTTTGTAGAGAAAACCTTTGGCCAGATAATCCAAGACCTGTCTCTCACGCGGCGTCAGATTTTCAAACTCTGCTCCGGCATTGCTCGCTTGCTGAAATGACGCCACGACTTTGCGCGCAATATGACCGGTCATAGGCGACCCGCCATTGTGCACATCTCGCACCGCCGCCAACAATTCAGCTGGCGGTGTTTGTTTGAGGAGATAACCCGTCGCTCCCGCTGTCAGCGCTTGAAAAATCAAATCAGTGTTCTCGTAAACCGTCAGCATCATCACCTGCGTCTGCGGCAATTGCGGCTTGAGTTGGCGCACGCATTCCACGCCGTTCATGCCTGGCAGATTGATGTCCATCAGCACCACGTCGGGTTTCAATTTCGGTAACGCCGCCAACGCCTCTTCTCCGCTGACATGTTCGCCGACACACTTGAACCCCGGCGACAATTGGATCAACCTGGAAAGACTGCCGCGCAACCGCGCGTTATCTTCCACAATCGCGACCCGGATCTTCGGTCCTCCTTCTTCGGCTTTGGACATTTTTTGACTTTTCATGATGATGTTTCCGCTGCCGCGCCGTTGCCAGTCGCCAGTTCGGGTGACCGCAACCGTCGTAATTCCACACTCAGCTCCACTCGCGTCCCGATTCCGTTGGCACTGCTGAATTCACAACGCCCGCCAATCGCCGCCAGTCGCCGTTTCATATTTTCCAGCCCGTGCCCCGACGAAATCCGATCGGCCCGCGACGGCCGTTCGCCATTTTCCACAGCACTCGCAGCGAGACCGCAACCGTTATCTTCAATAACCACACTGAACGACGCAGGGCGAACCTGAATACGCAACCACGCTTCCGTCGCGCCCGCATGTTTCACCACGTTGTTCAACGCTTCCTTGATCGTGAGAAACAGGTTATGCCGCACTTCCGCCGGCAATCCATACGCAGGCAATTCCGCCGGAACATCCAACCGACATCGAATTCCCGCCACGCTCAAATACTCCTGCGCAAACTTCGTTACGTATGTCACGAGACTGTCCAACGTGTCGTTGTGCGGATCGATGGCCCAGACAATTTCATCCATGCTGCGCGTCAACTCGCGCGCCATTTCGGAAATCTGCCCGACATGGTTCGGCAATTCCTGCGGACTGTCGCGTCGCGCAAGTTCACTCAACAACGCAATATGCGTCAGCCCCGCGCCGAGATCATCATGAATGTCCTTCGCGATGCGCGCACGATCCCGTTCAATGGCGCGCTGCTGTTCGAGGCGTTCGAGTTCGCGCCGATATCGCCGCACATAAATTCGCCGCACACCGTACGCGACCAATCCTACCACGCCCAGCGCGACCAATCCTTTGAACGTCCATCGCTCATAAAAATGCGGTAACACCACTAACGTCAGTTCCGCTCCGTCATCGTTCCAAACGCCATCGTTGTTACACGCCAACACCTGAAAGCGATATTCGCCGTGCGACAAACTGTATTGCGCCTGCCGCACTGTGCTCGGCTCGGTCCATTCACGATCCAATCCTTCCAGCCGATACTTGAACCGCACCCGATCGGGCGAAACGAAACTCAGCGCCGTAAAATGAATTCGAATCTGCTGCTTACCCGGCGGCACTTCCAATTTCCACTGAGCCGTCCTCGTTCCAGCAATCCGAACCAACGGTTGTTCCACTCCGTCCACCACTGCGCTTTCAATCACCACAGGCGGTGGCAACGGATTTACACTCACTTCCTCGGGCTGCACAGCCACGACGCCTTTCAACGTAGTGAACAACAGTCTTCCATCGCGCGTGCGCCACGCCGCCGGCTGATAGCTGTCCGAACATTCCAACGACGGCAATCCATCATAGCGCCCGTACGCCGTGCAATTGATTGTTTCAATGCGTCCTTCCGCGAAGGCGTTCAATTCCGATTTGTTTACATTGAAAATTCCCTGCTTCGACCCCATCCACAGTCGCCCCGCGTCGTCTTCGAGAATCTGGCAAATCACATCGTCCGGCAGTCCGTCTCGCGTCGTGTAGCGCGTAAATGTTCGATTCTGAAATCGCAACAACCCACCGCGAAACGTTCCCGCCCACACCACGCCTTCCTTATCCACATGCAGCGACCAGATCGGCTGTCCGGCCCACGAATCCGTCGGACGAAACGCCGTTACGCCGTCATTGCTCGCGACCCGCGTCAACACTCCATCACCCGCACCAACCCAGATATTTCCTTCCGCATCCTCCGCCAACGCACGCACGTCATTTCGCGCCACACCGTCTTCGGGATAAAATTGTCGGAAGACCTGATTCGAAATCACTCCCAGGCCGGATTTTGTTCCGACCCACAACCGCCCATCGCGCGCACGCCACAAAACTTTCACGCCATGCACTGCCGGCGTGAACAAACGAAATTCTCCCATTCGCCCAAAATGCAAATCTTCGTCCCCTGCACTCGTCCACAACTGACGATTAATATCCGGCATCACGCTGAACACAAATCCTCGTCGCATCCCGCCTGGCAACCGGAACGACTGCCACTCGTCGTTGTGCCAACGATGTAATCCCTCGCCAAACGTCCCGATCCAGATCGCCCCTTCCGCATCCTCCGCCACGCTGACCGCCGGATATGTCGCCGCAATGTTTGCTGGTTTCAAAACCGTAAATCGCTTTTCCCGAATTCGCACCAACCCGCCTCGATCCACGCCCACCCAGATGTTGCCTTCGCGATCCTCCAAAAACGCATCTACCTTTTCGCCGGGAAAATCCGCTTCCGTTGTTAATTGTCGCACCTGTCCGTCCGGTCGCACATGAAACAGACCGCGACCGTAGTCATACAACCAGACGCCTCCTTTCGCGTCCTCATGCAAACCCGTACGCTCGCGCCAACCGGTGAATTGCCCCCGCGCCGCCTCGATTTCAAAGCCCCATTCCCGCCCGCGCGACTTCCGCACCCGATCGTTCGCAATTGACCACATCCCGCCGTCACTCGTACCGCGGAGAAATCGCACCAGCAAAACGGGCTCGCCGTTCGTTGGCGTCATGCGTTCAAATTCCGTTCCGTTCCAACGCGCCATTTCCCGTTCCGTGCCTGCCCAGATTGTTCCCTCACAATCCGGCGTAAGCACCGTAATCGACGTTCCGCCGAGTCCACCATTTTCAGGCAACACCTCAAACCGATCATTGGTCAGACGAAAAATGCGCTGATCACGACCGCACATCCAGATGACGCCCGCCGCATCTTCAGCGATGAACTGCCCGGCGCTCGCACCCGGCGATCGCAATAGTTCCCACGCATTCGTTCCTTCGTCCGCGGTACGGCGAATCAGTTCACCGGTGCGCAGCATGAACACCGGCCGATTCGACCGCGTGGAAACCAACGTCGGCGCCGAATCCGGAGTTCCTTCCCCCGCCCATTCCAACGTGAAGGAATGATCCCGATACGACGTTATCGAACCGTCATGCGCGCAAATCCACAACGTCCCATCCGGCGTGGCATACAACCGTCGGATGCGCGCATTCCGTAATCCCGGCGCGTTGTCGGGATAAAATTTCACAAACCGCTCGCCATCGAATCGCGCGAGCCCGTTGTACGTTCCCACCCAGAGATAACCGTCTGGCGTTTGCGCAATCGCCGTCACGGAACTGTTCGGCAAACCTTTCTCCCCCGTGAAAACATCAATGAGATAATCGCCGGAACCCGTCGTTATCGCGCGAACCGAACCGCTCAGCAGAAGAAACAAAACCGCGCTACCGAAAAAAAGGAACGAAGCCTTAACAGAATACGAAGCCACCTCCCGCTGCGGGCAGGCAAAATACGCAACACGAACAAATGGCTTCACGGAAAAAACCCTGCCCGGAGTCAACCGCGAAAACAAGAACGGAGTCTTCGTCGCTTGCGCTTAATCCCTGATCCCCACTACCCGCCTTCAACTTCCGGTGACTAAATCATCAACCCTTTTCGATGCACGCGTAGGCATTGTGATTGTGGATACTCTCCTGATTCTCCGCCTCCACTTTGTACCACGTCACATCCGGATGCGCGTTTAACTTTAACGCCACATTGCGCACGAGATCTTCCACGAAAACCGGATTGTCATACGCGCGTTCCGTTACGTGCTTTTCGTCTTCACGCTTCAACAATGCGTACAACTCCGAACTCGCCGAACTCTCCATAATCGCAATCAAATCCTCGATCCAGATGGGCTCGCGGAAGCGCACCTGCACCGTCACTTCACCCCGTTGATTATGCGCGCCGTTTGCGCTGATGGCTTTGGAACACGGACACAGCGTCGTCACATTCGCCTTCACCGTCAGCACGAAATCAATTTCCTTTTTGCACGCCGCCGCGTCGAACCGCGCGATGTAATCCATCAGACTTTCCTTCCCGGACACCGGCGCTTTCTTCGTCATGAAATACGGAAACTCCATCTCCAGATGCGACGTCTCCGCTTTCAACTTGTCCTGCAACGCCATCAAAATATCCCGGATGTTCTCCACATGAATCACATCGCCATGCGCATTCAGCACTTCCACAAACCGACTCATGTGCGTGCCTTTGAATTCTTTGGGCAAATCCACAAACATCCCGATTGTCGCAATCGTGTTCTGAACCGCGTGCGCTTTGTCGCGCACCTGAATGGGAAAACGCAAACCGCGCACGCCCACCTTATCGATCCGCAATTCCCGATGATCCCGCTCGCTTTGCTTGTCGTGAAGTTTCGCAGCTTTTCCCGATTTCAAAACACTGGTTCGACTCATAGGCGCATCGTAGCAAGCCACCTCGGATTTGCAAAAAGCAATTCCAGCTTATCCGTAACGTCCCCTCGGAAAAGTCCGCGCTATCAGCATTGTGGAAATCCGCTTTTGACTTACCTGCGCCGCCCGTTTATTTCCCTGCCATGACAAAGTGGAAAATTCCGTTCGCCACCAGCCTCGCCATTCTCGTTGCCTTCAATGCCTGGTCCGAATCCTTTCGCATCGCCACCTACAACGTTGAAAATTATCTCGATCAACCCACCGAATCCCGTCGCCATGTAAAATCCGAAGCGGCCAAAGCGAAAATCCGCGAAACGATTCTTGCGATGAATCCCGATGTCATCGCCCTGCCGGAAATGGG
>CALAYC010000346.1 GCA_937894935.1 uncultured Verrucomicrobiota bacterium
ATGTAAATACAATGTACAGACTTTTCTTACAAAAAGTTAAGTACAGGCTCTAGGCGATTTCGAATGCGTCGGAAATGCCGTCGCCGTCCGTATCCACGATGTTCATGCGATCCGTTTTCAATCGGTCTGTGCCGAGCGATATCCAACCGCAGTTGGCGCTCCACGCGTAACCGGAGAATTCTCCGGTCGCGAGGTTGACGCGCGGGCGATTTGGACTGGTCGGTTCGAGCACCCACCAGTCGAAGCTGATCCAACCGACGTTGGGCGACCACGCGAAACCGTAGAGGTCGCCGGTGCCGTAGTGATTCACACCGAAATCGGCGTGATCAGTATTGGCGTATTGAATGCCGTTGGCGGGCGAGCCGTCGCCGCAGTTGATCCAGCCGATGTTGGGCGACCAGAGCCAACCGCCGCAACTGAACTCGCCAAACGTGAAGCCGTCGCCGCCATTCGGGCGTTCAGGCCGGAAATCAATCCAGCCCGTGTTGCCGCTCCAGGCGTGGTGATTGGTGGTGTTGATGGTGGACTGAGCGCCGGCTGAAAGCGTCAGAAGCAGAATCGCACCAGCAAGGTTTCGAAAGCTCATGAGATGAATTTTGGGAGACGGCGCTTTCACAGATCGAGATTCATGAAAGGATTCGTGGCGGCGGCGACGCCGGCAGCGTTGACGGTAGGCGCGACGTTACTGGCGGGCACGGAGTAATTGGTTGTATTGCTTCGGGCGACGTTACCTGACAGCACGCATCCTGCCGTTCCGGGGCTGATTTGAAAACCAACGTCGCTGGAAGTCGCGAGGTTACCGGTGAGCCGATTGCCGAGACTTCCGGCACAGAACGCAGCTCCGACATAACCGTTGCGGACGCCGGTCACGCGGCAGTTGAGCACATGGACAGAGCCGTTGGCGTAGATGCCCACTCCTTTGGTGTTGGAAACGCTGCAGTTTTCCACCTGACCATTGTAAGCCAGGATGCCGCGAGAAGAATCACCGCTGTTGGTGATGCCGGAAACGTTACAGGCAGATACGAAGAGCGCGGCGCCGGATTCGCTATCAATACCCGCGGCATAACCACCGGTCGCGGCGACATTATGAATTTGCGACGCCACGATGCGGTAGCTGTTCGTAAAAATGGAAATGCCGTACGCTGAGTTAGCGTTGATGTCGTCTATGGCGCATTGTTCGATTACGCCGGACGTGTGGCTGCCGCGAATGCCGTACGCTTTGGCGGAAGCACCAGTGCCGGAGATTTTATTGATGGTGCAACGTTCAATCTGTTGTCCGGCAATTCCGGTAGCGCTGCCGGTTGAAGCCGAGACATAAGAGACCGTGCAATCGATCACGCTGGTGCCGGCAATCCCGGCGCCATTTCCCGAGAAGGAATGGATTTGATTTACGAGGCAACGTTGAATCTTTCCTGCAGTCCATTCCACCTGAATGCCGTGGCCGGGCGCACCCCAAACGCCGTTAACCGAACTATCTTCCACCGTGCCGAAATAAACTGAGATACCCGAAGCTGGGCCGTCGGAGTTATAAACGCTGTTCACGGAACAGTCTTTAATCCGGGAAAAAGCTGACGTCATTAGAATGCCATATCTTCCGGTACTGATCAGACGGCAGCGCTCAACGATTGCCGCGCCTGAACATCCGATTCCAGCGCCACAGTCGTTGATGTCCAGGTCTTGCAGCGCCTGAACATAGTGCGCAAACATGCTGATCGCCGCGCCACCCCACTTTTGGATTTTACCGTTGCGAACGATCAATCGTTCGCCGGAGCCGCCATCTTCTTCAAGCACTCGAATTCCATCCAGGCTGCCATTGCCGCTCCCGAGCAGCGTGTATCCATTCAAATCAATCGTGACGTCATGCGCGTTAATCAGAATCCCGTTTTTTCCGGTGCTGCCGACGATGTCACCGGTCAGATAATAATTTCCGGGTTGCGAAATGACGTGAACCGCGTTGCTCGCGCCCGGCAGCGTGTTGACCGGAATGCGGGATTCAATCTGGTCGAGCGATTTCATCACGGGCGCGGGCGCTCCCGGAGGCGGCGTCAGCGAACCTTGAGCAAAAGTGCTGGCAAGTTGTGAATTGAGGGTTGTGAGCAGAGTTGCGGTGATGAGCAGTGTGAACGACTTCGATTTCATGTTTTACGTATGTTGTTACTTCGCGTTGAACGGGCTGTTCAAAGCGGGTTTGGTTTTATCAGAGAACCGCGGAAGGGAAATGGACCGTTGGGTCGGTGTGCTTCTGACGCACAGGGCTTGCCAAGGATGTGAGAGTCGGAATTACGCGTGACCTCCCAAATGTCGCGCGGCAGAATTGCGCCATGAATTACTGGTTGGCGAAATCCGAACCCGAAGCGTACTCGTGGACGCAATTGGTCAAGGACGGCAAGACCGCATGGACGGGCGTGCGAAATTTTCAGGCGCGAAACAATCTGCGCCGGATGAAAAAGGGCGACGTCGTTTTCTTTTATCACAGCGTTTCCGACAAGCAGGTGGTCGGCGTCGCCAAAGTTGTAAAGGAGTTTTATCCCGATCCGACGGCGGAGGAAGGTGATTGGTCGTGCGTGGATATTGCGCCGGTCAAACCGCTGAAAGAGGCCGTGACGCTCGAAGCAATCAGGCAGGACAAGACGCTGAAGGAAATGCCGCTCGTAAAACAATCGCGGCTGTCGGTCACGCCGTTAACCGCCGCTCAGGCGAAGCGACTTCTCGAACTGGCGGAAACGAAGTTGAGTTAGAAAACTTCCTGCGGATTTTCCCGTAGCCATTGGCTCAAGCCGGGCAGGGGAAAGGACAGTTGCGCCTGAGCTTTGGCGCAATTTAACGTCGTGTCCGGCGAACGCGGCGCCCCGCGATAATCTTTCAGCGAACCCACGTTGTATCGCGGATTCAATTGCGGCCAGCGCGCGGCCATTAATGCCCCGATTTCTGCGCGGGACAATCGTTCCGCTCCCGCGACGTGAAACAGACCGGTTTGTTTCTTCTGCAATAATTCCCAGGTGGCGCGGGCGGTGACGACGGCCGGAATGGGATTGCGAAATTCGTCGGAGAAAAAGTTCGGTGTCTGGCCGGATTCCCACGCGCGACGAATCTGTTCATTGAAGCCGCGGTCACCGGTGGGCGAAGTGCCGCCGTTGAGTGAAGTGCGAATGACGGTGTGGCGCGAATTGGCGAGGACGATTTGTTCGGCAGCAACTTTGGTTTCAGAATAAACGCTCAAGGGCGAAACTGGGTCCGCCTCGACGTAATTTCCTTTGCGTCCATCGAACACCATGTCCGTGGAAAAAAAGAAGAACGGAATCTCAGCGGCCAGTTCGGCGAGCAGCGCGGTGACTTCGACGTTGAGTTTTCGGGCGAGTGTGGGATTGGCCTGACAATCCGGACTTTTGCTCATTGCCGCGCAATGAATGATGGCGGCAGGACGTTGAGCGGCAAACGCCGCGCGGACTGCAGCGAAATCAAGGAGATAGAGCGAAGCGCGCGTCAGTCCGATGGGTTGAAAGGAAATACCGAAAAGCGGCGCGGTTTGAACCAGATAATTTCCGATCAAACCACCCGCGCCGGTGATCCAGATGATTGACTTGGAACGAGGTTCAATCAATCAATCGCTTCGTGATATCGCCGTAAGCGTCGATGCGGCGGTCGCGCAGGAAAGGCCAATGCGTGCGGGTTTGATCCACCAGCGACAGGTCCACGGGCGTAATCAGAATTTCCTCTTTGTCCACGCTCGCTTTCGCCAGAATTTCGCCGTACGTGCCGGCAACAAAACTTTGTCCCCAGAACTCAATGCCGTCGCCGCCGACTTTTTTCAGCACTTCGTGACCGATGCGATTTGGTGCGGCGACGTAACAGCCGTTGGCAACTGCGTGACTGCGCTGAATCGTTTCCCATGCGCCGTGTTGTTTGAGGCCGTAAGCTTTTTTCTCGCTCGGATGCCAGCCGATGGCCGTGGGATAAAAGAGGATTTGCGCTCCTTGCATGGCGGTGAGGCGCGCGCCTTCGGGATACCACTGATCCCAGCAGATCAGAATACCGATTTTGCCGTAGCGCGTCTGCCATGCGCGGAAGCCGAGGTCGCCGGGAGTGAAATAAAATTTTTCGTAAAACAAGGGGTCATCCGGAATGTGCATTTTGCGATACACACCGAGCAATGAACCGTCGGCGTCAATAATCGCCGCGGTATTGTGATACAGGCCGGCAGCACGTTTTTCGAACAGCGACGCAACAATGACGACTTTATGTTTCCGCGCCAGCTTCTGAAAGGCGTCGGTGCTCGGTCCGGGAATGCTTTCCGCGAGTTTGAAATTATCGTGATCTTCGCTCTGGCAGAAATACTGTGAGGCAAACAGTTCTTGCGTGCAGATGATTTGCGCGCCCTGACGCGCGGCGCGTTCGGCGAGAGTCAGAGTTTTCTGGCGGTTGATTTTCGGTTCGGCGACACAGGCGTGTTGCAGCAAACCGATCCGCACGATGGAATCAGAGTTTCGCTTCATACGAATTCAAGTGAGCCGACTCAGGCCTGCGGATGAAGGCGGGCAGTGTTTTCCAGCACTTCAGTCTGGCCGTAAAGATCGGCGTTCGACGTCGCCACCGGGTTTTGTCCGAACAATTCGCGGATGAAGCGACCGAGAGTTTCGTTAGTCGGGCCGTAGCCACCATGATAGATATAGTACTCCAGCTCGTACATCAATTCATCCGCAGTGGCGAAGCGTTTGTTCAAATCGCGCGTGAGGCAACGTTGCAAAATGTTGTTCAACCGATCATCCACGCGACTGTCGAGCGTGCGGAAATCAGGAATCGCCTGCTTGAGAATGCGTTGGCGGGATTCCTCGGCGGTGGCGCCTTTGAAAATGTTGTGACTGAGAATCAGATTCGCCAACACGACGCCGGTGGAGAAAATGTCCGATCGTTTGTCGGTGATTTGAAAATCTGCCTGCTCGGGACTCATGTAGTCGGCTTTGCCGGCGACGACTTCGCCTTCCTGATCGGTCAAAAATCCGCGCGCTTTGGCGATGCCGAAATCCGTCAGCTTCACGTCGCCTTCAAACGCGATCATGATGTTTTTGAAGCTGACATCGCGATGCACGATGCCGAGCGGTTTGCCGTCCGGACCGGTTTTCGCATGCGCGTAGGCCAGTCCACGTGCGACGCGACTCGTGATAAACACCGCGAGTTCGAGCGGAAGTTGTTTGCGCTTCTCGGCGAGTTGTTGGGCGAACTGTTCGAGGTTGACGCCGCGGATCAATTCCATCGCGATAAATGCGACGTTGTTGGCTTCGCCGAGGTGGTAGGTCTGGACGATGTTGGTGTGAATGAGGTCCGCCACCAGTTTCGCTTCACCGATAAAATTTTCGATGAACATTTTCTGGCTGGCGTAATTGGGGCGAATCACTTTGATGGCGACGCGTTTGACAAAATCGCGCGCGCCGCGTTGTTCCGCCTCGTAAACGACACCCATGCCGCCCTCAAAAATTTTTCGGACGACGTCGTAACGAAAATCACTCTGAATCGTGAAAAGAGCCACGCGGCGATGTTGGGAAAAGTCACCATTAAGTCAAGTATGCGTGCGGCTTTTGTCGAAGGCTCAAACTTCGCAATTGTCGGGAATCGAACCGGTCTTCATATTTCGCGCGCAAAAACGGCAACTCAATTTCCAGACGATGAAAATCTTTTTATTATTGTTTGTAATTGTCGGGCTCAATCCAACCGCGGCTTTCGGTCAAACATTTGATGCAACAGGTGGTGTCGTTTCTGGAATTTCGCAACCGCTGTTTGGCTGGGATCATCTGCTCGTGATGCTCGCAGTGGGATTCTGGGCAGCGCAAAAGTTTGGCGCGGCCCGTTGGCAGATTCCGGCCGCTTTTGTCGGGGCAATGTTGGTTGGTGGAGTAGCGGGCGCGTCGGGTTTGACGATTCCGGGCGTGGAATTTGTCGTTATGCTTTCCGTGCCGGTAATCGGTTGGATTCTGATTGAACGGGTGGGGCTGACAAATGCCGGCAGCGCTATGCTCGCAGGATTCTTCGCGTTTTTTCACGGCGTGGCGCATGGGGCGGAAATGTCGGCGTCCGCCAGTGCGTTGTCATTCGGGATCGGTTTCGTTGTAGCAACGGTGGCGTTTCAAGGTTTGGGATTTGTGATGGCGCGATTAGTGGTCGCGTTGTTCGCGCTGATGACAGGAGGAAAGGCCGGAGCGCAAAGTGTAACGAATGTGGTAATGCCAAACGCCAGCAGCGCGGTGACGCGGTTGGGTGAAATCATTGTGGAAGGTCGAGCCGACAGTTTGATTGGCGTGGCGGATTCGGCGACGCAAGGCACGGTCGGTGCAGCCCAACTGGCGGAGCGTCCGACGTTGCGGCCTGGTGAAGTATTGGAAACTGTTCCGGGTGTTATCATCACGCAACATGCCGGTGGCGGTAAGGCGAACCAATATTTTCTGCGTGGCTTCAATCTCGATCATGGGACGGACTTCGCCACGTTTCTCGACGGGATGCCATTGAATCTTCCGACGCATGGACACGGTCAGGGTTATTCGGACATGAACATCGTGATTCCGGAGCTGGTTCAGCGGGTGAATTATCAGAAGGGTGTTTATTCCGTGGAGAATGGTGACTTTTCTTCCGCCGGCGCAGCGCGACTCGAATTCTTCAAGGTGCTGCCACAAAGCATCGCTACCGTCGAAGGCGGAAGCTTCAATTATGGTCGCGTCATGTTTGCGGATTCGCCAGCGGTGGGAGGCGGTCATCTGCTTTACGCCGGGGAATTCATGCACAACGACGGACCGTGGGATAAGCCGGATGATTATAACAAAGTAAACGGTCAATTGACCTACAGCCGTGGTGATGCGGCCAATGGTTTCAGTCTCACGGCCCGTGTGTATCGCGGCGAATGGGATTCGAGCGATCAGGTCGCTGCCAGTGCAGTGACTGGAGGTTCTGTACCGCGCTTCGGTTCACTTGATAATACAACCGGTGGCGATTCGCAGCGCTACAGTCTGCAGGGAGAATGGCATCGGAGTGACGCGGATTCCGTGACGAAGATCATGGCATACACGTTTTACTACGACATGGATCTGTTCAGTGACTTCACCTATTTCCTGACCGACAATGTGCGGGGCGATCAGTTTGAACAGGTGGATCGGCGTTGGGCGGCAGGATTGGATGCGCGCCATACGTTTTATGGCGAACTCGGTGAACGGGAGATGGAAAACCTGTTCGGCGTGCAGATGCGGAATGACTGGATTCGTAACGGGCTTTATCAGACGCAAGGACGCGTGCGGGTTGACAAAGCCGGCGGAACGTTGTCGGCGACGACGCGTGCGGACGACGTGATTCAAACGAGTCTCGGTGTGTTCTGGGAAAACAGGATTCGTTGGACCGATTCTTTTCGCAGCGTGATAGGATTGCGCGGTGATGTGTATCGCTACGATGTGGACAGCACATTGGCCGCGAATTCCGACGAGCGTTATGGCGGCATTGCCAGTCCGAAGGCTTCACTCGTGTTCGGTCCGTGGGCGAAGACGGAGGTTTATGTGCAAGGCGGACTCGGTTTTCACAGCAACGATGGGCGTGGCGCGACCACACGCATTGACCCAACCGACGGCGTGACGCCCGTGCCTCGCGCCAATCCGCTGGTGCAAACGTACGGCGCAGAATTGGGCATTCGCACGCTCGCGGTGGACGGGCTCCAAAGCACGCTGTCGTTCTGGTGGCTCGATATTGATTCGGAATTGCTCTTCGTTGGCGATGCGGGCGCAACAGAAGCAAGTCGTCCGAGTCGGCGTTACGGCGTTGAGTGGGCCAATTACTACAACATTACGCCCCACCTGACGCTCGATTTTGACGTATCATTTTCGCACGCGGAATTTCGTAATTACGATCCGGCGGGCGATCACATTCCAGGCGCAATTGAAAGCGTCGTTTCTGCTGGCGCAACGTATCGGGCGGATTGGGGATTCTTTGGCAGTGTGCGATTGCGTTACTTCGGACCGCGTCCGTTGATTGAGGATAACAGCGTGCGG
This sequence comes from uncultured Verrucomicrobiota bacterium, assembly GCA_937894935.1. GTDB lineage: Bacteria > Verrucomicrobiota > Verrucomicrobiia > Limisphaerales > JADLHS01 > JADLHS01. The sequence continues at coordinate 8,019 of CALAYC010000346.1, forward strand.
TCGCCGGAAACGATTCTGGTCAATGCGCAAATGGGCTATCAATTCAACCGCACCTGGACTGTGACGGTGGAAGTGTTGAATCTGCTGAATCGCAAAGACCATGACATTTCGTATTTTTACGAATCGCAAACCACGCCGGGAGGAGCACCGCAGGAGGAAATTCATTTTCACCCGGTTGAACCAATTCAAGTGCGAGCCGGATTGACTGCTCGATTTTGAAAGCCGTGTAATCGGTAGATTCACGCTGGGAAATTTTTGACACGACGCCGCCAAGAATTTTCTTTTCGGTGCAAGCGGGATGACTATACTCGCTTCGTGTTTGTTCGCCTGGGTCATTGTCTGCTGATTATTGCGCTGCTTGGCGCAACCGGCGGGCATTGGGCCATTTTGCAGACTATCGCATGGGCGGATATGCTCGCAAAAAATCTGCGAACGGAAACGGTTGCGGTCGCGATTACCAAAACTTTCGACGGGCAAAATCCTTGCCCGATGTGCAAAGAAATTTCCGCCGGCAAAAAAGAGGAAAAGAAATCCGAATTGCCGCTTCAGATTAAAAAACTGGAATTCATTGCCGAGCGTCCGGCGTTTGTTTTTATTGCGCCGTCGGATTTTTATCTTGGTCCGGTTTTTCTCTCCGCGTTTGACGAATTGACTCAACGTCCCGCCGTGCCGCCGCCTCGCGGTATTTCCGTCTAATCTTCGTTGTTGTTTTCGTTTGTCGTAGTCGGAGGTGACCTGACTGCGGCGTGTTCCTTGTTCGTTGGCGTCCCTGAGACGCAAAACGTGCGCATGAATGCGCTGAGAAAAAACCAGGCTTTTACGTTAATCGAATTGCTGGTGGTCATTGCCATCATTGCGATTTTCGCGGCGTTATTGTTGCCGGCCTTGAGCCGTGCGAAACAACGTGCGTGGGGAATCGCGTGTCTGAATCACGTCAAACAGATCGGTTTGGCAGGACAGATGTATGCGGATGATTATGACGACGCTTTGCCGCGGACGGCGCATCAAGGCGCGTCGTGGGTGGCGACGTTGCAACCGTACTGCGCGGGCACGAATTTATGGCGGTGTCCGCGCGATGGTCATCAGACTCGCCGGTATAGTTTCGCGTTGAACGATTATCTGTTGCCCGGCTCGGCTGCGGGCGGCGGAGATTTTTCGAAACGAACAAAAATTCCGGCAACTTCGGAAACGTTCTGGCTTGGCGAGTGTCACGATCAATACGTCAACAACGACCATTTTCATTTCAGTCCGGCAAATGATGGCGAAATCACGCCGACGAGTTTTCGATCGCAACTCGCCGTGACCCGACATTCCGCCGGAGCAAATTACCTTTTCGTGGATGGCCACGCGCAACTCCTGAAATGGAGCTTTCTGCAACCTGAACTGATTCGACCGGGCTCGCGTTTGGTGAATCCGGCCGGAATTCCCTGACTTTAACTTTTATTCGTAAATGAAAATTTCGCTTCTCTGTTTTTGTTTTCTTGTCTCAATCCGTGCAATCGCTCAAGACCACGGACATCTCAACATCGGCGCGGCAAATCCGATGCCGGGTGAGCCGCTTATTTTTGCTAATCGTGAATTGTTTGAAACCGACGCGAATTACGTTAAGACGCTGACGTTGGCCGCCAGCGGAACGTACGCCGGTTATTATCAGGGCAATCTTACGATCGTCGGTTTGGCGGCGACGGAGTTGCGCGGTGGCCCGGAGGAATTCGCCGCTGCGTTGGGCGCGCAGATTCATGCGCAATTAGTGGCCGTGGACGGTCCGCCAGACGGCGAGTTCGCTTTTTGGGAAAGCGGAGCGACATCGCCGACTTTCAGTTTGAGTTCCGGCAGCACGGGGACGAATACGTGGCGTGTGAGCGAAAACGATGGTTCGCCGGATAGCGATCCTTACGGGCATATTCACGGACGACGATTTACGGTCAATAAACCCGGAATCTATACCGTCAGTTTTCGCGCGATTGATATGTCCACGAACGGATTGAACGGCGGACCGATTCATCCGGCTTCGAGTGTTGTCCAGATTTACTTTCAAGCGGGTGCAAATATCAAAAGTGTGTCGCTGTCGGAATCCGGCGCGCGGGTGATTTTTTCTGCGCCGGTGGGAAATACGTGGGTGGTGGAAGGCTGTGATAATCTGACGGCTAACGCCGAATGGACAACGCTCAGCAGCTCGGTGGTCGGCGATGATTATTTTCATGAGTTCATTGATGAGAATCCGCCTGAGTCGGGTCGGTTTTATCGCCTGCGCGGTTTTTGAGTGGGAAGGGGAGTTTGATATTTTCTAAACCGATACTACGCTGGCGTAGCCCGGATAATTTTGACAATCTCGATCCAGACAAAAAATGAAACGAATACTTTTAGCAATCGCGATGGGCGCAGGATTCGCAGTTTCACTGCACGCTGCGGATAAACCCGTGTCCGCTGCCAATGCCACCAATTCCTTTACCATTACCGGAATGCATTGCGACGGCTGCGCGAACGGACTGACGGCGGAGTTGAAAGAAACTGCCGGTGTCGTTCGCGCGCAGGTGACGTTTTCGAATAAGCTCGCGGTCGTTTCCTACGACACGAACAAAATCTCCGCAGCCAAATTGATCGCGGTGATCAAGGAAGCAGGCTTCGCAGCCAAACCGGTTAAGCCGTGAGCGCATCGTCAGAACAAGCTGTCACCGGCGATGACGCGGCGACCGTCAGAACACCGCTCGATCTGAAATTATTTTACGGATTTGTGGTGGTGTTGGTGGCGGGGATGATCGCGTTGCTGGTGTTGTGGCAACCGGATGGTGAGCGTTCTTCGCAACTTGCGACGCCGGAGTTGGTGCGGCAATTGGACACGTTTGCGTTCACCGATCAAACGGGGCAAATCGTCACGCACGAAGTTGTCGCAAACAAATTCGCGGTGGTGAATTTCATTCACACGAGCTGCTCGATTTCCTGTTTGCAGGTGAATCACCAGATGGCGGAAGTGCAACGGCTCACCGATGGACAGGACGATGTGCGATTGCTTTCGTTCACGGTGGATCCGCTTACAGACACACCGTCGGTGCTGGCGGAGTTCGGAAAAAAATTCGGCACGGATGCGACGCGGTGGAGCATGTTGACGGGAGATAAAAACGATTTGTATGAGTTGATTGAGGGCAGTTTTCTCAAGCGCGAACCGTTGGCGCGGGATAATCTCATGCCGGGTGGATTTATCGATGCGGATCGGATTGCGGTGGTGGACCGTGCGGGACGCGTGCGAAAATTTTTCGATGGCATGCGTTCGGAAACTCCCGCTGCCATTGTGCGGTTCATAGATGAACTTCGCGCGGAGTCGAAATGAAAATTAACTGCTTCAGTTTTATCATTGCGTGTGTTGTCGCTTTGCTGCTGGCGGGTTGTGATAAGCCGGAAGCTAAGTCGCAGCGCACCGTTGCGGACACGGATGTCGCGGAGCGGATCTTCAACACGCGCGGCGTGGTGCGATCGGTGCCGGAAGGCGGACGCACGCTGGTGGTGCGGCACGAAGAGATTCCGAATTACATGCCGAAGATGACGATGGAGTTGAACGTGCGCGATCCGAATGAAGTGGTTGGATTGGAGCGCAACGACGAAATCGAATTTCAACTGGTCGCCACCGCAGACACGCACTGGATTCAGAACATTAAACGCGTCGGCAAGATGGTTGAAGAAGCGACTGCGCCACCGGCGCCGAAACTGGTTTCGATGTTGGATGAAGGCGATGCGATGCCGGATTACGAGTTGTTGGCAGAGACCGGGCGCATGGTGAAGTTTTCTGATTATCGCGGCAAGGCGCTCGCGTTTACTTTCATTTTTACGCGTTGTCCGCTGCCCGATTTTTGTCCGCGCATGAATCAAAATCTGGGCGGGGCGCGAGATTTATTGCTGGCGCAAACAAACGCGCCGACCAACTGGCAGTTGCTGTGCATTTCCTTCGACCCGGATTACGACACGCCGGAACGACTGCGCCGTTACGCATTGTCTTATCGTGGCGAAAATGCAGACCGATGGTTGTTCGCGGTTGCTTCTCAGGAAGTATTGGCCACGCTGGCGCCGCAGGTGGATTTGATGCTGGCGCGCGAGGCGGGCGGCAGTATTTCGCATAATCTGCGAACAATCGTCGTGGATCCGCAGGGGCGGATTTTTCAGATTTTCGTCGGTAATCAATGGACGGCGGAGGAGTTGGCGGAGTCCATTCAAGCGGCTGCTCAGCGGCAATAACTTACGTTTTCGCGCGAAGGGCAAAAATTTCGCTAAAGTCCTAAGGGAATTCTGCCGATAAGGCGATGGCGGGACTGAACCGCCATCGAAATGCGAAGAAAGCGGCGTCGAATTCCGATCCCGTGCCAGCGCGGACTTCTTTACGAGCTGGGACGAGGATTCTTTCCGGAATTGATTCACAATCCTCGGGCGTTGCGAATTCGAATGGCGGTCATCACTGTTGCGGCGGCGGTGCTGTTCGTCGGAATGTTGGTGGGCTTTTATCATCGCGCCAATATCCCGCCGGAAATCCTGCAGATTCAGGCGCGCGAAGCCCAACGCTGACCGCAGGCTGCTGCGTTTTCGCCAGTTGTCGCTTGCCGTGCGACACGCCGACCTCTACCAATGGGCGCATTATGTCCGTTGCGCCAAAGATAATTCCCAAACCGGTCATCGTTGGTTTCTTCCTGCTGGGTTTACTTTCGTCCGTTGCGTTTCGGGCGATTGTGCTGTTGCAAAAGTATGAGCCAGAGTGGGTGCGTCCGGTCTGGTACTTCGGCGTCGTGGGCTACATGCTGTTTTTCATCTATCGCTATTACATCTCGCAACGCCGCAAACGCACCATTGCGCGCACGGATGTCATTGAAAAAATTCGCGCTGGTCGGGAGCTTTCAGCGGATGACCGCGAGGCAGCGCTTTATCTTTTGAAATCGGTGCGCGCATCGCAGGAGGATTGGAATTATCTCGCAATCTTCGTGCTGTCGATTGGCGCGATCGCGTTGGATTTGTTGCTGCCGGGAAAGTGAATTGAATCAAAGTCCGATTTTAGCGCGCTTGAACGCCGCACTGCGATACGGATAAAGATGATCAATCTCGTCGAGGATTCCCGGTCGATCTGCCAACACATCGGCTTCCATGGGAATGCGGCCAAGAGTGCGGGCAAGTTCCTGTAAGTAGCTTTCGATTTCTCGCTTCGTGATGTCGCTGCGTTTGCGCGTGGTGGATTCGCGTGGCACGACGAATTCACCGAACAGATCGGCATGTTCACGCATGGCGGCGATTTTCTCTCGCGTGATGCGGACGTATTTTGGGTCCACATCGGTCATCACGAAACGGCGGTCGAGTTTCATTGCCGCAATCGCCGTCGTTCCTGCGCCGCAAAACGGATCGAACACCACGTCGCTGGGACGCGATGCGAGTTTGATGATGCGTTCCATCAATTTCTCCGGCAATTGACACGGATGCGCGTCGCGGTCGCGCTTGTGTTTGATGCGATGAATGTCGAACCACACATCGGTCAATTCTACTTTCGCGTCGTCGCCACGGGCTTTGCGATCATGAATGCAGCGCGCGCGCAGACAGTATTGCGGTGAATCCGGCGGACTGACAAAACCATCGTATGGCTTTGTGCTGAGAGGCGTGTAATTACAAACCGGTTTTCCGCCCGGTTTGGTGAACCACAACAAACCGTAATGCGCCGGCATCAGTTTGCCCCGCGGATCGGACAAGGCATCCCAGGCAATCCAGTGACGGAAATCCAGTCGCCGACTCAGGAACGCCGCATGATGAATGGACCACTTCGGCAGATTCAGAACAAACAGGCTGCCGCCGGGTTTGAGTGTGGCGGCCATTCCGTCGAGCCAGGCGTTGCACCAATCGAGATAATGTTGGTCCGCCAGGGCGTCGTTCCAATGATGATATTTTTTCGCGAGATTGTAGGGCGGATCAGCAAAAGCGAGATCGAAGAATCCGTCAGGATGCAACACTTCGACGCGATGCAAAAACGAGATACAATCGCCGGCATAAATCTGATCCAGTTCAACCTGCGCGAGCCGGGCGAAATCGTCGTTTGACTTCGCTTTCACGTGCGCGTGACTGGAGATGAGTTCTGTTGTCGAATTGGTTGCTGATTCAATTGTGAAATGCGGAATCTGATCCGGTGTGGTGCCGACGAGAATTGCCACGCGTTCCAGAACGTCCGACGGAATGACTTCATCGTGCAATTCGCGTCGCGGTAGATCGCGCCAGACATCGGAAGGCGCTGCGCCTGCCGGATTCATCAGATGTTTTTTACCGCCCCAGTCTTTGACGTTTTTCCCACACGCGGTGCAGTGACGGTGGGGGATACGAAGCGCGTTCGTGTGAAGCTGGAACGGTGGGGGTGTTTTGCGGTCCGGATTGAGCCGCAGAAACAGCATCAAGCCGCGATGGGCTTGAGGCAAAAATGAATCGCATGGCGCGGCAGCGAGTTCGATCGCGATCCAATATTTGAACTGCAATTGAGGAGCGAAAATCGGATTGGTGAGAAGTTGTTCTCCCCAGAGCGAGAGTGTTTGTGGTTCGCCGTAAAGAAACAGCAATCCGCCGGGTTGCAACGTTTGCAGTGCGTCACGCAGAACATCGAATCCGGTCTGCGCATTTGTTGGTGCTGAATCTTTCGCGCTAACGCTGATGACGATGGCGGGCGGTGCTCCGTGATGAAAATCATCACGAGCAGATTGATGCTTCGAAACGCGAGCCGTCATGTCGCCCAATGATGTAGCGAGCCGCTCGCGGACAATCAATCTTTCCCGGGAGTGGGTCGGGAATTTTACTGATGTGCTTGAATTGAAACATCTTCATGCAGGTTTAATTAAATCATTTTGCACGTATAACCAAATCAACCGGAAGAACCCAAAACTAGCATCAATATGAATAAAAAAGTTTGTTCCCTGCTCACAGCATGCGCCGTTGCAGTTCCTGCATTGGCCCCTGCGCAGGTTTACGTCAACGAAACGTTCGATTATCCTGATACGGCTGCGCTCTTAACTAAATGGAATACGCCCTTAGGTTTGTCTTTGGATACGGAGAAAGGTAATGCCGCACCGGCGGGCGCGCACGATGGATCAGCAAGCGCACATATCTGGACCGGTTCAACGTTTTCCATTACTCCGACTGACGCAGCCCCACTGGTTTTATCTGGTGATCTTTGGTACTCGGGCGCTAACAACCAGCGCAATTCGCTCGGGTTGCGAACAGGCGCCAATCCGCTGTTTGAAATTGGTTTTTACAATCAAGGAGGTGCCAACGGTCTTTCAGTCCGGTTGCTGGGAATCGGCGGGGTTAGTGGCTCCTGGATTGAACTCGTATCGTACACATCGCTGGGAACAGGGACTGATAATGCCCAGTGGATTCATGTGGAAACAACTTTTACCTCCAAGTCAGCGACCGTGAAATGGGACCTTGGGGCTGATGGAAGTTTTGACGGCAGTCAGACATGGACGGGAACTGATAATGTTTTGGCCTTCAGTGACCTTCGTTTTGGTGGTCCGTCTGCGGTCAGTTCTGGTGGCGGTGGTTTCGCTGTGGATAATATCCGATTGGAAGTAGTGCCGGAGCCGGGAACCGCTGCGTTGTTCGGCGTTGGTCTCGTCACATTGATCGGGTTGCGTCGCCGCAATAAATAGCTTGAGCTTGGTGAGTGTTGGAGAGAACGGCCGACTGTGAAGTCGGCCGTTTTTGTTTTCCAGGATTCGGGATTCCGGATGAATCCGATCAATTGATCAAGTCGTATGCAGGGAGCGTGAGGAACTCGGCAAAATTACGGCTGCGCGACATGTCGGTGAACAGCTTCGCGGCTTTGTCATAATTTCCGGTGCTGTAATGTGCGTGGCCCAGATCGCTTTCAAGGCGATGGAGTTCCTTGGCGATAATTTCGTCGTAGAGCCGGGTTGTTATCTCGCGACCGCGTAATGGGCCTTCTTCGATCATAGGCGCGTAATGCAGCCATTGCCAGATTTGCGCACGCGAGATTTCCGCCGTGGCGGCGTCTTCCATCAGATTGTAAAGCGGCACACAACCATTTCCACTCAACCACGCCGCGAGATACTGCACGCCAATCCGGATGTTGCTGCGAAAGCCTTCGGTCGAGATGGTTCCGGTCGGCACGCTCAATAATTCTTCCGCCGTCACACGCACGTCATCGCGTTGGACGTGAATCTGGTTCGCCTCAGGCATGTGATGATTGAAAGCGCGCAAGGCCTCCGGCACTAAACCCGGGTGGGCCACCCACGTGCCGTCGTGACCATCGCTGGCTTCGCGTTCTTTGTCCGCAAAAACTTTTGCGAGCGCCGCTTCGTTGGCTTCGGGATCGTTTTTGATGGGAATTTGCGCGGCCATCCCGCCGATCGCATGAGCGCCGCGTTTGTGACAGATCTTGATAACGTTCAGGCAATACGCCCGCATCATCGGACTGGTCATGGTGACCTGCGAACGATCAGGAAAGAGAAACTGTCGGTGCGCGCGGAATTTCTTGATGATGCTGAAAATGTAATCCCAGCGACCGCAGTTCAGTCCGGCGGAGTGATCGCGCAATTCGTACAGAATTTCTTCCGCTTCAAACGAAGCGAGGATCGTTTCAATCAGCACTGTGGCGCGAATCGTGCCACGTGGAATTTTGAGTTCGTCCTGCGCGAAATTGCAAACGTCGTTCCACAATCGCGCTTCGAGGTGGCTCTCAAGTTTCGGCAGATAAAAATACGGTCCGCTGCCGCGAGCGAGCAATTCACGCGCATTGTGAAAGAAAAACAATCCGAAATCGAATAGGCTCGCGGAAATGGGTTTGCTGTCGATGAGCAGATGTTTCTCAGGCAAATGCCAGCCGCGTGGGCGCACCATGAGCGTCGCGGTTTCTTCGTTGAGCTGATATTGTTTTTCCGAAGTCGCGAAAGAAATCGTGCGCCGCACGGCGTCGTAAAGATTCGCCTGACCTTCGACCATGTTTTTCCAGGTCGGCGCCGAGGCGTCTTCAAAGTCCGCCATGAAAACTTTAGCGCCGGAGTTCAGCGCATTGATCACCATCTTTCGATCCACCGGCCCAGTGATTTCGGTGCGGCGATCCTGCAGGTCCTTGGGAATGGAAGCGACACGCCATTTGGGATCCCGGCGAATTGCTTCAGTGCTCGTGAGAAAATCAGGGAACGAACCTCCGTCAATTGCGATCTGTCGCTCGGCTCGACGCGCGAGCAATTGATCGCGGCGTGGTTGGAATTCTCGGGCGAGGCGGACGATGAATTCCAACGCCTCAGTGGTGAGAATGCCGGCGGCAGCGGCGGGTAATGTGCCTTTCAGTTCGACGCCAGACGGAAGTTTCAGTGTGGAACTCATGTTCGCTGCCGGACAACTTGCCAGCCGGATTGACTGCGGGGCAACGTCAATTTGCAATGTGAACGCGCAATAAGGTGAGCGCTTACTTTTTGCTGGTTCGCTTCTTTGCCGCTTTATTGCGCGCCTGGGCGCGAGCGAGCGCATCGCGGCACTTGATTAATTCCACTTGCGCGCGGGCCAGTTCAGCGGTCTGGCGGTCGCCGTGCTTTCGTGCTGCGGCGAGTTCTTTGGCGTGACGGCGGAGTTCCAATTGCGTTTCCACGTGACGCGCCAGAATCATCAAGGCGCGCTTCTGTTCGGGACGCAACTGGCGCGGAACTTTATCGAGAATGCACAATGTTCCCAGCGCATAACCATCGGGTGACTTCAGTGGGACACCGGCGTAGAAGCGAATTTTCTCTTTTCCCGTCACTAACGGATTATTGCGAAAGCGCGGATCTTTCGTGGCGTCGGCGACAATGAACAATCCGTTCTTCATGATCGCGTGAGCGCAAAAAGAAATGTCGCGACTGGTTTCGCGTACGCTGAAACCAATGCGTGATTTGAACCATTGCCGATTTTCATCTACCAACGAGATGAGCGCGATGGGCGCTTCACAGATATACGCCGCGAGTTCGGTGAGATCGTCGAAGACCTCTTCCGGGACGGTGTCCAGCACGTCGTATTGCCAAAGAACTTTCAGCCGTTTCGCTTCATTCCGGGGCGTTGGTGGTTTCATAGTCGCCTCACATGGGATCGCGGTTAACGTCTTTGTAGTAAATATAACTCGCGGGCGTTTTGCCCATCGCCACAAACCATTGCGGACAATAAGCTCCCAGCCAGATTACATCGCCAGCCTGCACCGGATGATAATCCTGATCGAGCCGATAAATGCCTTGGCCTTTGAGCATCAACATACCGTGCTCCATGATGTGCGTTTCGACAAACGGCAATGTGGCGCCGGGCTGATAGGTGAAAATATTTACCGCGAGGTCGAACGACTCGTTCTCCGGCAGCAACATTTGTAAGTGGGCATCTTCGTTTCCGAGGAACGGCTGGCCTTTTACTTCACGTTCGTGCGCTACAATCGTTGTCGGCGGAGCAGCGTTCTTGAGCGGGATGTAGCGCTTTTGAAAGACCAATAATTTCATCGGCGCGGCGTGGCCGTTTTTCACAATCATGTCCGAGCCTGGCGGCAGATAAATATAACTTCCCGCCGTAAGGCGATGCCGTTTGGCCGCGAGATCAATCGTGCCCGCGCCTTCGATGACGTAGATGAAATACTGATTAACGCCGGTGTTTCCTTCGCCGGTGCCGTCTTTGTCGAGCGTGATATGTAATTGTGTGAAACGCGGTCCGATCAAAGCAGGGGAGATATTCACCACACACGTCGCCTGCTTCCATCCGGGCAGTTGGCTCGGCACGAAACTGTCCGGAGTGATCAATGCGTAACGCGATTTGACGACGGTGCGAGTGAATCCAAACAAATCATTCATGAGTCAGTTCGAGTCAGGATCAATTCCAGCGGCCGCGGCTTTGATGAATTGTCCCATCGGGGGCGAAACAATTTTCCCGCCGCGCTGAACCGTTGTGCCGCGCAGGATGGTGCGAACGATTCGACCTGTCAACGCGCGGCCCACGTACGGACTTTGCCGATGGCGATATTGAAGGTCTTCCGTCCGGACCGTGAACGTCTCGTTCAAATCCACCAACGCCAGGTCAGCATCCGCTCCGATGGCGATTCGGCCTTTCGTCTCCGGCAAACCAAAACGTTTTGCGACATTGAATGATGTCAGCTTTGCGATGCGTGATAATGCTGAGGCCGGTTTTTCTTTATTTTCGATCGAAGACGACGCGCGAGAACTCGCGTTGTTATCTGCTTGAGATGCGTTACCAGTGCTGCTGAGTAGCAACGACAAGCTGTGTTGCGCGCCGGAGATTCCGCCCCAGACTTTGAAAAAGTTTTTGTCGCGCTTCATTTCCGGCGGAGCAGGGGAATGGTCCGAGCCAATCGTGCTGACGAATCCGTTTTCGAGATAGCGCCATAACACATTTTGCGCGGAAGTCGTGCGTAACGGCGGGGCGCACTTGGCGACGGCGCCGAGTCGCTCCACGTCATCTTCCGTCAGCACGAGATAATGCGGACAGGTTTCACATGTGACATCCACGCCTTGCTTTTGCGCGCTGGCCACCAACGCCACGCCGGCGCCGGAACTCACGTGCACGATGTGTAGCGCGCACCTGGTTTCACCGGCGAGTTGAATAGCGCGATGAATGGCATCAAGTTCAGCGTAGATGGGGCGCGAGTCCAGATACGCGCGGATCGAAGTTTGATTCTTTGCAATCGCGCGCTCGGTGAGTTCGCGCGTAATGACTTCGCTCTCGGCGTGAACCGCGACAATTTTCTTCAACTGCGCGGCGCGTTTCATGCCTTCGCGCAATGTTTGCTCATCCACGCACGCGAAGTCTTCAATGCCGCTGTTCGATAGAAACGCTTTGAAGCCGACAACACCGCGTTCGGCGAGTGGTTCGAGACAATGAAGATTTCCCGGGACAAGTCCGCCCCACAACGCGAAGTCGGCAAAAGATTTTCCCTGCGCGGCGTCCACTTTGGCGTCGAAACTCGCAGCGTCGCACGTCGGCGGATGCGCGTTCAACGGCATGTCGAAGAACATCGTTCCGCCGCCAACAGCTAACGCGCGTGAACCGGTTTCAATGCCTTCCCAATCAGCGCGACCCGGATCGTTGAAGTGAACGTGCGAATCAATAACGCCGGGGAAAATATGCAGGCCCGTCGCATCGAGAGATTCGCGAGCGCTGCCGGAAAGTTCGGCTGCGAGAGCGGCAATTCGACCCGCAGCGATTCCAATATCGAAACGCTGAACGCCGGCGGCGGTCACGACCGACCCGCCGCGAATGATCAGATCGAACTCCACAAAGTTTATGCAATAACCGGTCGTTTGGTTGCCGATTCAAAACGACCGGTGTTGCGGCGATCCTTGTTGCTGATTACAGACCGAATTCTTTCAGCTTCGGCTCAATCGCCTCGGCCCAGAGCTCGTAACCTTCCGGCGAGAGATGCAGGTAATCGGGCATAATCGCTTTGGAAATCGAGCCGTCGGCTTCGATGAAATCCGCGCCGAAATCCACGTAGTGAATCATCTTTCCATCCGCGAGTTTGGACAACGCCTGATTCACCTGGAGAATTTTGCCGCGTTGCGTGCTGAACGTCTGTCCGCGCGGGAAGATGGCGCAGACGAGAACTTTGGTGCCCGGCAGGCGCTTGCGGATCTGTTTTACGATCGCCTGAACGCCTTCGAGAATTTCCCGTTCCGTGTTGTCGTCGCGATTGGAATTGTTCGTTCCAATCATAACCACGGCGGCTTTGGGTTGGATGCCGTCGAGTTGGCCGTTTTCAAAGCGCCACAACACATGCTGCGTGCGATCGCCGCCCACGCCGAAGTTCAGGCATTTGCGCTTGCCGTAATATTTCTCCCAAACCGCTTTGCCCGCGCCTTCCCAGCCTTGAGTAATCGAATCGCCGATGAACACGATATCGCACGGACCGGAATTTTCTTTTGCGCGCCGCAAAACTTCCGCCTGGCGATTCGTTGCGCCACCGGTGCGCGGCACGGGCGCGAGTGCGGAATGCAACGTCGGCGCGGCGTCAGTCGCGGGTGTCGCGTCTTGAGCCGGAGCAGCAATAGTGACCAGGAGAGCGCATGAAAGCGCGAGATGAGAAATGAATTTGGTTTTCATGATTGCAATGCTTGCGAGCTTGCCCGGGATTGGCAGCGTCGTCAATTACGCTGCCAGAAATCCCGTTGGTAATTTCAGTGAGCCGCTTCTGTTTCGGTTGAACTCTTTTTCAATCGTGCGCTGATTTGCTGAAGAATCTGTTGGCGATGGTTATCGAAACTCAACTTGTTCAATTGCGAAACAATCGCGTGACGCGTCGCATCGCAGAAATCTGAACGCGCGATAATTTTGCTCAGGACTTCGACTTTACTGTTATCAAAGCTGAGCCGGCGATAGGTGGTATTGACCAGATGCACCTGGACGGATTTGCTGAGCGAATCGCGTTCGGCAATCTGCGATAGCGCGGTGACGCGACCACTGTCAAAACTGAGTCGCCCCGCCGCGTCAATCTCGGCAATCGTCGCTGCGTCCGCTGAATCGGTCACGGCGATTTCTGGCGATTTAGAATGAGAATGTCTTTCCGTGCCGATGGCTATAACGCAACCGGTGAGAGTAGTGAGGATGGTAACGCAACTGATGCCAAGCAGTAGAGGTTTGATGGTTTTCATAGAACCCGTGTTATCTCGTCCGACTATTGCTGATTCAAAGCTATTCAAATCGCGGACGGAAGCATCAAATTGCGACTTCCGGGCAACAGAAAAACTTCCAATCAAATAAGCTCCAGTAAAAGCTCAAACCTTCTAAAAACCTTGAAGTTTGGAGCTTCTCTGGAGCTTGTTCGTTGGTCCTTCGGATCTTTTAATGTCCCGCTTGATGTTCCTGAATGTATTCCTGTTTCAATCCGAGTTTTTCGGGCGCGTGCAGCACCAGCATTTTCATCCGGATGTCAGACGGAACATCTTTCGCCGTCAGTTTCGAAACAATAATCATCAGAGTAATCGCCAGCGGCACGGTCCAGATGGCGGGTTGCTCGCACAGGATGCGCAAAAGCGGATGCTGCGCCCAAAAGTCGTTCATGCCGGCGAATCCGGAGAAGATTTTGCCCATCGGCCCTTTGTCGAGCGCGAGATTGCTCACGTTGG
>CALAYC010000347.1 GCA_937894935.1 uncultured Verrucomicrobiota bacterium
CCAGTTGCCTGCTTTGCTTGCCGAATTTCTTGCCCGCCCCCCGGTAACGCACGTTCCAGTTGAATGGCTGACCGATCACCTGAATTTCCGTTGCATCGGCGCGATCCTTTTCAGTGAATTTCGTCACGTCCGCCGCCCGCGCCCACATAGGAATCGCGAAAGCCACAAGCAACACGGCCTCCCCCCCGGCGACCACGAGTTCAATCCACGTCGAAGCGTGGGTCCGCGCTCCGATATGGTCCGCCCGCGCATTGCGACTGGCACGGAAACGGAACAGGCAATAAAGGAAGTAGGCGAACCAGCCGATGAACAGCGCGATCATCAGCCAGTGAATATAGACGATCAGCGCGTCAATATCGTGCCCGTTTTCCGACGCCAACACGGGCATGCCGAGAATTTTCCTGAAGGTATCAATCATGACTTGGACTCAGTTGCAACAGAGGCAACGGCGGCCGATTTGGCCCGCCGCGCGATGTAAATAAAGAAACTGGTAACCGCCACCAGCACGCTGAAGATGAACCCGAGCAACACCATGATGCCCCAGTTCATTCCTTGCGCGAGCGGTGAATCGGACGCGCCATAACAGGTCGCGCACGCGTACAAATTCGATTTCACTCCCAGCGCCAGAAGCGCAAGGAGGGCGATGGTTTTCAGCCGCGTGCCGCTCACAGATAACTCACTTTCTTCAGTTTTTTCAGAAAGAAGCCCTCGTAAACCAACAGGCCGACACCGACCGCCAGCGATCCGATGGCATAATACAAATCACCGCGTCCGCCTTCCGCCTGGTAGGCTTTCCACATCCACGCCGCAAACCAGAATGCCAGCACGCTGGCGGCGGTGATGAAAATGACATGAAAGGCTTTCAGTGACATAAAAACTCCTCCGGTTAACGCGTTGCGGTTTCCGGCGGCACCTCGAGATACGAGATCACCGTTAATGCCATCAATCCGATGAAGAAGAACGTCGTAAACGCCATGATCACATAGATCATTTTCTTCTCGGAAATCAGGTGCATGAAATAACAGGCGACCAACGATGCTTTCACCGCCGCCACCAGCAACGCGATTCCAATTGTCAGCACTTTACTGTCGAAATGCAGATAGTTCAAAGCAACCGTCACGACGGTGGCCACCAGCAACGCCCCGAAGACGAACAGATACGTCTTAACGTGCTTCGCAACTTCTTCCGGCGCGTGAGAATGCGCGTCAGCGTGAGAATGAGAATGGTTGCTCATAAAATCAGAGGAGATAAATGATCGGGAACAGGAAAATCCACACCAGGTCCACGAAGTGCCAGAACAATCCCGAAACTTCGACCCGGTTCGTGTAACGCAACGGATCGCTCTTCCACATCTTCGCCCCCGGTCCCCAGATGTAGAAAATCACCAACGCACCGCCCAACACGTGCAAACCGTGCAGCGCGGTCAAGGTGAAATAAACCGCGAAATACGTGCTGTGCGACGGTACAAACGCTGACAACCGCTCCACGTCCGCCGTTTTAATATCGAGCACCACATGCGGTTTGCCCTTGGAAACAGACTTGGCGTGCGCAAGTTCTTTCGGCGATAACGTGTAGTGATACGGATCAGCTTCAAACTTGAAGCCCTCGATTCCCTTCTCTCGCAACGTGCGCGTGTTCCAGAAATACGGATGCTTGCCGTCGTATTCGATGTGGCCCAACACCCGGTTGGTCTGCACTTCCTTGTCGCCGTGCATCACGGTGACCGGATTTTTCAACCACACTTCGTAGTGCTTGAACTTGTCGGCGTATTCGAAGGACTTGATGCCCATGAACCCGAGCGCACAGAGAATCGTGATGGCCTGATAGAATTTGTATTTCTGAAAATTCCCGAGTTGCAACGCCGCCCAACCGAGCACCACCGTCACGGACGACGTAATCAGCACGAACGTGTTAAACGTGCCGATCGGAATGTTCAACATGCCATGCACCCATGTGCCTTCCGGCGCGCCGACTCGCAGCAAAATGTACGCGGAGAACAGCGCTCCGAAGAGCATCACTTCCGACGCCAGGAATAACCAGATGCCGACTTTGGCGTTGTAAATACCCGTATCGGGACGGGGCTTTGATGTGTAGGGAATATCCATGTTTGCGGAAATCTGAAATTAAGGCTGATTCTGCGGCGTGAAATCCTTCGCCGCCCCGGGCAGGCTGTAATCGTAAGGATTGCGATGCGCCACCGGCTCTTTCGTGAAGTTGCCATGCGGCGGCGGAGTCGGCGTCTGCCAATCCAACGTCGTGGCTTCCCACGGATTGTCGCTCGTGACTTTCTTACCCTTCTTGATACTGACAAACAGATTCACGATGAACGGAATCTGCGAGATCGCCAGACCGACCGCGCCCCACAGAATCACCGTGTGCAAATCGATATAAATCTTGTCGAGACCACCAATCGCATCCGGGTGCGAAATCTTGGAATAGTTCAATCCCCCGTCCGCCATACGGCGAATCATACCCGCCATGCCTTGCGCGAACATGGGTTGAAACACCACGTTCATGAAAATGAACGAGCCGATGAAGTGCACCTTGCCCCAGAATTCACTCATCATGCGCCCCGTCATCTTCGGGAACCAGTAATAAATTCCCGCGAACAACGCGAAAATCGTTCCCGGTGCCACCACGTAGTGGAAGTGCGCAATCACGTAATACGTGTCATGCAGGTGAATGTCCGACGCCGCAAAGCCGAGCGGCAAACCGGTCAGACCGCCGATACCGAACATCGGCAGGAACGCCAACGCAAACAACATCGGCGTCGTGAAGCGAATCGAGCCACCCCACAGCGAAATGAACAAGCACGTCAGAATGATCACCGACGGAATCGAGATGATCATCGTCGTGGTTTGGAAGAACGCGGAAATCTTCGTGCCCATGCCCGTCAGATACATGTGGTGCGCCCACACGATGAACGAGATGAACCCGATCGCCAGTGCGGAGAACACGAGCGACTTATAGCCCCACAACGACTTACGGGTGTTGTTGGCAATCACTTCCGCCACGATTCCCATGCCCGGCAGAATCAAGACGTACACTTCCGGATGCGCCAGGAACCAGAACAGATGTTGCCACAACAACGGACTGCCACCACCGCTCGCATCAGCAATTCGACCCCCAACCGCCAGACCCGTCGGCAGGAAGAAACTTGTGCCGAAGACATTATCCATCAACTGCATGATGCCCGCGGCTTCCAACGGCGGAAACGCCAGCAACAGCAAAAAGCCCGTCACAAACTGCGCCCAGACAAAGAACGGCAAACGCATCCACGTCATGCCCGGCGCACGCAATTGAATAATCGTCGCGATAAAGTTCACCGCGCCCAAAAGCGATGACGTAATCAACAGCACCATGCCAACCAACCAGTACGCCTGACCATGAGTAGTAACCGTGGTTGCCAGTGGTGAATAGGAAGTCCACCCGGATTGCGCCGCGCTACCGGGGATGAAAAAGCTCGCGAACATCACGATGCCACCCAGCAGGAACACGTGATAACTCGCCATGTTCAACCGCGGAAACGCCATATCCGGCGCGCCAATCATCAGCGGCGTCACGTAGTTACCGAACGCGCCGAACGCCAACGGCACAATCGCAAGGAACACCATGATCGTGCCGTGCATCGCGCCGAAGATGTTGTAAACATCATACGTCATCTTGCCGTCCGGCATCATCAGACTGCCGTCCATGTTCCGCAGAATGCTGCCGAGCAATTTGCCGACTACCGGAATCGTTTCGCCCGGATGCGCAATCTGCCAGCGCATGCACAGCATCAGAAGAAAGCCGAACAGGAGGAAGCCCAGCGACGTCAGGCCATATTGAATCCCGATGACTTTGTGGTCGGTCGAGAAAACGTATTTCTGCAAAAAGCTCGGTTCGTGATGATGAGCTTCGTGCGCACCGTGATGCGCTGCGGTATGCGTGGTTGCCTGCATGATCTGGTCAACAATAATTCAAAACCGGGTTCGCCAAAATCGGGTTAACACTCAGCAAAAAATGAGCGGCCAAAGTAAAGGGTTCCGCTGCCGCAGTGTCAATCGTGGAGTCAGCACAACCCCGTCAAAAAGGTTTGCCTAATCCTCTGCATCAGCACTGCAACATCATCGCGACTCGTTAACTCCGTGAAACTTCCCTTTCAACCGGTAACAACTTTTTCAGTGTCACAACACAACGCGAGAATGCGGTTGTAATGAAATCAGTTCGTTCCGTGAAAAATCCACAAAGCCGGTTCTTCGATGTTTACGCATGAGTAGAAAAGCGAAGATGGTTTTTGGAATCAACCGTCCACTCCCCGAGGAGCGAGAAAATCGCTTTCCGCCTTTCGATTCAATCTAGCGGCAGGATTGGCGAATAGGAAGTCGCGCGGCGGCAGTGCCCCAGTCGCCAACCCCTCTCCCCGGGGGAGAGGGCCGGGGTGACGGCGAGCGTCTCACACTCTTTCCGGGCTTACAAAAAACGAAATCACCGCGCACTTCCCTGCCACCTGATACCTGAAACGCGATACCTGACGCCCTTTTTCAGAGCTTGTTTGCCACTAAGGCAATCAGCAGGAAGGGCAGATAGAGGATGGAAGCAAAAAACAATCGTTTCGCACTCGGGATATCCAGCCGGCGACCAAACTGAATCGCGCAGCCAAGATAAATTCCCCCGAGTCCAATGGCCGCCACGAGATAAACTGTTCCCGCCATTTTCAACACGAACGGATACAGGCTCACCATCAGCAAACCCAACGTGTGACTGACGGATTGTTGCGCGGAGCGGCTGCCATCAGGGTCCACCGCCGGAAGCATTTTGAAACCGGCTTTCGCGTATTCGTCTTTGTAAATCCACGCAATGGCGAAAAAATGCGGCATCTGCCAGAACGCGAGAATCGCAAACAACGCCCATCCGCCCGCGCTCAGTTCACCGCGCGACGCCGCCCACCCCATCAGCGGCGGTAACGCACCGGGAATTGCGCCGACCATCGTATTCAACCAGGTGAGTCGTTTCAGCGGCGTATAGATAAACAGATAACTCACGAGCGAAATCGCCCCAAGCACACTCGTCAGCGGATTCACCAGCAACGCCAGATAAAGCGTTCCCCCCAGCGAACAGATCCCGCCGAACAGCATGACGGTCACCGGTTGCAAACGTCCCGACGGCAGCGGCCGATTTGCCGTGCGCCGCATCCGCGCGTCGTGTTCGCGTTCGAGTAATTGATTCAACGCCGCCGCACCGCTCGCCACCAGCGCCGTGCCGAACAACGCATGAAACGCGCTGACGAACATCACCGCGTCCATCGGCCCTTGATATCCCGCATAGAAACCGACCGCCGTCGTAATCAGCACCAGCGCGGTCAATCGCGCTTTGACGAGATCGGCATAAACCGCAAACCAGCTTTTCGCTGGAGCGGCGGCGGCAACATTTTGCGCGGTGGAACTCATGACAAATCAGACGGAGATACGATCGGCCAACACAGTTTTGGATGCGGAATCAGCAGCGGTGGCGAACCGGTTTCCCGTTAAACGGCGAAAAGAAATAAGACAACCATACGCGCCTGTCACGAGCGAAAGCGCGCCCACTACCACATGCGCCGTCGCCACATCCGCCGCTTTGTTCGACCAGATGGTCCACGCGCCTAACGAAACCTGCACCAGGATCAATCCCACCCACAGCGCGCTCACGCGTCGCAACGGCGTTCCCGCACTCGTTTTCCGCCAACAGACAATAACCGCCGCAGCAATCAACAGCGCCACGATGCGATGAACCATTTGCAACGCGATCTGAAACGCTGTGATGGGATGCGCTTCGGTGATTTCGACGCGTTGCAAATTGTATTTCGCAATCGCCTCTGTGCTCATGTCCGGCCAGAGCGCGCCATAAGCGAGCGGAAAATCAGGAATCGCGAGGCCCGCGTGTTGATGACGCATCGTCGCGCCGATGAGCAATTGCGCGGAGATCAGCACGGTCGCGAATAAAAACCAGCGTCGCAGTAAAGTTGATTGCGGGAGTTCATTTGCGCCGGTCGCAGGTTTGAAATCGTTTTGCACAAAACGATGCCACCAGCCGCTCGTCATCAATGCAATGATGGCTACCAGAACGAGGAACGCCTGCCCCAGGCAACCGTGGACTATTCCGAACGCGGTGCCGAGTCGCACGTCCGCCACAATGTGTGCATCCAACACCACTCGCAAACCGCCTAGCAGACCTTGAAGTTGCACCAACCAGAATGCCCACCAGCCAAGCGTCGGCAACTTCCCTTCCGCCGTTTGATTCTTCACCCAGACAATTCCCGCCAACAACACCACTCCGCCGATGCCTGAAAGAAAATGTCCCGCGCCTTTCCAGTCCGGTCCGATTGCCAGCAATCCCAGCCCCGCCAGAATTTCCGCCATGCCGATGATGATCAGCGGTCGTCGCGACGCATTTCCACCAAGCCACCGCATTAACGCCACGACCAACGTGCCGACAATTGTCGCAACTACACGATGCGTGTGTTCGTGGAAAATTCCGCCGGTGAGCCACGTGGAAATCGGCAGCGCAAACATGTTGTAGCCGTAACTGGTCGGCCAATCCGGCACCGCCATACCCACGCCATGACTCGTCACCAATCCACCAATGCCGACCAGAATAAGGGTCGCCAAAGCCGTCAGCACAGCAAAGCAATGTCGCCAACGTTGGGCAGCAGTCTGGTTCATTGATCCGTTAGCAGTCAGGCAATCCGATGAAAGGAAAAGCCGCTGCGAACTCGCAGCGGCTTCCATGAATCCGCGTAAATTATTTCACTTCAATTGTGAAATCGACAACTGCGCCATCCGCGGTCACTTCGATTTCCTTCTCCACGCCTTTGTATTCAGCGGGACGGCTGTTCGGGACGAGAGCCGCGCGACGATGCATCGCTTCAATTTTGTATTTACCCGGCGGCACGTCTTTGATTGTGAACGTTCCGTCCTTACCGCTCACCGCAAAATACGGATGATCCACCGCCGTTACCCAGGCGAACATCCACGGATGCACGTCGCACTTGAAACGGAGGAAATTTTCCTGCGCAGGAATGACGAACTTCAAATCCGGTGCACCCGCGGCCTGACCGCGATTTTCCTCTTTGTTTCCAGGGCTCGCAGGCGTCGTGTGAACGTTATGCATCACCGGATCAGAATTCTTCACCAGAATCGTCTGGCCGGTCTGCGCCGCGAGAATTTGCGGAACATATTCGCAGGCTTTCTGGTCGAGAACAATCGGCGGCGCACTGGCTCCGGTGGATTTGCCTTTGAGATTATCGCCTTTCAGCGTAACCACCACGTCGGCGAGTTCGTTGTTCGGGCCGACGACGAAAAATTTCGTCTTCGGTTTTTCTCCGGCCGGGACGAGTTTGCCGCAACCTGCATCTTCAATCAGTGGCGTGATTTCACGTTCCGCGGGCGGAGCACCTTTTAAGGTGATCTTACCGGTGACATTACCCGCCGTGGCAAATTGCGTCAGCGCCGCAATACCAGCGAGGGCGAACAAGGACTTTTTCAGGCTCATGATGTTTTCTACGTTTCGAGTTCAGTTAAGTAGCTTGACCGAAAAGCTAGCAGCCGCAGAAACCTCAGGCAAGCCAACCGTCCAACATTCAACGCTCCCTGATGTTTCATTTGACCGCTGCTAATCTGCCCGTCTTCCTCAACAAATAAATTAAAATTGTTGCACCAATCCAAACGCCCCCCGCTCCACCCAACCGCGCGTCCGGCGCGTTTCGATAAACAAATAACGTCCGCGCTCGCGCAACACCCGCCCCGGTTCGCCCGCCGCAAGTCGCGTTACGGCTTCACCTTCCGCTGTAGGCGTAAACCGCAAATCCGTTTCATTTGCCAACGCCACCCCCAACCGCACCCGCGTAATCACTCCATAATTCGCCGGCAACGTCAGCAAAAAGACGCCCAGTCCGAGCGCCACCAATGCCTGTGGCGTGGACGATTTGCGCCAACGCAAAATTCCCGGCAACAACAGCATGGCAACTGCAAACCAGAAACTCGTTACCGCCAATACCGCCCACCAATTCGCTGGCAACCAGCCCGCCACAATCTCGCACCACGTTAAATCCGGCGCTTCCAACTGCGCACGCTCCCGCGCAAATTTCAGATTATTCGACGCCGCTTGCGCTCCCGGATTCAATCGCAGCGCTCGTTCCCACGCCAGAATCGCCTGCGCAGTCCGACCGTTCTCCCATTCTGCGTTACCGAGATTTTGCCAGGCAGCAGCCGACGGTTGATTCGTCACCGCCGCGGCGAAATACTCCGCCGCTTGCGCAAAATTTTTCTGCTCATACGCGGCTATACCGAGTTGAAAAAAATTGGTTTCCGCCGCACGAACAAGTTCACCGCCTGAACTCAGCCACAGCAACAAACTCAAAAGCACACCGCCAACGCCGCTCCTCATTTCAACTTCTCCTCCAATTGATCGAGAATGCGATTCAGCTCCGGTTGCAAGGACAACAAACGGTTTCCATCCGACTTGGCCGCGCTGAACAGCTCGGCATCTTCCGCTGAAAACAATTCGCGCACGACGTCGCCAGTGCGACCGTTTCGTTCGGACTCAGCAAACAACTCCAACACATCGCGTCCCACCAACGCGCGCGGTGTCGCCGGAAAATGCGGCGCACACGCTATCCGCAACGCATTCACACTCACGCTGACGAAGCGCCTGGCATCGTTCGCCTGCGCCACTTGCTGCAGCTTCGCTCGCTCCCGACGCAATGCTCGTCGCGCGCGCTTATGCACCAACACTTCCGGATGCGCTTCATAAAATCGTCGCCGCCGATCCCAAAGCCATAATCCGGCAAATCCGACGAATGGCACGATTTGCCCGAACCAGAACGCGCTCCGCATTTGCAACGGCATAAGACTCGCCGCCGATGTTTCCGGTTCGCGCGCTAATCCGCTGAGTTTCAATTTACCCTCGCGTTGCGTCGCAGCCGCCGCTTGCGCCAAGGCCTGCGCCGCCGCCGTTGCCACACCTGCATCAATCGTCAGCGGCGCTGACGGAATCGTTGCATCCACATATTTTCCCTGACGTGGATCGAAGTAACAGAATGGAATTTCCGGCGTCTTCAGCATCGCATTCGTCAACGGCACAAGCGTGTACGAATACGTGATCGCACTGCTGACGCCATTGACCGTCGCCGTCAAAATCGGCCCGCTCTCGACGAGTGGCGGAAAGATCTGCCAATTCGTCAGCGCTGGCGGTGGTGGTGGATTCAAGCGCTTGATTTCTCCCTGCGTGCGAAATGTCACGAACAGTTTCAATGTGTCACCCACACGCACGTAATTGGTGCTCAACTGTGGCGGATCGACCGTGAATTGCCCAATCGCACCGGTGAATCCCGGCAATTCTCCCGTGCGCGGCAACGGCTCGACAATGATTCGCGCCGGATCGGAATCCAACAACACATACGTCGGTGATCCGCCTATGATAGTCGCTTGACCTTGAATCGTGATCGCACCCGAAAAATGATTTGCCGTGTAACCTTGCGCCGTAAAATCAACGCGTCCCGCCACCAACGGCGTCACACTCGCCTCATAAATGAATATCGGCCCCGTGCGTCCGCCGAACTCCATCGTCTGAATGCGCTGTCGCACCGACGTTTGATCCACAAGCACGCCATCGCCATTAATTTGCACTTGCGACAACGTTTGAACCCGATTGTTCGCTCCGGCTGGCAGATACACTCGCACTTTCGCCGGCTGGCCGACGTAAATATTCGTCTCCGTCAATTCCAGATGCAGTCGCTGTGCTTTGGGAAGATTGGGACTCGATTGCGACACCACCTGCAACGTCGCCGCCGGCACGATGACGTTCTGCCCGTACACTTTCACGCGGAATTCCGGAATCGTGTACGTGCCGGGCTTTGACGCGGTAACGTGATGATTGATTGTTGTGATCGGTCGCAGCTTATCCACTGCGGGCTGCAAAATCTGTCCGCGCGCGCTTTGCTTCAGCGTCAATTCCATCGGCGCATAAATGCTGTCCGGCCAACGCACCGAATCGCTCACAGCGTTGATCGTTACGCGATAAATCGCTTTCTCTCCCACGGCCACAATCGGCGGATCAAACTCCACTTTGAATTCCGCGTTCGTGCTGATTTCAATCGGCGGCTGCGTCAGCATCAACTGCATCAGTGGATCCGGTTGCTGCGGCGGCGGCCCGACCGGCTGCGCGACAACCCGAGTAACCGCCACGCAAAGAAAAGCGCCCATCACCAACCTCCAAACTCCAGAGAAATTCCAAGCACCCATTCCCAAACCAGCACGACGCCGATTTGAAACTTGATACTCCTGGTTTTTGGATGTTGGGTGTTTCACCAATTCTTCCCCTTCTGCTCACGCGGCTTCTTTTCCTCGCCCGGCCCCATCGGCAGCCGCTTATCACCGCCGAGTTTGAAACTTTCTAAAATCCAACCCGCTTCTTCCGGCGATAACCTACGCATCTCTTCACCATCGCGCCCGCGCCCTTCCTCATGTCCGGGCCGCGGCCCGCGCGGATTATCATCTTCGTCCTCGAACTCATCGCCATCCGTCCCGCCTGGCGGCGCTTCCGGCGCGGGAATTTTGCCGCGCAATTGCCGCATCATCTCGCCGATTTCCATCCGCTGTTGTGCCATCATCTGGCCGAACATTCCCATCTGTTTGATTTTATCGAGCAGCTTGGCAATCGCTTCCTCGATAATCTCGATGTTGCGCTTCGCATCAGCGTCGTCGGGATTCAACTCCAGCGCGCTCTTGAAATCACCCAGGGCGCGTTGCCATTTCAACAACGCCGCGCCATGCGCTTCAATCGCACGCCGCGTCAAATCAATCGCATCCTTCAACTCACGCCGCGCACCGCGACCATTCAGATAAGCCGTCACCATCTTTTGCAAATCCACGCCCGGCATTACTTCGCGAATTTCCTCCAACGCCCGCTCTCCGCGATCCAGCGCCCGCTCTGCCTGACGCATCGTACTGGCAGCATCCGGCGATTTCTTCAACTCCTCCGCGCCCTGCTGATAACGCACATGGCCAAGATTGTGCAACGCCGGTGGCTGCCAACGTTCCTGCTGAAACGCCAGTGCACTTTGAAAATAATTTTCCGCCTCGCGCAACTTCCCTTCGCGCAACCGTCGCGTGCCCGCATTGAAGAATTCTCGTGGCGTCTTCGGCGTTTTCTCCGGTACTGAGTTGGTCACCGGCGCCACCACCTCATTCGTTGTCTGAACCGCATTCGTCCCGTTCGGCCCCTCGACTGCGACAGAATTCAAAACGAAAAACACCGCATGCAAAACCACCAGCGCGCTTATACCCGCCAGCCATTTTACATTACTAATTTTTGATTTTTCGTTCATCGCCGCTTCCGCGTTCCTAACAAGGATTCCGTCACCAACAACATCAAAACCGCTGCCACGAAAAAGTGAAATCGATCCACGCCATATCGCTGCGTTGGCGACGCACCGCCATCAAACGCCCGCGACTCTACCGCCAATCGCACACGCGCCAGACCTTCCCCCAACGCCCCCAACGGCTCATATTCTCCACGCGTCACCTTCGCAATCGCCCGCAGATTCGTTTCATCCAACCGACTTCGCACCACTTCGCCATTCGTATCGCGCACGACTTCCAACTGCCCCCGTTCATTCATCACGCGAATTTCCGCGCCTGCCGCAGTACCGACACCCACCGTATAAACAACGACGTTCGATTCCGCCAATGTCGTCGCCATCTTCAATCCGCTGTTCTCCAAATCTTCGCCATCGGTAATCAGCACAATCACCTTCTTGCGATCCATCTTTTCCATTGCATGAAACGATTCCTCCAACGCGCGTCCCACATCCGTTCCCGGCACGGCAATCGTTCGTTCATCCAACGCCAGCAACGAGTCCTCAAACGCCCCATGATCAAACGTCAAGGGACATTGTAAAAACGCCTGTCCGGCGAACGCCACCAGACCGACTCGACCGTTCGTATGCTTGCGCACGAAATCCTGCACCGCCAACTTCGCGCGTTCGAGGCGATTCGGCGACACATCTGCCGCCAACATACTGCGCGAACAATCGATGGCGAACACGATGTCTTCGCTCAGATTCTGACTTGAAATTTCGCGTACGCCCCATTGCGGTCGAGCCAGGGCCAGGCCGATTCCCGCCAACGCCAACACCACCAGAACATTCTTCACCACGCGTCGCACCGGACTGTGCGACCGCGTCAATTCCGCCGCGAACTCCGGCGTTGCCAACTGCGCCAACTGTCGTCGCCGCGCGCGCGCTGCATACACCTGCAATGCGATCAACGCCAGCGGCCCCAACACCGCTAACCACAACCAACCCGGCTCTGCAAAATGTGGCGCAGAAAAATTCATAACCGCATTTCTTTCTGCGAAAGGGCGCGTCGCTTCAAACACTCCCAATCAAAGACATCGTGCCGCACCCCATCAGCAATCAACGCACACCCCAAACACTTCTGAAGTTGTAAAAAAACACGACTCGCAAGCGATTTTCCCATCTGCCATCGGCCATTGGCAATCAATCGGTTCATGGAATCCTCCGCAATCTCGTGTTCGCCAACAACAGTTCCAATGCAAACAACCCCGTCGCCGTCAGCAACGGCCATTGAAACAGCGGCGTGTAAGTGGTGAATCGTCGCAGTTTCACCTCCGTTTTTTCCAGCCGATCAATGTCGTCATAAATGCTCTGCAATTCGCGTCGATTTTTCGCACGATACGACCGCGCATTCGATAAATCCGACATGCGCCGCAGCACCGAGTAATTCGCCGGTTGCAATACAATCGTCGGTTTCACGTCGCCATTCGGTTCAAGCACCAGCTTGCCCGTCGCCGGATCAAACGCCGGCAGCCGACACGGCTCTTCGACGCCGATACCAATGGTGTAAACTTTCGCACCCAACGCCGCCGCCAATTGCGCCGCCGGCACCGGATCAATCTCGCCTTTGTTGTTATCACCGTCGGTCAGCAAAATAATCAGGCGACTCTTCGCTTCTTCATTCGATTTAAGTCGCTTGGCTGCCGCCGCTGTCGCATCCCCAATCGCCGTACCCAATTCGCGAATCATTCCCACGTGCAACCGCCGCAAATTCTCCGCGAGCCAATCGTGATTCAACGTCAACGGACTCGCGAGATACGGCACAGCGGAAAAAACAATCAGCCCGATCCGATCATGTTCCCGTTTGCGGATGAAATCCTCCAACACACTCTGCGCAATATCGAACCGCGTCACGCGTTCGCCCGGCCCGCTCATGTCCAGCGCCATCATTGACCACGACAAATCGAGTGCGAGCATGATATCCACACCGCTCGCCTGCGTTTCCGTTCGATCATTCGCAAAGCGCGGCCCCGCCAGCGCCACAATGCACAACGCCACTGTCAGCAATCGCAAAAAGAGCAACAACCGTCCTGCTGCCGCGCGCGCCGTTGCTCCCGCAGCCCGCGCGATTTCTGCACTCGAAAACGTCAGCGCCGAATGCTTTCCCGCTCGTCCGCGCAGAAATGCGTACACCGGCAGCAACGCCAGCAGCGCCAGCGCCCACGGATATTGAAATTCAAAATTGCTGCTCATTTCGCCACCGCCGATTGAAGTTCGACGTACCGTCGCTCGCCCCGTTCAAATAGCTCTCGCGCCTGCTGCAATTGTGATTGAAATTCATGCTTCTGCGCGTCCGCTCCTGACGGTGAAAATTTTGCTGCATCAGCACGCCGCAAAAATTCAACCACTGCCGCAGCCAACTCCGCGCCCACCTTTTCATTCACCAACAACAGCCGACTGAATTCGCTCGTCGTCATCTCGCCCGGTGGTAATTCAAATCGCCCGGTGAAATAGCGACGGATGCATTGCGACACCCGACTCAACGTGCGGTCGTTTGCCGGTTCGCACTGCAGCAATTCCAACTCGCGTCGCGTCAACACTTCAATCGACTCCGGCACAACCGGCTTGGGACGCATTAAGAACCAGATCAACCATCCCACCAGCGCCATCAGCAACACAATTCCGACGATGACCAACCACCCGTACTGCTCCCAAAACGTCGGCGGAATTTCCGCCAGCGGCTCCAACAACGGCGGCACGTCATCCGGCTTTTGCGCTATAACGGCGAGCGGCCCGAAACTCAAAATCCACATCGAACTTTGAATTCCGAATTTGGAGCAACGACTTCTCACCCGCGTCTCCTCCCTCGGCGCAGTTCAAAGAAACTTTGCAATGTTTGCGCAAACGGTTGTCCCACACTCAAACGCAACGTGTCCACACCGGATTGCTGCAACGCGCGATCCAAAGCAGCGAGTCGCTCACGATTCGTCCGCGCAAATTCTTCGCGCACCCCGGCTCGATTCGTATCGAGTTCCAGCAATTCACCCGTCTCCGCATCCTCCACCGTTAACAATCCGGCAGGCGGCAATTCACTTTCCAGCGGATCATGCAGATGCACGCAAATGAGATCGTGTCGCGCATTCGTCAGACCGATTTCCTGAATCGCATCGCGGTGTCCCCTCACCCCGTCCCTCTCCCCATCCGATGGGGAGAGGGTGGCCGACAGGCCGGGTGAGGGGTTGGCAAAGCTATGCAGAAAATCCGTCAGCAGAAAAATCATCGAACGTCGCGGCAATACGTGATTCAAAAACGAAAGCGCCGCCGTGATATCCGTTCCGCGCCGTTTCGGCTGAACCGACAACATCTCGCGAATTAATCGCAAGATATGTCGCCGACCTTTCCGCGGCGGGAGGTAAAGTTCCGTTTGCTCGGTAAACAACAGCAACGCCACCTTGTCACTCGCCCGCGCCGCTGAAATCGCCAACGTCGCGGCAATCTCCGTCGCAAAATCTCGCTTCGTCCGTCGCGCTGATCCGAATGCCGACGACGCGGAAACATCAATGGCCAGCACCATGCCGAGTTCGCGTTCCTCGCGAAACCGCTTCACAAACGGGCGCCCCATGCGATTGGTAACGTTCCAATCAATGTCGCGCACGTCGTCGCCGGGCATGTATTCGCGGAGTTCCTCGAAGTCCATGCCGCGCCCGCGGAACTGGCTCAAGTACGCGCCGACCATCGTGTCGTTGACGAGGCGGTTGGTGCGCACCTCGACGCGACGGACGGTTTCGAGCAGTTCAGCGGTGGTCAT
>CALAYC010000348.1 GCA_937894935.1 uncultured Verrucomicrobiota bacterium
GTCCGGCTCGCCGACGAGCGCAGGGAACAACGGGTTGTTGCAAGATGCGTATTTGAATGCGCGGTTGTATCCGTGGTTGCAAATTCAGGCAGGTAAGTTCAAAGAGCCGGTCGGATTGGAGCGGATTCAATCGGGTGCGAATCTGTTGTTTGTTGAACGCGGTTATCCCACGCAATTGGTGCCGAATCGCGACGCGGGCTTGCAGATTCATGGCGATGTGTTCGGAGGCGGGCTGCGTTACGAGGTCGGCGTGTTCAACGGCGTAGCCAATGGTGGCAGCGGCGATAACGAGCAGGGGGATGATGACAAGGATGTGGCGGCGCGGTTGTTTGCGACGCCGTTCGGAAAATCGGATAACGACTGGTTGCGCGGACTTGGGTTTGGTGTCGCGGGAACGTATGGCGAACAATCGGGCGCGTTGCGATCGCTGACGTCGCCGGGCCAGCAGACGATCTTTGCTTACACGACGGGGACGGGGGCAGTCGGGTCGCCGAACGCGACTGCTGACGGCACGATCTGGCGAGTGTCGCCGCAGGCTTACTATTACGTCGGTCCGTTCGGGATTTTCGGCGAATATGTGTTTTCGTCACAGGATGCGCGACAGGTTGAGGGACCGACGATTATTCGCGACACGTTACGGAATCGCGCGTGGCAGGTGGCCGCGTCATGGTTTCTGACGGGCGAGGATAATTCGTTCAAAGCGGTCACGCCGAAGCAGCCGTTTGTCCTGGGCGGAGAAGGGTGGGGCGCATTTGAACTGACGGCGCGTTACGGTCAGTTGGATGTGGATGATGATACGTTTCCGAACTTCGCGAATCCGGGAACGGCGGCCACCAAAGCCAGTTCGTGGGGCGTGGGTTTGAACTGGCACCTGAATCGAAACGTCAAACTTTCACTCAATTACGAACAATCCAATTTTGAAGGCGGAAACAGTCCGCTGCTTAACAACGGGGAGAAGGCGATTTTAACCCGCGCTCAAATTTCGTTCTAACCTGTCACTTCATCTTACAACGATATGAAAACAAATAATGTAATCCTTGGTCTCGGACTGGCGGCGCTGCTGACGACAGTGGCCGGAACGGCGGTCGCGAAAGAGCACAAACTATTGAACGTTTCGTACGATCCCACGCGTGAGCTTTACGTGGAGTTCAACGCGGCGTTCACCAAGTACTGGAAGAACAAAACGGGCGATGATGTGACCGTGCAGCAATCGCATGCCGGTTCGAGCAAGCAGGCGCGGGCGGTCATTGATGGGTTGCAGGCGGATGTGGTGACGTTGGCGCTGGCGTACGACGTGGATGCTATTGTGGAGAAGGGGCGGTTGCTGTCGGCGGACTGGCAGAAGCGGTTTCCGCACAACAGCGCTCCGTACACGTCCACCATCGTGTTTCTCGTGCGCAAAGGAAATCCCAAGGGCATCAAGGACTGGGATGATCTGGTGAAGCCGGGAGTCAAATTGATTCCAGCGAATCCGAAAACTTCGGGCGCGGCGCGTTGGGCATATTTGTCGGCGTGGGGATATGCGTTGAAGAAATACGGCAACGACGAAGCCAAAGCGAAAGAGTTCGTGGCGAAGTTTTATCAAAATGCGCCGGTGTTGGATACCGGTGCGCGGGGTGCGACGACGACGTTCATTCAACGCGAAATCGGGGATGTGCTCGTCGGTTGGGAAAACGAAGCGTACCTTGCGTTGAAAGAATACGGTGCGGACAAATTCGAGATCGTGACGCCGTCTATCAGCATTCTTGCCGAGCCCTCGGTGGCCCTGGTGGAAAAAGTGGCGAAGAAAAAAGGAACTGAAGCCATTGCCAAGGCTTATCTGGAATATCTGTATTCGGAAGAAGGACAGGAAATCGCGGGAAGAAATTTCTATCGCCCGCGTTCCGAAGCGGCGCTGGCCAAGTATGGCGATCAGTTTGCGAAGGTGGAGCTGTTCACGATTGATGAGGTGTTCGGCGGTTGGAAGAAAGCTCAGGAAACTCATTTCAAAGACGGCGGCGTCTTCGATCAGATCTCCAGACGTTAAGAGTGTGGTTCCTCCGGGGCGGCGAACAATCCGGAAACTGTTCGCCGCTCCCGGTGAAAATCAAAAGGACATTTTATGTTGAAGAGAATTGTTGTCGTTGCGCTCGGGCTGGTGGCAGGTGTTGCGGTGGCCGCGACGGCGCAAGCGGCGGAAGCGAAGTTGTTGAACGCGTCGTTTGATATTGCGCGTGAATTGTACAATCAGATCAATCCGGCATTTGCGGCGCACTGGGAAAAAGAAACCGGACAGAAGATCACCATAAATCAGTCGCACGCCGGTTCGAGTAAACAAGCCCGCGCGGTCATTGATGGGTTGGCGGCCGATGTGATCACGTTCAACCAGGTCACCGATATTGACGCCGTGGCGTCGAAGGGATTGGTGGCGGCCGATTGGCGACAGAAATTTCCGAATAATTCCGCGCCATACAGCTCGACGATCGTCTTCCTGGTGCGCAAAGGAAATCCGAAGGGCATCAAGGATTGGAGCGATCTGGTGAAGCCAGGAGTCGGCGTCATTGTGCCGAATCCCAAAACCTCCGGTAACGGGCGTTACAGCTATCTGGCTGCTTACGCGTATGCGTTGAAGCACAACAACGGTGACGATGCCAAGGCGCGCGAGTTTGTGACGGCGTTGTTCAAGAACGCACCGGTGTTGGATTCCGGCGGCCGCGGTGCAACTACGAGTTTTGCCGAACGCGAGATTGGCGACGTGTTGTTGACGTTCGAGGCGGAAGTGTTCCTGACGATCAAAGAATTCGGCGTTGGTCGGTTTGAAGCAGTGTTGCCGTCTTACAGCATCGAGGCCGAAATGCCGGTGGCGGTGGTGGAACGAGTTGTCAATCGTCGCAACACGGCGAAAGAGGCGAACGCCTATCTGCAATTCCTCTACTCAGAAGAAGGACAGGAAATTCTGGCGCGGAATTTTTATCGCCCGCGTTCGGCCAAGGTGGCGGAGAAGTATTCCCAGCAGTTTGGCAAACTGGAATTGTTCTCCGTGGATAAGGTGTTTGGAAGCTGGGCGCAGGTGCAGAAGGTGCACTTCGCTGAAGGTGGATTGTTTGATCAGATTTATCGCCGCTGAAACGATTATGATTACGATTGCCCGCGCTCCCCAAA
Source organism: uncultured Verrucomicrobiota bacterium (assembly GCA_937894935.1). Classification (GTDB taxonomy): domain Bacteria; phylum Verrucomicrobiota; class Verrucomicrobiia; order Limisphaerales; family JADLHS01; genus JADLHS01. The sequence goes on from CALAYC010000348.1 coordinate 3,142, forward strand.
CTGAATCGCGTCCTGCTCGGGTGCGGACTATGAGCGAAACGATAGCTGTGTTAGATGAACTGGCCGCGAAGTCGGAAAGCATCGTGGCCAGTCACGAACTGCAGTTTCAACGCGATGGCGAAATCTATTCGTTGCCGCGCTACATCTTCATCGGGCCGAAAGGTGGAGATGTGCCGATTCGTATCGGGATTTTTGCGGGGATTCACGGCGACGAGCCAGAAGGAGTACGGGCAGCCCTGTTGTTTCTGAAATTGCTGGAATTGTCGCCGGAGCTGGCGACGGGATATTCGATTTCGGTTTATCCAATCTGCAATCCGACGGGATATGAAGCCAACACGCGGGAGTCCAGCGCCGGCAAGGATTTAAATCGGGAGTTCTGGAAAAACTCATCCGAGTCGGAAGTGCGTTTGTTGGAAGCGGAATTAACGACACGCTCTTTCGACGGTATTATTGCATTGCATACCGACGATACGAGTGAGGGGTTTTATGGATTCGCACGAGGCGCAACGCTTACCCGGCATCTGCTCGAACCGGCGTTGGCGTCGGCGGAGAAATTGTTGCCGCGCGACAGTCGCGGGACGATTGACGGCTTCCGCGCGCGCAATGGAATTTTGTTCGATTGCTACGATGGAGTTCTGAGTGCGCCGCCGAAAATCCGGCCGCGCCCGTTCGAGATTATTCTGGAAACGCCACACACGCCGCCGACTTATGTGAAGGATGCTGCGTTCGTGGCCGCGTTGCAGGCGATCCTGGTCGAATATCGCGCCTTGATTGCCTACGCGCCGAACCTGTGACGTCATGACAAAAACTATCCTGCCAACAACGCCAGAGCGCACGAGTCCTGTGGTGCGTGCGGTGGATCGGTTGTTGCCATACTTCGATTCGGTGGCGGAGAACTCGCGGCATTTGTTGAGTCGCGCGGTGCGACGGTTCGAAGTCAATGGAACGGAATATGGACTGCCGCGCTTCATCTGGGCCGGCCCGAATGGCGGCGGCGATGGGTTCCGGTTGGGAATTTTCGCCACGCTCAACGGTGACGAACCGGAAGGCGCTTTTGCGTTGGCGCGGTTTCTCTCGCAGTTGGAAATGAATCCAACGCTCGCGACCGGATACGTTTTTTCGTTGTATCCGTTGTGCAATCCGACGGGATTCGAAGATGGCACGCGATTGTCGCGCCAGGGACATGCGTTGAACCGGTTGTTCTGGACGAACTCCGACGCGCCGGAAGTGCGGTTTCTGGAATCGGAAATCTGGATGCAGGCGTTTCACGGCATTATCAATTTGCGCAGCGACGCCGAGAGCGCGGGTATTTATGGGTTTGCCTCGGGTGATTTATTATCGCGTGAATTATTAGCGCCGGCATTGGCGGCGGCGGAAACGTTTGTGCCGCGCAATCGGCAGAAAGAAATCGAAGGCATTCCGGCGCGGCGCGGCATTGTTTACGCGGATTTGTATAACGCCCAGAACGGTTCGTTGCGCGCAGTGCCCGGATTAGCAAATCCGCCGTTTGAAATTACAATCGCCACGCCGCGGCGATTACCGGTTCATTTGCAAGTGGAGGCGATGAACGCGGTGCTGTTGACGGTGATTGATCAGTTCCGTCGCTTACAGGCGCATTGTCAGAATCTTTAGTTCACAACTCACATTCATTTATGGCTCGCATTTATAACGACATTACGGAAACCGTGGGCAATACCCCACTGGTGCGTTTGAACCGAATCACAAAGAAGTACGACGCAGTCGCGGAGGTGCTTTTGAAACTCGAATTCTTCAATCCGCTCTCAAGTGTGAAGGATCGGATTGGCGTCGCGATGATTGATGAAGCGTTGCGATCCGGAAGTATCAACTCGGATACGGTGTTGATTGAACCGACCAGCGGTAACACGGGGATTGCGTTGGCGTTCGTTGCGGCTTCGCGCGGATTGAAATTGATTCTCACGATGCCGGAAACGATGAGTATCGAACGTCGCAAGCTGTTCAAGATTCTCGGCGCGAAACTGGTTTTGACCGAAGGTGCGAAAGGCATGAAAGGCGCGATTGCGAAGGCGAGCGAATTGCGGGAGCGAATTCCGAACAGTGTGATTCTGCAACAATTTTCCAATCCGGCGAATCCGGAGATTCATCGTCGCACGACGGCGGAAGAAATCTGGCGCGACACGGATGGTAATGTGGATTTTGTGGTCGCAGGCGTCGGCACTGGCGGAACGATTACAGGCGTGGCGGAAGTGATTAAAGCGCGTCGTCCGTCATTTCGAGCCGTGGCAGTGGAGCCGATTAAATCACCGGTCATTTCCGGTGGTCAACCGGGACCGCATCGTTTGCAAGGCATCGGAGCCGGATTCATTCCCGAGAATCTCAACACGAAAGTTTTGGACGAAGTCATTCAGGTGAGTGAAGAGGATTCCGGTCCGGTTGCGAAAGAGGTGACGCAATTGGAAGGAATTCCGGTGGGTATTTCGAGCGGCGCGATTTTGTGGGCGGCATTGCAGCTTGCGCGGCGACCGGAGAATGCAGGTAAGCGGATTGTCGCGATCGCACCATCGGCGACAGAACGTTATTTGAGTTCGTGGTTGTTCGCAGATGTGGACACAGAGAGCGATGAAGCGAAGTTGTTTTCTTCCGAGTCGTCGCAACCAGCGCTTGCGTCAAGCAATTCCGTGGCGTAGAGACTAGCATGGCTGACTTCCTGCAAAATGTTGTTCCTACGTTCACACGATTGGTGGATGAAGACCTGGCGCGGATGGAAAAAAGTGTCGTTCGCGCCACTCGCCGGGCGCCGGTAGGAGTTATCATCCCGGCGTTGTTTAGCGATTTGTCGTCACCGGCGATGCAGAACATCATCGCGGAATTGGTCGGGATGAGTTTTGTGAAGCGGGTTTACATCAGTCTCGACCAAAGCACTGAGGAACAGTTCAAGCAAGCGCAGGAAATTGTGAAACCGCTGGGAGAGCGGGGCGTGTTGTTATGGAACGACTCCGCTGCGGTGCATGGGGTGATTGAAAAGATCGGTCAGGCGGTGCCGTTGGGGGCGCGCGGTAAAGGGCGCGCGGTGTGGACGGCGTTGGGATATGCGTTGGGCAAAGGCGAAACTTCGGTGCTCGCTTTTCATGATGCAGACATTGTGACGTACGATCGCGGGTTTTTGCTGCGATTGCTGTATCCGGTGGTGCATTTGCGTTATCAGTTCGCCAAAGGATTTTACGCGCGTTATTCCGATCGGTTGCATGGGCGAGTGACGCGATTGTTTTATTTTCCGTTCGTGCGGGCGTTGCGGGATGTGCTCGGGAAACAGGATTTTTTGGAATACATGGCGGACTTTCGTTATCCGCTGTCCGGCGAGTTTGCGACGTTTGCGAGCTTGGCGAACGATCTCCTGTTTCCGTCGGACTGGGGCATCGAAGTCGGAATACTCGCGGAGATGTATCGCATTACGCGGCCGCATCGGATTTGCCAGGTGGAAATCACATCGCGTTACGATCACAAACATCAGGACGTGGGCGAATCGGTTGACGGCGGATTGCAAAAAATGGTTTCCGATATCGCGCGGACATTTTTCACGCGATTAGCGGCCGGAGGAACGGTGTTGACGCACGATATTCTGCGCACGCTGAAACATACTTATCTGGCGCACGCACGCGGTAATGTGCGCACGTACGAAGCTTATGCGGAGATGAACAGTTTGATGAAGTTTGATCGACATCAGGAACTCGGCGCCATTGAATTGTTTGCCGGCGCATTGGATCGAGCGTTTCAGGAATTTCAGGATCATCCGTTCGGATCGCCGATGATTCCCGAGTGGCGACGAATTGAAGTGGCGTTGGACGGAGTTTTGCCGGAGTTAGTCAGCGCATTCGAGCATCTATCAGCTTCGCCGGAACAATCGGCGGGAAAATAGTGTAGTCCGTGATTCCAGAGTTGTCGGCCTGTTAGCCCCTCACTAACCTCTGCGCGCATTAATGGCAGAAAAAAAATTCAATGCATTGCCCGGATTCGGCCTCACCATGGGCTTCACGCTCTTTTATTTGAGCGCGTTAGTCATCATTCCCATTGGTGGACTGGTGGTGCGCACGTTAGGCATTTCGTGGAGCGAATTTTGGCATCTGGCAACGACGGAGCGCGCACTGGCGGCGTATAAACTGACATTCGGCGCATCGCTGGTGGCGGCATTGGCGAATGCGATTTTTGGAACGCTGCTGGCGTGGGTATTGACGCGCTATGATTTTCCGGGTCGTCGTTTCATTGACGCGATGGTGGATTTTCCGTTCGCGTTGCCGACGGCGGTGGCGGGATTGACGTTGGCGAATTTATTCGCGGCGAACGGATGGCTCGGGAAATGGCTCGTGCCGATGGGAATCAAAGGCGCGTTTACGCCATTGGGCGTGATGATCGCGTTGACGTTTGTCGGCATGCCATTCGTGGTGCGAACGCTGCAACCGGTGTTGGAGAATTTCGAGCGGGAAGTGGAGGAAGCTGCGGCGACGCTCGGAGCAGGGCGGTTGCGGACGTTTGTTACGATTATCGCGCCGACATTGTTGCCGCCGGTAATTACCGGATTTGCACTCGCCTTTGCGCGAGCGATTGGCGAGTACGGTTCGATTGTTTTTATCTCGGGAAATCTGCCGTTCAAAACAGAGATTGCACCGCAACTGATCGTGATGCGATTGGAAGAATACGATTACGCCGGAGCGATTGCGCTGGCGGTGGTGTTGTTAATTTTCTCGTTTGCCTTGTTGGCGGTGATCAATGTGCTGGAACAATGGGCGAGCAAATTTATCAAGGGATGAGCACTTTAACATTTAAGCTTAAACTTTGGTCGCACCTTAATCTCGTTGCTGAGATTGAGAAGCCGGGGACTGCGTCGCGGGAGGTTTGTATCTAGTATGGCTGGAATCGCAAAACAAAAACTCGGTGCGGGCTACGCGAAATCGCAGCGCGGTACCGAGGAATCGCCTTTAGCAAAATGGACGCTCATCACCATCGCGATGCTGTTTTGTCTGGTGTTTCTGTTATTGCCGTTGGCGAACGTTTTTGTGCAGGCGCTTTCGAAAGGATGGAGCGTTTATGTGCAATCGCTGACGCATCCGGATTCCTGGGCGGCGATTAAACTAACGTTGTTGGTTGCAGCGATCGCAGTGCCGTTGAACGTAATCTTCGGTTTAGCCGCGTCGTGGGCGATTGCAAAGTTTGAATTCCGCGGCAAAGCGTTGCTCATTACGTTGATTGACCTGCCGTTTTCCGTGTCGCCGGTGGTGGCGGGTTTGATGTTTGTGGTGTTGTTCGGATTGCAAGGGTATTTAGGTTCGTGGCTGCAGGAGCATGACATCAAAATTATCTTTGCCGTTCCGGGCATTGTGTTGGCGACGGTCTTCATCACGTTTCCGTTTGTCGCGCGGGAATTGATTCCGATTATGCAGGCGACCGGGACGGATCAGGAGCAAGCGGCGTTGACGTTGGGCGCGAATGGCTGGCAGACGTTCTGGCACGTGACGTTGCCGAGTGTGAAGTGGGGTTTGGTTTACGGCATCATTCTTTGTAACGCGCGGGCGATGGGTGAATTCGGCGCGGTCTCGGTGGTGAGTGGTCACATTACCGGTGAAACGGACACGATGCCGTTGCGGGTAGAGAAATTGTATAACGAGTATCAGGGCGAAGCGGCTTTTGCGATCGCCAGTCTGCTGGCGTTGTTGGCGCTCGTGACGCTCGGAATTAAAACGTATCTGGAGTGGCGACAACATCGCGAATACGAACTCGCGCAACAGTCGGCAGCGGCGGAGTCCAGCGACACTTTCCTGGAATCGAAAAGTAAAAACGAATGAGTATTGAGATTCGAAATGTCACGAAGCAGTTCGGCGAAGTCACCGCAGTGAACCGGGTGAGTTTCACGGTGAGTGACGGCGAACTGGTCGGCCTGTTGGGACCGAGCGGTGGCGGCAAGACCACGGTGTTGCGGATGATTGCCGGGCTCGAGATGCCGACCGAGGGCGATATTTTTATTCGCGGTCAACGAATGAACGATGTGCCGGTGCAACAACGGAACATCGGGTTCGTATTTCAGAGCTACGCGCTGTTCAAGAACATGAATGTAGCGCGCAACATCGCTTTCGGTCTTAAGATTAAAAAGTGGAAGAAGGCAGATATTGAGGCGCGCGTTGCAGAATTGATTGAATTGTTCGGATTGACCGGATTGGAAAAGCGTTATCCGCATCAGCTTTCCGGCGGACAACGGCAACGCGTGGCAATCGCGCGTGCACTCGCGCCGAAGCCGAGTGTGCTCTTGTTGGATGAACCGTTCGGAGCTGTGGATGCGAAGATTCGCCAGGAATTGCGCGAATGGCTGGTGACGTTGCATCACGAACTGAACGTGACGACGATTTTTGTGACGCATGACCAGGAAGAAGCGATGGAAGTGTCGAATCGCATCGTCATTTTCTCCAGGGGCAATCTGGAACAGATCGGCACGCCGCGTGAAGTTTACGAGCAGCCGGCGAATGAATTCGTCGCGCGATTTGTCGGCGTGATGAATGTGTTGGATACGGAAGTTCGCGGCGGTATTGCTCGCATCCATGAGTTGGAATTTCCGTCCAACGGTCATCCGGAAGGCAGTCGCTTGCGGATTGGCTTCCGTCCGTACGCGGTTCAGATTTCAAATGACCTCAGCCTATTGCCGTATCGAGCCGTGCTGCGGCACACATTCTTCCTCGGCATTATGCTGCGGTTGGAACTGGAGTTGCCGAGCGGATTGATTCTGCGATCGCGCATGACCAAAGAAGAATACGCGCAACTCGGATTGGAAGACGGACGCGAAGTTTCGTTCCAGATTAAGAACTACCGAATTCTGGCGAGCGAGAACGCAAAATTGGCTCCGGAGATGGAATCGCATTATCAACCGCCGCCAACAATCGGAGAGAATATCTGACTCGCATAGTTATGCGGGGGCGCAGAAATCTCTCGACCCTTGCGCGTCATGATGCTAAGCGTATCGCCAAAATCACGACGGGGATGGCTGCATGGCCCGCTTACTCAGAAAAAACGGGGCGGGGGAACCAGAGGTTCTGGAATTGAACCTGGGCGTGAATTATCTCGGGCGCGACCCGGAGAACGACTTCCGCATTGAACATCCCACTATTTCCGCACGACACTGCGAGCTGACGCTCACGGCCAACGGCGTGCTGTTGCGCGATCTCGGTTCAACCAACGGAACCTTCATCAATGACCGGTCGGTGACGGAGGCGGTTTTGGAAG
>CALAYC010000349.1 GCA_937894935.1 uncultured Verrucomicrobiota bacterium
TTCCGGCGTGCCGTCGTACGGATAATGCGGCGCAGCGGGAATGTAGCTCATGAAGAATTTCTGTTTCGTCTCTGCATATTTTCGAAGCTGTTGCTGCATTGCCGCAAGTGTTTCTTCCTCGCGCAGTCCCCACGAAACCGGCGGTGTGGTTCGCTCACCGGGCATCGTGTCGGCGTCGTACATCTCGTCCACGTTCCGCCATCGAAGGAAATCCCGGAAATTCGTGTAGTCATAGTGTGAGGAATAAAAGATCGAATTCTCCCACCCATGCTCGTGCAGCACTTCAAACAAACTCTTCACTGCCACGCGTTGCGACGTGAATTGTTTGTGATCTCGTGCTGGATACAAACCGGCAAAACATGCAAACCGCGCCTGAATCGAACCGGCAAAGCTCGAATAAAAATTCGGGAATAATTCCATCCGATCACGGTATTGTGCCAACAACGGTTGCGTCTCCTGTGTTCCGCCGAACAGAGATAAGTGTTCATTAAACGTGGATTCCAACAGTACAAAAACCACGTTCAAATCTCGCGGTTGCACCGCAGAAACAGCATCGGAAGCCGGGGTGGAAAGCAACTCGGTCATGCCCAATTGAGTCGCCGTTTCTTGAAATTTCTCCGGCGGCATGACTCCATTTCCACCGACGCGGATAACCGGACTGCTGCGTGCAAACACTTCCAGCGTTTGACCGATAACTTTGTCCGAGCCTAACGCGAATCGCCCCGCCAATCCCAGTAAGAGAAAAGTCACCACTACGTAGCCGGGAAAAGCAGCTTTGGCCGGCGAATGTTCGGATTCCGGAAGCAATCGCTGCAAACCGCGCAACGCTCCGGCATAGACAACAACCAATCCCACCAACAACCCTGTCATTACCGGCAAATAAGGCCGCGCCAGCCGCCACATCATGAGCGGCCCTTCTCCCAACGCCAGCGCCAGCACATCCCAATCGAGTCGCGTGCCCATAATCTGAGCCAACCGCAAATCAGCAAATGCCATTACGATCAGCCCAACGCTCAAAATATCCAGCCACCACAACGATCCATTCGGTCGCCAGCGACGATACCCGACCGCCACCAACCACAATCCCAACGCGAGTATAAATTCGCCCAAAAAATATCGCGGCAACGTCAGCGCCAGACACATCAAAACCCGATAGTTCGGAGCCGTTGGATAGTTTGTGTTCACCAGCAACACAAACGAAACGCCCGCAAACAATGCCAACCACGACCAGACGGACTGAAACCCACAACGCCAGGCGAGCAAACTGGCTCCGACAAATAAAATCAGACCGCTTCCCAACAGCACAATTCCCTCGGGCTGCGGCTGGGACAATTGGTTCGAGAATCTTGCCCAACTCCCATAGGCCATCGCCAAAAACGCCACCGGCATTAACGCCCAATACCATTTCAGGGCCACACCACGTCGAACCCCCAACAAACTTGCCAGCCCCAACGCACTCGCAATAATCAACTCCTCCCGATATTCCATTAAATTACGCAAACAAAGCGCCGTATAAGCCGCACCAAAAATTGCTGTTACGCGTAAACTCAGATGTTCCCGCCCGGTCCGCACCAGTCCGTAATAAATCGCTACATAAGCACCAATCCACGCCGCTAAAAATGGCGAACGAAAGAAGAAATTCAGATTGTAATACGGAAGCAGATCCGACCAATCCAACACTCCGCTCATTATGGGATGAAGATGCCCTTTGTCGCCTTCGTGAAACGTGAGGAAGATGAAAATCAAAGCCAACACCAAAACCACGCCATTGGCTGTGCGAAAAACCGATGGCTTCTTTGTTTCACAATGCCGCGCCAGCTTCCAAAGATTCGCTCCCACTAAAACCGCAAAGAAAAAAAAGATCGCGTAATTAACCCAACTCGACTGCGGCGTCCCCACACGCCAGTAGGTATCGAAAAGTTGACGTTGAGAAATCACCAGCAACGCCATTTTCAATCCACCCAACACCGCGAACAACAATCCGGTCCGAATCAAGACGTCCGAGGCAAGGCCATTCCCTTTCAACCATCTGAAGACGGTGGGAAACTCTGGCGACGACTGTTCAGGCAGAGAGCGGTTATTTCCTACGCGATCGTCTATTTTAGTAGAATGAGCCATTAAATTCGGTTCCGAACTGCAGTTGCCATGCCGAGCATTCATGAACTTTGCCTTGGTTTGAAACGCACAGGCGGGTGAGGGCGTTCCTGCCGAGTTTAAGCCGAGGCAACTATCTTTAACTACTATCGAGAAAACGAAACAGGCTTGGGATTACTCCCAAGCCTGTCATGAAAATACGTCCTGTTAGACGTTGCCTGTCTTAGGGCAGCACGTGGTTAGCCTGGTTGCACGTAGGTTGTGCAGACAAAGCTCCGATTGTATAAGTTCCACCAGCAGGGCACGTCGGTGCCTTGGTGATGTATTTGCCTGAGCCATAAAGGTCGCCGGAAGCAGGTGTCGAGCTAGCCTTGGCCTTCGTTTCCAACGCCCACTGCTGCTTCGCACCATCAATCTGGCGGAGGTTGTTGATACACGCATTCGTGCGGGAGGTTTCGCGCGCTTTCACGAAGTTCGGGATCGCGATCGCGGCGAGGAGGCCGATGATGGCCACAACGATCATGATTTCAACCAACGTGAAGCCCGCCTGACGGGAGGTATTGATCTTCATATTTGTTCTGTTCTTTCTATTGCGGTGTGAACACTGCAGCAGGCGGGTTATTTTTCCATTGCGGTTGGTGTTCACTGATTGCCTGCTGCAACCGCGCTGACAGTGTTTAGCAACGCCAATGCCAAGCAGATTTCCCCGGGGCCGATCCCAAAAGCAAAAAGCCCGAGCCAACTGGCTCGGGCTGATAAAATCAGGTAAAAAGGCCGATTATTGGAGAAGTTTCGGGCCGATTTTGTGAGGCGGCGTATTCCCGGCGTTCTGACAGGTTACCGGCGGTCGTGCCCCAACGGTGCCTGCTAATTGGTAAGGCTTGTTACCAGCAGGACACACCGGCATTTCATTGTCCTTAATGTAAGCTCTCACGTCATTTTCGGTGACGGGATCGCTATCCGTTTTATTGTTTTCCACGGCAAACTGCTGAATCGCATTATCAATCTGCCGCATATTGGCAATACAGGCATTTGCCTGCGCAGTATTACGGGCTTTGACCATGTTCGGAATGGCGATGGCCGCCAATAACCCGATGATCGCAACCACGATCATAATTTCCACCAGCGTGAAGCCGCTGTTTTGGTTCAACTTAATTCTCATAGCTGTTGTTATTCTTCCGGCACCAAGCCGATTGCGCAATAAATAGTTCCAAGCCCAAATCCAGTCTTCCGAGGGCTTCTCGACCCTATTTTGTGCTCCGGGACACTCCCGGAAAATCCCCGGATGCCACCGATTTCCCGGTTGTCCCGACTCAAGACAGGTGCCAAGTAACTATCACCGGATTAGACACAAAGTTGCGCGAAAAGTTGCCCGTCGCCATACCTCCGGTAACATGCCCCAGTGATTCGGAACATAATCTTCGACTGGTCAGGCACTCTGGTGGATGACCTGCCCGCCGTCTGGGAAGCATCGAACTACGTCCTGACTCAGGCCGGCCGTCCCGAAATGTCACTCGATCAATTCCGCGCGGAATTCTGTTTGCCCTTCACCATTTTTTACGACAAGCACACGCCCGGCGTTCCGATGCCGCAACTGGAAACCTGGTTTCATGGTCGCTTTCGCGAAGTGCAATCGTCCGTTTGTCCCCTTCCACACGCACGCGCTTTCCTCGAATTTTGTCGCGCCCATAAAATTCGCACCTTCCTGTTGAGCACCGTCGCGCCGGAACATTTCGCTGTTCAGGAAAAGGCTACCGATTTCGGGCAATATCTCGACGTTCCCTACGTCGGCGTCTGGGACAAGCGCCAAAAAATTCACGAAATTCTCGCGGTCAATCAGCTCAATCCCGACGAAACACTTTTCATCGGCGACATGCAGCACGACATCGAAACCGCGCGCCATGGCGGAATTCACTCGTGCGCCGTATTAACAGGTTACAACACCCTCGATCAACTTCGCCAGGCGCAGCCGGATTTAATCGTCGAACATCTCGGCGAACTTCTTGAAATTTTCCGGCAGAACGATTTTCACCTCAAACCTCCAGCTCGCCCTTTTGAAGAAAGTCATCCGCCGATAGCCACCGTCGGCGCGCTAATCTTTGACGTCGATGGAAAAGTTCTGCTCGTGCGCACGCGCAAGTGGTCCAATCTCTGGGGCATCCCCGGGGGGAAAATCAAATGGGGCGAACCTTCCGAAGCCGCTTTGCGCCGTGAGTTACGAGAGGAAACGAATCTTGAAGTGGACGACATCCAATTCGTGCTGGTGCAGGATTGCATTCATTCGAAAGAGTTTTATCGCGACGCCCATTTCATTCTGCTGAATTACACGTGCCGTGCAGTTGCAGGAGGAACAGTGAAACTAAACGACGAAGCTCAGCAATTCAGTTGGGTCACGCTCGAGGAAGCGATGACTTTGCCGCTGAATAAACCGACGCTCATCCTGCTGGAAACTGTAATTCGTAACGCAACCGCATCTCGCAACGCTTAAAAAATTATGTCGCAAATCAGCATCACCGATTTAGAAGTGCATTTCCGCGTTGGTGTCCCGGACGAAGAACGCGTCACGCCACAGCGATTGCTCCTTTCCGCAAACCTCGAATTCGATTTCGCCGCCGCTGCCGCTGCTGATGATTTGACGAAAACGATCAATTACTACGACGTCACACAAGAACTCCTGCGCTTTGGCGACGGTCGCAGTTGGAAGCTGATTGAAAAACTCGCCGTTGATATCGCGGATTTGATATTAAAAAAATTTCCCGCCACGGCAGTCACCGTGACGGTGAAAAAATTCGTGATTCCCGAAGCAGCGCACGTTGCGGTGACATTCACCCGACACCGCACGCATTGATTCACGACGGTAAACTTGGCAGTCCTGTGATGTAAGTCTCGAGTTGGTGAATCGCCGAATTCTGCGCGGAGATAATCGAGTTCACCAGATCACCGATGGAAATCACTCCAAGAATTTTTCCATTTTCCACCACCGGCAGATGCCGAATCCGATGTTCAGTCATCAATCGCATGCATTCTTCGACCGTGTGATCGGAACTCACTGAAATCACTTTTCCGGTGATGATTTCTCGCACTGGCGTGTCCTTGGAGGAACGTCCTTTCAACACTACGTTGCGCGTGTAATCACGCTCTGACAGCACTCCGACCACCTGGCCTTCTTTGATGACTAAGAGGGCGCCCACATTTTTTTCTGCCATCATTTTAATGGCATCCAATACCGTCGCGTCCGGCGGCACAGAATAAACCGTCCCGCCTTTATGACTTAGAATTTCCCTGATGGGCATCGCATGAATCATACAACGGCTCCTTCACTGGTTGGGGTTGAGTGGAATTCGGGCACTCCAAAATTTGCCCGGCTGAGACAATAACTCGCCCCGGCCGCGTGAGACGCTGCGGTCGCGTGGTCTGGCTGAGTCATGGGCAGAAATTAGCACAAGCTGATTTTACCTGCCCACAAAAATTTCCCGCTCTATCAACTCATCTTCCCATCGCAGAGAACAATCCGATCTGATGGAGTAAGCGGCCACGCGAGCCGACTCGCTGGAAATTTCGCCCCATCGAGAATTACAAAATGGCGACCACTCGCATCGTCGTAAAACTTGCCTTACCTGCGCCAAACGCCTAATTCATGGCCCATGAAATTGTGGATTCTCCTCTCCGTCGCCCTCGCGAGTGCGCTGCTGTTCGGTTGCGTGACCACCACTTCCAAACTGAACTATCCGGTCACCGCCAAAACGAATCAGGTCGATGTTTATCACGGCGTCACTGTCACCGATCCGTATCGCTGGCTCGAAGATGATAATTCCCCTGCCACCAAAGCCTGGGTTGAAGCGCAGAATAAAGTCACTTTCGCTTATCTCGAATCCATTCCTCAACGCGCCGCCATCAAAGCCCGTCTCACCGAACTCTGGAACTTTGAACGTTACGGTGTTCCGTTTCGCGAAGGCGGACGTTATTTCTTCAGCAAGAACGACGGTCTGCAAAATCAAAGCGTCCTCTACACGCTGCCTGCGCTCGATGCCGAACCCACGGTGTTGCTCGATCCAAATAAACTTTCTACCGATGGCACCGTCGCATTGACCGGTTACGACATCAGCCAGGACGGAAATTTCATTGCGTATGGATTAGCGGTCGCCGGTTCAGACTGGCAGGAATGGCGCGTGCGCGATATTCGCACCGGCACAGACGTTTCTGACCACGTCAAGTGGGTGAAATTTTCCGGTGCGTCCTGGGCCAAAGATGGAAGCGGCTTTTATTATTCGCGCTACGACGAGCCCGATGAATCCGCGAAACTCACGAAAGTAAATTATTTCCACAAACTTTACTTCCATCGCCTCGGCACACCGCAATCCGAAGACATTCTCGTTTATCATCGCCCGGATCAAAAAGAATGGAGCTTCGGCGGCGGCGTCACCGACGATGGCCGTTATCTCGTCATCATTTCCGGTCAAGGCACGGATCCGCGGAATCGCGTTCTCTATCAGGATTTGCAAACACCCAATTCACCAGTGGTCGAACTGTTGATGGATTTTGACGCCGATTATTCGTTCATCGACAACGACGGGCCGGTGTTCTGGTTTAAAACCGATCTCAATGCGCCACGACATCGCGTTATCGCCGTAGATACTCGCAATCCCGCGCGCGAAAATTGGAAGGAAATTATTCCGCAAGCCGATGAAACCCTCACCGGCGTGCGCGTTCTCAACAATCAATTCCTCTGCATCTATCTCAAAGACGCGCATAGCCAGGTCAAAATCTTCGACCTCAATGGCAAGTTCGTTCGCGAAATCGAGTTGCCCGGCATTGGCTCCGTCGGCGGTTTTCCCGGCAAACGTCACGACAAAGAAACCTTCTATTCCTACACCAGCTTCACGAGCCCCGGCGTGATTTATCGATTGAATCTCGAAACCGGCAAAAGCACGGAGTATCGCGTGCCGAAACTGAAGTTCAATCCGGCCGACTACGAAACGCGCCAGATTCTTTATCTCAGCAAAGACGGTACGAGCGTTCCGATGTTCATCACGCACAAGAAAGGTCTGAAGCTCGACGGCAACAATCCCACGCTGCTTTACGGCTATGGCGGTTTTAACATCAGCCTCACACCATCGTTCTCCGTGGCAAATCTCGCGTGGATGGAAATGGGCGGTGTTTATGCGATGCCCAATTTACGCGGCGGCGGCGAATACGGTCAGGCCTGGCATCAGGCCGGCACGAAGCTGCAAAAACAAAATGTCTTCAACGACTTCATCGCCGCAGCGGAATGGTTAATCGCCAATGGTTACACGAATCCCAAAAAACTCGCGATCTCCGGTGGCAGCAATGGCGGTTTGCTCGTCGGCGCGTGCATGACTCAACGTCCTGATCTTTACGCTGCGTGTTTACCCGCCGTCGGCGTGATGGACATGCTGCGCTTCCACAAATTCACCATCGGCTGGGCGTGGACGAGTGACTACGGCTCAGCCGAAAATCCCGAGGAATTCGCAGCGCTCTATGCTTACTCGCCGCTGCATAATATCAAACCCGGCACGCGCTATCCTGCGACGCTGATCACCACGGCCGATCACGACGATCGCGTCGTGCCTGCGCATAGTTTCAAATTCGCTGCCACCCTTCAGGAAGCCCAAGCCGGGCCTGCACCGACGTTAATTCGCATTGATGTCAAAGCCGGTCACGGCGCCGGCAAACCGACGAGCAAGGTGATTGAAGAAGCTGCCGATAAATGGGCGTTCCTCGTCAAGTCCCTCAACATGCAGCCGAGTTTGCCCGCGAAATAAGCTCGCTTCCAACTGAAGCGTCTCAGGAGACGCATCGCGGCTTACGCGACTTGATGGGTCGCGATAAAAGCGGCGGCCCATCTGCGGGACTTGGCTTGCGCCTTGGCATCTGTTAGAACAGCGGCGTCAGCCAAATCGGGAATCGCGCGAACATGAGTCGTTTCGGTAATCTGGAGTTGGGCGGCGCCCACGAGGATCATTCACATGAAACCTCGCCGCAACATCTCAAAGGCGAAACGCATTTTCTGACCGAAGCGCAAGCTGCTTTCGAAAACGGCAATTTCGAATCTGCTCTCCGCCTGTTTGCAAAAGTCTTGGAATTCAATCCGCAGAACCCTGCCGCGTGGACCGGTCAGGTCCGCATGCTGATTGAACTCGGTGAATTCAAAGAAGCGCGACTCTGGGCTGACAAAGCGCTGGAGAAATTTTCCAGCGAACCCGAATTACTCGCTGCCAAAGCCGTCGCCCTCGCTCGCAGCGGCGATCTCCAAGGCGCGCTCGCCTTTTCCGATTCGTCCATTGAAGAACGTGGCGACACGCCTTATGTCTGGCTCGCGCGCGGCGATGTTTTGCTGGCCCGCAACGAATCGCGGGCCGACTATTGTTTCGAGAAAGCGCTCGCATTCGCGCCCGGCAACTGGTTTCTCGCCTGGCTCGCTGGTCGCATTCGCTTTTATTACCGACAATTCGCCCTCGCGCTGAAACTCATGCAGCAGGCACTCGAATCCAACGCCAGTCATTTTCTGCTCTGGCTTGAACTCGGTCGCTGCCAACAGGCTCTCGGCCTCGCCGGTCCGGCGCGTCATTCCTACGAACAAGCCCGCCAACTTCAACCGCATCATCCCGAAGTCACCCGTGCGATTCGCGATCTCGCCCAGGTCGGCGGCTTCGCGCGATTCACTGGCTGGGTGCGCAATCTTTTTCACTCATGAGCCATCCCCTGCTCGACCGTTATCTCGCGTCTGCAAATGATTTCGACGCGTCGGATTTGCACCTCGTTGCCGGCGTGCCTCCGGCGTTTCGCGTGAATGGCGAAATCATCATCGCCGATGAAGATGTTCTCACCGAAAGCGACATCGCCGCGATGACTGACAGCCTGCTCAATGAACAACAACGAAAAAAATTCGAGCAGGAATGGGAGCTGTGTATTTCGTTGCTTCACCCGCAAGCCGGCCGCGTTCGCATCACGTTCTATCGTCGCAACGGACATCCGGAAATGAGCTTTCGTTTTTGTGGCGAACGCATCGCCTCGCGCGACGAACTCGGCTTGCCCGAGCGCATTGACAAACTCGCGCGCCGCCCCAACGGTCTCGTACTTATCACCGGCCCGACCGGCGCCGGCAAAACCACGACGCTCAACTATCTCGTGGATCTTATCAACAGCGAGCGACGCTGCAAAATTGTCACCATTGAAGATCCGATTGAATTCGTGCATCAGAACAAACGCGCGATTGTCGTACAGCAGGAAGTTCTGACCGACGTGCGTTCGTTCAATCGCGCGCTCGTACACGTGTTGCGCCAAGACCCGGACGTTCTTGTCGTCGGCGAGATGCGCGATTTTGAGGCCATTTCCACCGCGCTCACCGCGGCGGAAACCGGTCATCTCGTCCTCGCCACCATGCATTCGCCCAACGTCGCCCACGCACTGGAACGAATCGTCGGCGTGTTCGAAGGCAGCGCGCAACGCCAGATTGTGTTGCAACTTTCCAACGCGTTACAAGGCATCATCGCGCAGGAATTGTTGCCCGCCGCGGATCGCACGCGGCGCGTCCTCGCGTATGAATTACTCATGGCCACCAGCGCGGTGCGGAATCTGATTCGCGAGAATCAATTGCATCACCTGGAAAACATTCTCCAAACCGGTCGCCGCGACGGCATGGTGCTGATGGATAATTGCCTTCACGACCTCTACGCGAAGTGTCTGATTACCTACGACACCGCCATCAGCCGCGCCCGTCATCCCGACCGCATCACACGACAGAAGGTTTGATTTCATTTTCCCACTGGCGATTGGAAAACACGAGAGAGAGGATTTTGATATTTCTTTCGCGCATCATTCCGTGTTTTGTGCCCGCATGAACTTCGAATTTGCCACAGCCACACGAATTCTGTTCGGCGCGGGAAGGCTGGCCGAAGTGGGAACAATCGCTCGCAGCCTCGGCACGCGCGCGCTTGTGGTGACCGGATCGCGCGGCGAACCAACACAACGCATCCTGGAATTGTTGGCGCGCGAAAACATCGCCGGCGTCCGGTTTGTTGTCACAGGAGAACCTACTATTGCGCTCGTCGAACAAGGCGTGACCGTTGCGCGCGAATCGGATTGTCAGTTCGTCATCGCCATCGGCGGCGGTAGCGTGATTGATGCCGGCAAAGCCATCGCCGCCATGCTCGCCAACGAAGGCTCGCTACTCGATTACGTCGAAGTCATCGGACGCGGCAAGTCGTTGAGTATGCCTTCACGACCATTCATTGCGATTCCGACTACTGCCGGCACTGGCGCTGAAGTTACCCGCAACGCTGTACTCGCATCGCTGGAGCATCGCGTAAAAGTCAGTTTGCGCAGCCCGCTGATGCTTCCAACCATCGCATTAATTGATCCTGAATTAACTTACGAATTACCACCGACACTCACCGCGAGCACCGGTCTCGACGCGTTGACGCAACTCATCGAACCGTTCACGTGTAATCGCACCAATCCGCTCACAGACGCCATTTGTCGTGAAGGCATGACGCGCGTCGCGCGGTCGTTGCGAGTGGCGTATCACGACGGGAAAAACGCAGCCGCGCGCGAAGACATGGCGATTGCGAGCCTGTTCGGCGGTCTCGCGCTGGCGAATGCCGGACTGGGCGCTGCGCATGGTTTTGCCGCGCCGATTGGCGGCATGTTCAACGCACCTCACGGCGCCGTTTGTGCCGCATTGTTACCGCACGTAATGGCGATAAATGTCCGCGCATTACGCTCCGATCCCGCTGCCGACGCAAAGCTCCATCGCTACGACGAAGTCGCTCGTTTGCTCACTGACAATCCTGTTGCCAAAGCGGATGACGGCATTAACTGGGTGCGCGAACTGACACGCGAGTTGCAGATTCCAAAATTAAGCGCTTACGGCATCAACGAAACTCACGTTCCTGAGCTGATTGCCAAAGCCGCCCAAGCAAGCAGTATGAAAGCAAATCCGGTCAGCTTACGTCCCGAAGAACTGACGGAAATTTTACAAGCATCGTTATGAGCCTTCTTGCGCCACTCAAAAATCGCACCGTGTGGTTGTCGCCAACTGTCGTGCTGTTGGTTCTGGCGAATCTGATTCCGCTCGGTGGCGTTTTGTTTTTTGACTGGGAAATTTTTCCGGTGGTTTTTCTGTTCTGGCTCGAAAACGTCATCATCGGTGGCTTCAACGTTATGAAGATGCTCCTGGCCGGCGGCGCGAAAGCATCACTCGCCGGGAAACTCGCAATCGCGGTTTTCTTCACGATCCACTACGGCATCTTCACATTTGTGCATGGGGTATTCGTTTTTGTCATGTTCGGCGGCGATTTTCGGCGTGGTGGTGGCAGCGGACCTTTTCCGAGTTTTGACACCGTGCAAAAGGTCGTCACGGAGCAATACCTGTTCATTGCCATCCTCGGGCTGGTCATCAGTCACGGCTTCTCGTTCGTGAAAAATTACCTCGGCAACGGCGCGTATCGAAACACCAATCCAGCCGCACTGATGATACAACCTTACGGACGCGTTGTGGTATTACATGTCGCGATTATCGGAGGCGGGTTCTTGATACTCCTCGTCGGCGCACCCAGCGCAGCGCTCGCGTTGTTGATTCTGCTGAAGATCGGCCTCGATGTGTTGATGCATGTGAAACAGAACAACATCGGCTCAACCCGAAATGGCGCTGACAATTCCTTTCTGAACCCGTCGTGAAACAGTTAATGAAACCACCAGCCCGCCCTCAAAACTTCAAATTCCACTCCGACGATTGATACTTCCCCAATAAGTCGTCCGGAATTCTGGGCGGCCTGGAAGCTGATTCCATTGCCTGCCACTCGGCAGCCAAAGCGCGTTTAACCGCTTCGGCGCTCAATGGAAGATTCATGATGAATTCATCGTGTGAGCGACCGGCGCGATAGTCCGGCTGCTGCGATGGCATGTTCAATAATTCGCTGATGAGCCATAAATTGAAGTTCAACAACAGCGTGCCGTGAAACAGCAGGAAGTTTTTGCGCCGCCGCTGCGCGTTACCGGAAAATTTCAAAGCCAGGGAACACTGCGCATCGGTTTCGACAACGACCAGGTCGGTATGACCTTGAATTCGGAGTTCGAAGTTCGGAGTTCGGATTTCGGAAGCGACCGCTCTTCTCACATGCTCCATCACATGTTGATTGGCGGTCGTGATGTTTTGCGTGGGACCGCTTTCGTTGATGCGAAGAACAACGGCATAGTTCAAACAGCCTGGGCCTTGCACAACCGTGCCGCCACCGGAACAACGACGCATAATCGGAATGCCACGCGCTTCGCAGGCTGCGACGTTCACCTCGCTGGCCACTTTGTTCGCATAACCGACGACGACGAAATACGTCGGCGATTCCCAGAAACGCAGCGCTTCGCCGATTTCACCCGCCTCGGCGGCATCCAGCAAAGCTTCGTCGAGCGCCAGATTTTCCGCCGGAGACGGCAACGTTAAATCCAGCAAAGTCATGAGGGAAAACTTCCTGCAAGATTCCCGGCGTCACGGGAATCGCACTGGTGAACCGGTTTTGCATCTGTAACGACGCGACTTTGCCACAGCTTGCCGTCCGACATTTGGAGCTTTAATGAAATGCGCCTATGTTTGCGCCGGGCGCCGAGCGTCGCCGCGATGCCAGGATTTCGCTGGCCTTTGGGGCGCGTTCTGAGTTTAATCTGGCGCTCTGGCCGGGGGCGCAACCAGCCTGTTAAATTCATCCGGCAAAACATTTTTGCAGTGAGTACCACAATCAAATCCAAAAAAGAAGTCCTCGGTTCGCGAGGCGTCACGTTGTCCAACGGTCGCACGTCCATCAGCGATAAACTCGCCGAGTCCGTCGAATCGGTTTTCGATCTCGCTCTGGAGAGCCAGGGGCCCGAGCGCACCGCGCAATTGCTGGAAAAACTCGCCGATCGCTTGCGCGCCTCCAAACACGAGATGCCGCGCGGCTTCAACACACCCTACATCAACACCATTCCGGTCGAAGCCCAACCCGAATACCCCGGCGACTGGAAAACGGAAGTTCGCATCAAGAGTCTGATGCGCTGGAACGCGATGGCGATGGTCGTCAAAGCGAATTCCACCACGAATGTCGGCGGACATATTTCCAGTTACGCGTCGTCAGCGACTTTGTTCGAAGTGGGTTTCAATCACTTCTTCCGCGGACGCACGGAAAATTTTCCCGGCGACACGGTTTACTTCCAAGGCCATGCGGCACCCGGCGTTTATGCGCGCGCGTTTCTCGAAGGCCGAATCAACGAAACGCATCTCAATAATTTCCGCCAGGAACTCGCTGAGGGCGGCGGTTTGTCGTCTTATCCGCATCCTTATCTGATGCCGGATTTCTGGCAGTTCCCCACCGTGTCGATGGGTCTCGGCCCGATCCTGTCCATCTATCAGGCGCGGTTCAATCGCTACCTGCAAGCGCGCAAATTCGTCAGCGCCGAGAACGAACCGAAGGTCTGGTGTTTCATCGGCGACGGCGAAAGTGACGAACCGGAAACGCTCGGTGCGTCCACGCTCGCTTCACGCGAAAATCTCGACAACCTGATCTGGGTGGTGAATTGCAACTTGCAACGCCTCGACGGTCCGGTGCGCGGCAACGGCAAAATCATTCAGGAACTCGAAGCGGCGTTCCGCGGCGCGGGTTGGAATGTTATTAAAGTCATCTGGGGTTCGGATTGGGATGATCTGCTTGCCCGCGACAAAACCGGTCTACTGCTCAAGCGCATGGAAGAATGCGTGGACGGCGATTACCAGAAATACGTCGTCGAGCCCGGCAGCTACACGCGCAAACATTTCTTCGGCAAATATCCTGAGCTGCTCAAACTCGTCACGCATCTCACCGATGCGCAGTTGCAGAAGCTCATGCGCGGCGGCCACGACACGCGCAAAGTTTACGCGGCTTACAAAGCGGCGATGGAACACAAGGGTCAGCCGACGGTGATTCTTGCCAAGACGGTTAAAGGTTACGGTCTCGGCGAAGCGGGCGAAGGCCGCAACATTTCGCATCAGCAGAAGAAGATGAACGAAAAGGAACTCCGGGAGTTCCGCGAACGTTTCGATATTCCGATCAGCGACGACGTCATCGCCGAAATGCCGTTTTATCGGCCGCCTGCTGATTCGCCGGAAATCAAATACCTGCTCGAACGCCGCAAAGCGCTCGGCAGCTTTTTGCCCGCACGCCATACAACTGCGAAACGACTCGAAGTTCCGGGCCTGGATTTCTTCAAGGAATTCTTCAAAGGCTCGGGCACGAGTGAAGTTTCCACCACGATGGCGTTCGTACGCTTATTGACAGTACTGCTGCGTCACAAAGGTATCGGCAAAAACATCGTGCCGATTATTCCTGACGAAGCGCGCACGTTCGGCATGGATTCGCTGTTCCGCGAAATCGGTATTTACTCGAGCAAAGGTCAGCTTTACGAGCCGGTGGATAAAAAGTCTCTGCTCTATTATCACGAAGCGAAGGACGGACAGATTCTCGAAGAAGGTATTACCGAAGCCGGTGCGATGTCGTCATTCATTGCGGCGGGAACGAGCTATGCCACGCATGGCGTCGAGATGGTGCCGTTCTACACGTATTACTCGATGTTCGGACCGCAACGCATCGGCGACCTCGTCTGGCTCGCAGGCGATATCAAAGCGAAAGGTTTTCTCTGCGGCGCAACGTCCGGTCGCACCACGCTCAACGGCGAAGGTCTGCAACATCAGGACGGCCACAGCTTGCTGCACATGAGTACGGTTCCAACCGCGCTCGTGTACGATCCGGCGTTTGGTTACGAAATCGCCACCATCGTCGCGGACGGCTTGCGTCGCATGTACGCCGAGGGCGAGGAAATCTTTTATTACCTCGCGCTCTATAACGAGAATTATCACCAACCTGCGATGCCCGAAGGTGTGACCGATGGCATTCTCAAAGGCTTGTATAAATTCAAGCCAGGCACGGCGAACAAGAAAATCAAAGCACACATCTTCGGCAGCGGTCCGATTATCCAGTCCGCGCTCAAGGCACAGGAGATTCTGGAAAAATACGGCGTCAGCGCGGATGTCTGGAGTGCCACGAGTTACAAGCTGTTGCGCACCGATGCGATTCGTTGCCAACGCTGGAACATGCTGCATCCGACCGAAAAACCGAAGCTCTCCTACGTCGAACAGATTCTCGCAAAGGAGAAAGGCGCATTTGTCGCGGTCAGCGATAACATTCGCACCGTGCCTGATCAGATTGCGCCATGGGTGCCCGGTGGATTGTTCACGCTCGGCACGGATGGATTCGGTCGCAGCGACACGCGCAAGCGGCTGCGGCGCTTTTTCCAGGTGGATGCTGAAAGCACCGTCATCGGCACGCTCTACGCCCTCGCTCAACGTGGCGAAATCGAGCGCGAGGTCGTCGCCAAGGCAATTAAAGACCTCGGCGTCGATCCGGAAAAAATTCAGCCTCAACTTATTTAATCGGCCTCGACTCACCGGTTTTTTCGCAGAACATGAACTACCGTATCTCGCAACGCGCCGCGTCGCTGTCGCCGTCACTCACACTTGCCATAGATTCCAAGGCCAAGGCCATGAAGGCTGCTGGCGAGGATGTTGTCGGCTTCGGCGCGGGTGAACCTGACTTCGACACTCCGCAACACATCAAAGATGCCTGTGCTAAAGCACTCGCTGACGGTTTCACGAAATACACTCCGGCAGCCGGCATTCCGGAATTGCGTCAGGCCATCGCCGACAAACATAAACGTGAAAACGGTCTGACTTACAAACCGAGCCAGATCATCGTCTCCTGCGGCGGCAAGCATTCCTGCTACAACGTCATTCTTGCCACGTGTCAGGAAGGTGACGAAGTTATCATTCCCGCGCCGTATTGGTTGAGTTATCCCGAAATGGTAAAACTCGCCGGCGCCAAACCGGTCATTCTTGAGACCTCCGACCAGACGGAATTCAAAGTCACACCGGAACAATTACGCGCCGCCATTACGCCGAAGACGCGATTGTTCGTTTTGAATTCGCCGAGCAATCCGACCGGCTCCGTTTATACGCCGGACGAAATCAAAGCGCTGGGCGACATTTGCGTCGAAAAAGGGGTGCTCATCATGAGCGACGAAATTTACGAGCATCTGCTCTATGATGGCGCGACGGTGAAAAGCGTCGCCAGCTTCTCGCAGGCGCATTACGACCACACGATCATCGTCCATGGTTTTGCGAAAGCCTGGAGCATGACCGGTTGGCGACTCGGCTGGTGCGCCGCGCCCGAACCGATTGCCAAGGCCATCGACGCCGTGCAAAGCCACAGCACGAGCAACCCGACCAGCTTCGCGCAAAAAGGCGCCGTCGCGGCATTGAACGGTCCGCAGGATCATCTGCCGAAGTGGCTGGCAGAGTTTTCCAAACGCCGCACCTACGCGTGGCAGAAACTGAATTCCATTCCCGGTATCACCTGCGTGAATGCGAAAGGCGCGTTTTATCTGTTCCCGAACATCTCCCGCACCGGCCTCAAATCCACCGAGTTTTGCGCGAAGTTATTGGAACAGGAAAAAGTCGCCGCCGTGCCCGGCATCGCGTTCGGAGCGGATGATTACATTCGTCTCAGCTACGCCACGAGCATGGCGAATATTGAAAAAGGCCTCGCTCGCATCGAGAATTTCTGCAAAGGGCTGAAGAAATAATCGCAATTCAGTGTGAAGCACGCAGCCGCGTCATTTGATGCGGCTGTTTTTTGTTTCGATCGGAAAGCCGTTCAAACCACAAAAACACGCGAGGCGAGCGACGTTTTTCTTAAATCATCATTCACCTCACAGATGAATGGCCATACCTTCACCCCTCCCTGCTCCATTTCAATTCTCGTGTGTGTATTTTCGTCCTGGTTCACTGAACGAGTGAAGTTTTTCAAACTTCATGCAACGTAGCCGGCCAACGGTGTCCCTTAACATGAAAATGCCCTTGCGCGCCAACCGCAAATCTGCGAGCCATTAAGTTGTTGGCATTGGGCAGATTATGCCCGAGGAGGTATCTTTCCTTTGGGGCAGTCAGAAGGCCGATTGGCTTTCTAAATCAAAGTTGTAAGAAACTCGGAGGTTGGTCCGGCGGCGTTAAATTTTATGAAGACAAGATTTATTGGACTATTAGTCGTCGGATTATTGGGATTGGCTTCGGATGCTGATCGACTCCAGGCCGCCACTCTTACCTGGACCAACAACACCAGCGGCAGTTGGCACGAGCCCGGCAACTGGAGTCCCAATCAAGTCCCCGGCGCGGCGGACGTCGCGGTGTTCAATCGCAACGTCACCGTCACTGTGAATGAAAATGTTTCCGTCGCGGAGTTGCAGTGTCTGGGTTCCGGGACGATCAACGTCTCGACCGGCGTGCTGACTGCGGCGACGTTGACGTGGAACGGCGGCTGGCTGCGCGGCACGATTCATTGCGGGGGCGGAAGTATCAGCGGCGGCAACTCGAAGTATCTGGTCGGCGGCACACTGGTGAATGCAGGAGGGTTGACGTGGGCAGACACGATTTCGCTGGGAACAGACGGATATTCGGCCACGAACTACGGGGTATTCTCCAATCTGGTAAGTGGCGTAATCAATGTGACTGCAAACGTGAATGTGAATGGGTATTACAACGGTGGATTCATCTACAACGCAGGAACGCTGAACAAATCAGGAGGAACAGGCGCAGCGAATTTTTACAATGGCGTGTTCTACAACAGTGGCAACGTGGCGATC
>CALAYC010000350.1 GCA_937894935.1 uncultured Verrucomicrobiota bacterium
CGATATTCATCGCGATTTGCATCCGTCACCACTTCACCGTTCAATCGAATCGTTCCGCCTTCCGGTGTGTACAAACCCGTAATGATTTTCGCTAACGTCGATTTGCCACTGCCGTTACCACCGACAATGAACACCAGTTCACCCGGTTCAAACGTCAAACTGATCGGGCCTAGCAAAAAGTGACTGTCGCTCTTCTCGTGATGATACGAATGCGTCACGCCCAGCAGTTCCAACGACCGGAACGGCCCGCGCTTCTCCCCTCGCCCGTTCAACGTCGTATCCGTTCCGGCGCGGCGTAACGTGACGCCGAGCTGTTCGATCTTTTGCAACGCTATATTCGCGCGTCCAAACAATGCAAACGTGCTCAGCACGCCGGCCAACGGACCCATCAGATACAACGCCGTGATGACGTAACCAGTCCGCGCGGCAGGACCGATGTCCGACACGACCGGAACAAAAAACAGCACCGCACCAATCAACAGATAGAACAACAGATGACTCCAGTGTTGCGCAAAGATGAATCGGCTTTCCGCCGTAACGTTGTGCCGCTGATATGCTGCCGTCGCTGCATCAATGTCGCGTTCCAGAAACACACTGCGCCGATTGCGGTGTAACTTGAGTTCCTTTACGCCATCGGTCAGGGCACGAAAATGACCAAACAATCGATCTTCTTCCTCACGCGCCCGATTCAACGACCGATACGCGCCGCGGCTCAACACGATGTAACCCGCTGCGCCCAGTCCGACGAGAAATGTCAGCGCCAATAGTAATTGCCAGGAAAGCCAGCCGAGATAGGCTGCACCGCCGAGTAACATCGCAATGTTCACCGCCGTCACCGGCACGCCCAGCAACGCCTGCGTGACATTGTAAATGTCGTCCGTCAGCGCTACGATCAATCGCGCCGAGCCCAGTTCTTCTAACTGGCGCAATGGCGCCCCAAGAATCGAACGCACCAGTTCGCGGCGCATTCCTGCCACGGCTCGTTGTGAAAACCGCACCGACATCAGTTGCGACGCAAAACTCGCAATCAATCGCCCCAGGCCTAGTCCCGCAAATGCCAGCACCAGAATCACCACTGGGCCGGCTGAGCTGTTCAACGCCTGATTTACTGCTGCGATGAGTCCGGCATTGCAAGCGCCGCTCAGCAACGCCACCGCCGCCATCAGGACCATCGGGCCGCGACAGGTTCGAAGCATGAAAGAAATCAGGTTCATGGTTTGCCTTTCTTTGGTGAATTTTCCGCCGCTGCAAGATTGTCCAACGTCGCCGCCAACTGCTGCGCCAGGTCCTGCACGTGCGGCTCTAAAAAGATGTTTCCATGTGAACCCGCGATGACCTTCACCGTCACACCGCCCGCCGCCAATGGTCCCCAACCTAAATCGTGTTCATACGACGAGAACAACGGATGCGCCGCCGTCCGAAAAACTGTGACTCGCCCGGAGTACGGCTGCGACGTGTGTCGCATCAAAAGCTGAAGATGTGCCTGCCACAAACGGATTTCGTGCTCGGGAAATTTCGCCGTATCAATGATGTCGTCGAGATCCACCGCACTCGGCATTTTTTGTCGGCGTCCTAATCGGGTCCGCAGTTTCCGCCCCAGCGATTGAATCTTTCGTCGCACCAGGCTGCGTCGTTCCTCAGCCGGATAACCGTAGAAATCGCGCCACCAGAAATAAACATTGCGACTGAAGCGAAACGGAAAATCCAATCGCCACCAGCGCACCTTTTCGTACGTTCCGCCTTCCGGCGTGCTCTCGATCAACGCCACCAACGCGACTTCCTCGCCTTGCGCCTGAAGTTGTCGCGCCATCTCATACGCGAGATCGCCACCAAAGCAATATCCCCCCAGACAGTACGGACCGTGCGGATGAAATCGTCGCAGTTCGGCAACGTAATTCGCCGCCATTTCTTCCAGCGTCCCGAATTTATCCGGCGCATCAGTCGGTCGCGCTTGTAATCCAAACACCGGCTGCTGATGGCTCAAATGTTTCGCCAGATTCGCGTAACCCCACATCACGTCGCCACCCGCGCCATGTGCCAGAAACAGCGGTGGCCGCGTTCCTCGCGGTTGAATCGGCACAATCAATGACGACGCCGACTTTGCGCTCTGCGTCTTTTGCATCCGTTGCGCCAATTGCGCCACCGTTGGCGCCTGAAAAATTGTCAGCACCGGCAATTGCTTTCCAGTGACGCGTTCAATCTGCGCAAACAATCGAACTGCGAGAAACGAATGCCCGCCGAGTTCAAAGAAATCGTCGTGAATCCCGACGCGTTCCACCCGCAACACTTCCTGCCACACCGCACAAAGTTGCCATTCCAATTCGCTGGTCGGCTCGCCCTTCACCGACGCGCTTTTTCGCGTCGGATTCTTCGCTTCAATCATTTCAAGAATCCGCTTCGGCTCATTCGCCTCCAACGCAATCCATCGCCAGCGATCAAACCGTTTCACACTGGCAATCGTCGCCGACTCATTCGCCGTTCGATTTGTCGGCGCGACTGTCCCGTCACCTTTCGCTGGCGAAAATTCAATCCGTTTCGCCACCATCGCCGGAATCACATAAACCCAACCACCGTTATGCGCCTGACGATATTGTCCGGCGACTCGTTCCAAAAAATCCTGCGCCGGTTGATTCTTCGCAGATGAACTGAACCGCACGCGCGCTTCGGCCAATCCGCTTTCATGCGCCACATTTCCCACATGCGCCAACATCCGATGCTCCACTCCTTTGCCCAGCACTCGGCAGCTCAACAACAGATTCTCCACCACCAACGCCGCCGCCTCCGGCTGACAAATCATCACCCCCACCAGGCCGTAATCTCCAAACCGATCGCTTACACGCACCGTAAAAATCTCCGCACCGGTTTGCGCAAGCTGAAGCAACTCTGTTTCGTTGCGACGCTGCGTCGTGGTGTTGAATTGATTTGTCCGCTGCGTCAGTTGCGCCACGCGCGCGACGTCGGCCATTGCCATCTTTGCGATCTCAATCTTCAGTCTCAGCGCCTGAAGAAAATTCGCGAAGCTCACCGATTCCTGTCGCAACGCCTCGCGCTCGCGATTCTGCCGATAAAACTCCGTGCGTTTGGCGTCCTCCTGCGTCGTTTTCGGGGTATCAAAAATCCAGCAATGCTTGAGAAACTGCGGAATCAACTGCGGATCCTCCGGCAGTTGCAGCGCGACGACATCCGGACAATTCGCCGCCACTTCTGCGCATTCCATCGGGTTGTCATCCACCAACACGAAACTGTCCAGACCGAGATGCAACTCTTCTGCCAGCGCGCGTAAGTTCGCGGATTTGGGATTCCAGTTGATCTGGCGCGTGACAAAATGTTCGGGTTGCAACGGCATGTTTTTTGCCCGCTCAAACACCGCGGTGACATCCGCCTCATTATTTTTGCTGCAAAGACACAGCAATCGTCCGGCGTCGAGTTGGCGGCGCATGAACTCCTGCAATGCCCGACGCGGCGGATCAATCTCAATTCCGTTCGGACCGTCTTCACCACAAATTCCTGCCCACAACGTGTGATCGCAATCCAACGCAATGACTTTGCATGGCGGCCGCTTCAACGCGTGATAACGGCGCGCAACCATCGTGGCTACCGCAGTGAAAAACGCCGGCGTGTACGGCACGTGACCCAATTCATCGCCCTGCGCATCGTAGTGATCCTGCACCGGGTAGTATTCGAACAACTCCGCTGTCGTCACGAGTTGCACGCCGTTAAGCGGGCGGAACGTTTCGGCCAGTTCATTTTCTAACTGCAAAAATTCCTCAGCCCGCTCCGATTGTTGCGCGATCGTTTTTGCCGATGGACAAAGACAAATCAGCCATGGGGTCATCGTCCGTTGCGCCGCCGTCTGAAGCGCGGCAACAAATTCACGCGCCGTCTGCTGCATCCCTGCTTTCGCGCTGCCGTTCTGGTCCGGTATAGCTTCCCAATCTTCCAATCGAATGAGCACGAGGTTGAGCCCGCGAGCATTGCGCGATTGAAGACTTTCCGGATCGAGCAATTGCTGAAACACCTGATTGTACGGCGCGAAGCGGATCGTCGCCGGCAACTCGAGTTCCTTCATCCAATGCTGAAGCGGCTCGGCCAGAAACTCCGCCGTAAACGTCGCAGTCACCGCAATCACTTCCGGTTCCACCGCCTGCGACTGATCGCGTCGCGTTCCTAACTCCGGTGCGATCGTGAAATCCGAAACGCGTGCATCAGGTTCGCGCATCAGCTTCACCAACACCTGATCCATAGAAACGAGCAATTGCGAAATCGTATCCACCCGAAACAACTTCGTTTTGTATTCGCAGCACCACGACCAACCCGATGCCGTTTCCTCGACTTCAAATCGCAAATCCAACAGCGCCGCTTCGGCTTCCACAGGCAATACTTCGCTTTTCAGTTTTGCACTGGTGAAGGGTTGCGTCGGAAAATTCTGGAGCAGCAAACCGACGTTATAGAGCGGATTGCGATCCTTCTCGCGCCGCGGATTGATCGTTTCGACGATTTTCTCAAACGGACAATCCTGATGTGCCTGCGCGGCTAAAACGACGTCGCGCACCTGAAACAGAATTTCACGCACCGTTTGCTGCGCGACCACTTTTACGCGCAACGGCAGGAAGTTCATGAAACAGCCGATGACATTCTCAAGCTCTCGCCGATTTCGCCCCGCCACCACCGTTCCCAATACCAAATCAATCTGCAGCGTCCAGATTTGCAGTGTCACCGCGAGCGCCGTCAGACTCACCATGAACGGCGTCACGCCGTTCTTCTGGCAAAACCGATTCAGTTCTCCGCTGATTTGTTTCACGGCCCGAGCCGCCGCGTGTTCCGGAACTGAATCAATTGCATCGGCAGGCAAAGCAATCGCCGGCGGTGCATCGGCCAGCGTCTCCCTCCACCAGCGCAATTCGCGATTTAATAGTTCTCCGCTCATCACTTCCCGTTGCCACGCCGCGTGGTCCACTATTTGAATCGGCAACGGCGGCAACGCTGCCGGAGTTGCATCCGTTGCAAAGGCTTCGTAAAGCGATTGCAGTTCGCGGAAGAAAATCGCCTGCGACCAGCCGTCCGAAATCGCATGATGCATAACCAGGCAGAAAAGATGTTCTTCGTCGCTGAGTCGCACCAACAACGCCTGTGTCAACGGACCACGTGTCAGATCAAAAGGTTGTCTGGCTTCAGCGCAAATCAGCTCACGCCCCGCTGCAAACCGCGCCGCTTCCGGTTGCTCACTCAAATCCACGTAACGCAGCGAAAAAGTCGGCTTCGGCTGGATTACCTGGATCAGCCTCCCCTGCTCCATCGCAAACACGGTGCGAAACGCTTCATGTCGCGCGAAAACTTCCTGCGCCGCGCGCTCAAACGCCGTACGATTCAATTCGCCATGCAGTCGCAACGCCACCGACACGTTATACGCATGACCGCCCGGCTCCAGTTGTTCCAACACCCAAAGCCGTTCCTGCACAAACGACGCCGGCAAATCTCCATCGCGCGAAACTCGTTTCAGCGGCAACTCCTTCGCGTTCTCGCTTTGCCAGCGACCGGCATCCAACTCTTTCGCTAACGCGGCAATGGTCGGATGTCGAAACAATCCCGACAGCGGCACTTCAGCGTGAAATTGCGTTCGAATTCGCGAGATGACCTGAGCCGCCAATAATGAATGTCCACCGAGATTGAAGAAACTGTCGTCCACTCCTACCGCCTCGAGTTCGAGCACGTCCTGCCAGATTTCTGTGAGCGCAACTTCCGTATCCGAACGCGGCGCGATGTATGGCGATTCCAATTCCGGTCGCGCATTTCCCGGTGCCGGCAACGATCGCCGATCCACTTTTCCGCTCGGCGACAGCGGCAAACGTTCCAAAACCACGATGTTTGTCGGAATCATGTGCGCTGGAAGTTTTGCCTTCAGAAACTCGCGCAAATCCGTCACGGCTCCCGGCTCGCGCCAAACCACGTAAGCCACCAGTTGTTTGCGACCTGGCGTATCTTCTCGCGCCATCACGACGGCATCCTGCACCCGTGCATATTCGTGCAACGCCGCTTCTACCTCCGGCAACTCGACGCGAAATCCGCGAATTTTGACCTGCTGATCTTCGCGACCAACAAACTCAATGTTTCCGTCTGTACGCCATCGCGCTAAATCTCCGGTGCGATAAAGCCGCTCCGATGAATCGGAACTCGCAATCGGATTCCGAATGAATTTTTCCGCCGTCAGCTCCGGTCGATTCAAATAACCGCGCGCCAAGCCCGTTCCTCCGATGTAAAGCTCACCGCTTTCACCCACTGCCACCGGCTTCAAATCCGCATCAAGAATGAAAACTTGTGTGTTGGCGATCGGCGCTCCAATCGGCAGCGCACCATCATCGGTTTCAGTTGCGACATACGTAGTTGCAATCACCGTCGCTTCCGTCGGCCCGTAAGTGTTGATCAACTTTACCCGCGCTCCGACATGCTCCTTCCACCGCCGAAACCCCGCTTCTGATGCCCGTTCTCCGCCGATGATTACCGCGCGCACGCATTCCGGAAATTTTTGCTCCGGCAACGCGTTCATCAGCTCATGCCAATACGCCGTCGGCAGATTCAGCACCGTCAGCCGTTCCGCTCGCACGAAGCGGAAAAAATGTGCAGGTGACGAAAGCGCGTCCTCCGTTCTTAACACCACAGCTCCTCCCGCGAGCCACGTCGGAAAAATCTCTTCGACCGAGATATCGAAACTGAACGGGCTGAATTGCAACACTCGGTCCGTTCTCGACAGCTCGTAGCGTTCGCAAACGGCAAAATTGTGATTCAGAAGTGAGCGATGCAGAATCTCGACGCCTTTCGGCGTTCCCGTCGAACCGGACGTATAGATCACATAAGCCAGATTCTCTCCAACAGCGCACGACGGTGGATTCGTTTCCGATTCCGCGCCGATAGTTTTCTGCAACTTCGGGTCATCAAGACAAATCACCTTTGCAGCGCTGCCGGCGAAATCGTCCTGAAACTTTAACTGCGTCAGTAACAGCGACGCGCGCGAATCCGACAGCATGTAGCGCAATCGTTCGCGCGGATATTTTGAATCGAGCGGCAAATACGCACCGCCGGCTTTGAAAACTCCCAGCAGCGCCACCATTAATTCCACCGACCGTTCCAGATTTACCGCTACCAACACTTCTGGCCCAATACCCTGCGTTCTGAGAAAATGTGCGATCTGATTGGCGCGCCGATTCAATTCCGCATAGCTGAGTTCTTTTCCTTCGAATCGAACCGCAATAGCTTCCGGTGTCCTCGCCACTTGCGCTTCGAACGCCTGCGCGTAACTTTGCTCCACCGGAAAATCCCGCTGCGTTCGATTCCACTCGGCTTTGGGTAAAATTGAACATTCCAAAGCACCCGCAACAACTCGGCCATTCTTCTCGTCGCTTGATTTGACGGTCACAACCGCCACCGATGCCAACGCCCGTTTCAATTCGTTCGCGAGACTTGCGACGAAAGGCTCTTCAAGAATCTGCTCGTGTGCGCCAGCGACGGGACAAATCGTCAACTCACCGCGGGCGAATTCACGCCAGCCGTACGCCGGATCGAAGGAACACCAGAATTGATGGCCGCAGCTACGAAACAGCCACACCGGCCCGTCGTAGTTGTCAGTCCGATGCTGAAACAACGCTTCCACATGCGCGTCCCAGGCAGGTCGCTCTTCCGGCGTGCACGCCGAAAGATCCACAAAATCCGCAGCGCTGATTCGCTGGTGATTTTTGCGACTGAATCGCCGTCTCAGTCGCGCCACCGATGCATGCCATTGCCACTTGATGAAATCCCGGCGCTGTTGGTGCGAACGTCCGCAATGCCAGCGCAGCAGATACATCACATTTGCCGCAAAGCGTCTGAACCACCGCCACGAAAACTTCACGCGCTTGTATTTCGAATCCGGCGGAAGCGCATTCATCAGCGCAAGCACGGCGACCTCTTCTCCCACCGCGCGAAGTTTTCGCGCCATTTCATACGCGACATTGCCGCCAAAACAATATCCGCCGAGACAATACGGACCGTGCGGTTGAAACGCGCGCAGACTCGCGAGATACGCATCAGCCAACGCTTCAATGGAACGCAACTCCGGCAAACCATCGAGCGCGCGCGAACGAAACGCATAAACCGGCTGATCGTCACCAAGATGCCGCGCGAGATTCGTGTATCCCCAGAACATGCCGCCGCCTGCTCCATGCACGAGAAACAACGGCGGTCGATTGCCACGCGATTGAATCGGCACCAACGCTGTCGCTTCGTGCGGCTCATCTGTTCGTGCGCCGCGCAGCGCTTTCGCGAAATGTTCCAGCGTTGGATTCTGAAACAGCGTCGTGATCGGTAATGCGCGACCGAATTCCCGTTCGACACGCGCCAGCAGCCGCACCGCCAACAACGAATGTCCGCCGAGATCAAAGAAGTGATCCGTTGCTCCTACGCGTTCTACACCCAGCAATTCCTGCCAGATGACCGCCAACCGGATCTCCACTTCATCACGCGGCGCAAGAAACTGCGCATCCGTTGCTACACGACTGAAGTCCGGTTTCGGCAACGCCGCACGATTGATCTTCCCGTTGGCATTGAGCGGCAGCGACGGCAGGAACACAAACGCCGCGGGCACCATGTAGTCCGGCAATTTCGTGCGCAGGTAGCGACGTAAGTCATCGCTCGTCGGCTCCGACGCGCCGTTCACCACGACGTATGCCGCGACGCGTTTTTCTCCGACCTCATCGCTATTAACCGAAACCACGCAGTCGCGCACGCCGGCACAGCTCGCGAGCGTGCTTTCGATTTCATCCAATTCGATGCGAAAGCCGCGCAACTTGATCTGCCGATCCGCGCGTCCCAAAAATTCGAGATTCCCGTCCGCGCGAAATCGCACCACATCGCCGGTGCGATACAAGCGCGCTTCCGGCGACTTCGCGAACGGATGACGCACAAACTTTTTCGCCGTGAGTTCCGGCCGATTCAAATAACCCTGCGCCAGCCCATCGCCCCCCAGATACAATTCCCCCGGGACACCGATCGGCACAGGCTGAAGTTCCGCATCGAGAACATATGCTTCGGTATTCGCTATCGGCCGACCAATCGGCACAGTGGTTTCGGTATCGGACAGCTCGCGCACTTCATACCACGTCGCGAACGTCGTGCATTCCGTCGGTCCATACACGTGCAACAGCCGATGCGGTCGCCCGTGCCGCAGCACTTCCGCGACGCGACGCACGTTCACCACATCGCCGCCGAATAACACATTCCGCACGCTGGAAAAAATCTGCGGATCGTCCTGCGTGAATTGATTGAACAGCGCCGTCGTGACAAATAACGCCGTGACTTTCCTTTGCTCCAATTCCTGACGAAAAAGCTCCGGCGCAAGCACCAGCGATTGAGGAAACACCTGTAGCTGCGCGCCATTCAACAACGCACCCCAGATCTCAAAAGTCGAAGCATCAAAAGCGCAGTTTGAAACCTGCGCGACAACATCTCCCTCACTTAATTGCAGGTAATCCGTGTTTCGCACCAGTCGCACGACCGCGCGGTGCGGCACACAAACGCCTTTCGGCCCGCCGGTCGAACCCGAAGTAAAACTCACGTAAGCGAGATCGGTCGCCGTCGCTGCACCGGAAACATTTGTTTCACTCGCTTCCGTGACTGCGACAGGAAGGTTATCGAGACAAATCAGCGGAACGGATTCCGTCACCTTCAGCGACGATTGCCATTTCTTCACCGTTAACAGAACGCGAGGCCGACAATCCTTCAGCATCGCCGCAAGCCGTTCCTGCGGATGCGTTGGATCGAGCGCGACGTACGCGCCGCCTGCTTTCACCGTTGCCACCAATGCCACGATCAATTCGACCGACCGCTCCATGACGACCGCGACAAATTGATCCGGTCCGACTCCGAGCGTTTGCAAATGACGCGCGAGTTGATTTGCTCGCACATTGAGTTCGCGATATGTGAGCTGGCTTTCGCCGTAAGCGACTGCGATTGCTTCCGGTGTTCGTTCAACTTGTGTTTCGAACAACTGGGCAATGTTGCAATCTCGTGGAAACTCAACCTCGTTACCTTTCCAGGTGTCACACAGAAGTTTCTGTTCCCATTCCTCCAACAACGGCAATCGCGCAATTGATTGCTCAGGATTCGCTACAATGCCCGTCAGCAAAACTTTCAAATGGCGCAACCCCCGCGACACCGTTGCTGCTGTAAACAAATCGGTGTTGTATTCGGCTGACAATCTCAGTTGCCCGCGCGCTTCCTCCGCGAACAACGTCAAATCGAACTTCGCCGTTTGCGTCGGCAGTTCGATCGGAGTCGCGGTAACTCCTGGCAAATGAAACTCGCGCGCTGGCGTGTTTTGAAACGCAAACATCACCTGCACCAGCGGCGGCATACCAGGATTGCGCGTCGGACGCAGTTCCTCCACCAATCGCTCGAACGGAACGTCCTGATTCGCGTGCGCATTGAGCACGACCTGTTTCACGCGCTGCAACAAATCGCGAAAGCCCGGTCGGCCTGACAAATCCGTCCGCAACACGAGCGTCTTCACGAAGAATCCAATCAACCCTTCGGTCTCGATCTGATTCCGACCGGCCACCGGCGAACCGATCACCAGATCCTCGTGTTGCGTGTAGCGATGCAGCAATACCTTGAACGCGGCGAGCAGCAGCAGATAAAGCGTGACACCTTCGCGACGCGCCAACTGATTCAATTGCTCGGTCAGCTCTGCATCCAGCATCAGATTTTCGCGGCTGCCGCGAAAACTCTGCGCTGTCGGTCGCTTGAAATCGCTCGGCAACTCCAGGGCCATTGGTGCGCCCGCCAGGTGTTGCCGCCAGCAACTGAATTGCTCACTCCATTTTCCCGCTTGAAACTGTTCCCGTTCCCAACTCGCATAATCGCCGTATTGAATTGCGAGCGACGACAAGACCTCCTCCTTGCCATCTTTCGCCGCAGCATACAGCGCGGAAAGTTCGCGCAGAAAAATCGCCCACGACCACCCGTCCGAAGCGATGTGATGCATCCCGAACAACAACACGCAATCCTGTGGCGCGAGGCGGAAAACGGTCGCGCGCAACATCAGATCGCTTTCAAGATTAAACGGTCGCGCCGCTTCAGTTGCGACCGCTGTTTGCCAAATGGCTGTCGTAGCGTCAGTCAGTTCAACCGTTTTCAACTCGAATGGTCGCGGCGGTTCGACGACCTGCCGTGGTTCGTCGTTCACTGCGATGAATCGCGTGCGCAGAATTTCGTGTCGCGCGAGAATCGCCGTCAACGCTTGCGCCAGCGCGAGCAAATCCAGTTCACCGTACACACGAAATGCGATGGCCATCGTGTAAAGCGAACTGTTCGGTTCAAGCCGTTCGAGAAACCACAATTGGTCCTGCGCAAAAGCCAGCGGCGCGTCTGCAGTTTTTCGTCGCGGAATCGTTCGCGCGGCGGCCGGCTCACGCGCCCCCTGTAAGCGTTGGGCGAGCAAAGACTGCTTCGCTTTGGACAACACTGCTTTGGCTGCTGTCGCAGTCGTCTCCATCTTGAAACTCCTTTGGTTTATTTCGAAGCGCCAACCAGACTCTGCGCTTCCGCCTCGGTCAGTTGCGAAATCTCGTCGGTCAAACAGTCCTCCAGGGCTTCGGCCAGACCGGCGATGGTTGGTTTCTGAAAAAATTCGCGCATCGTGATGTTTATCTGAAACTGCGCCCGCAAGCGCGCAAGCACCTGCATCATCATCAATGAATGCCCGCCGAGTTCGAAAAAGTTGTCGCGCGTACCGAGTTCTTTGACTCCAAGTAATTCCTGCCAGATGCGCGCCACCGCTTGCTCCGCCAACGTCTCCGGTTTTTGAAAATCGTTTATCTCCCCCGGTCGCTTCCGCTCCACTCGCGACAACGCGCGGCGATCCACTTTTCCATTGGGTGTCAGCGGAAAAGATTTCAGGTAAGTAAACGACGCCGGAATCATATAGCGCGGCAACCGTCGGCTTAACGACTGACGCAATTCATTTTCGCTCGGCGCGAGCCGACTTTCTTCGCTAATCAGATAAGCCTCGAGTTGTTGATCCCCGTTCGTTTCCCGCACGACGACCACACAATCCTGCACCTGGGAAATCTGGCTCAGCGCCGTCTCTATCTCGCCAAGTTCAATGCGATGCCCTCGCACTTTCACCTGTTGATCGAGTCGCCCGAGAAACTCAATAACTCCATCCGCTCGAAATCGCGCGCTGTCGCCCGTGCGATACATCCGCGCCTCGGCATCCGCACTGAACGGATCAGGAACAAATTTTTCTTCCGTCAGTTCCGGACCATTGAGATAGCCTTGTGCCAGTCCTTCGCCCCCGATGTACAACTCGCCTGGAACTCCTATCGGCACCGGCCGCCGCTGAGTATCAAGAATGTAGATCTGCGTGTTCGCCAGCGGCCGTCCGATCGGCACAGGATTGCGACTCGATTTAACTTCATACGCCGCGGACCACACCGTCGTTTCCGTCGGACCATACATGTTGAATACTTGCGGCCCTAGTTCACACAACTGTTCCGCCAACGCTGCCGGCAAGGCTTCGCCGCCGACCAGAATCTGCTTCAGTTGTCGCAACGCCGCTCGTCCTTCCGGAGTTTCGACCAGTGTTTTAGCCAACGACGGCGTGCATTGCAGATGCGTCACACCTTCGCGCCAAATATTTTCCGCGACAGTGCGCCAAGCCGGATGAGCGTCGTCTTCCGCGCGTTCTGTTTCCGGTTGAATCACGACCGTGAATCCGCGCGCCAACGTCCAGAACAGTTCCACCACCGAGATATCGAACGAGATACTGGTCACCGCCAACCAGACGCCGCGTTGCTCGCCTAACAAGCCATCCATTCCCGCGAATAGATTCGCGATATTGCGATGTCGAATGGCGACGCCTTTGGGTTGGCCGGTCGAACCCGAGGTATAGATTACGTAAGCCAAATCTTCCGCACTCGCCGCCGCCACGACGGCCCGAGCATCCATCGCAGTCTCAATCGCCTCAATCGCCGCATCCAGGCAAAGAACTCTCAATTGCGAAACGTCCAACTCGAGTCCCTGCCACAGTTGTTCCTGCTTCAACAGAACCGTGCATCCGGAATCGCGTAACATGTAAGCCAATCGCGCTCGCGGATACGTTGGATCCAATGGCACGTAAGCCGCACCGGTTTCCAGAATTGCCAACAACCCCACCACCATTTCGAGCGAACGGTCTGCGCAAATGCCCACTCGCGTTTGCGGCGCAGCCCCCGCGCAACGCAAACGTTGCGCCAACGCCGACACGCGCTGTTGCAATTCGCAATACGTCATTTGCTCATTGCCAAAGCGCAACGCCATCGCCTGAGGCGTTCGCATCACCTGTTTCGCAACGAGCTCAGAAACGGTTACGTCGCGACGATACGGCGTCTCGGTGTCATTCCATTCGCGAAGCATCTGTTGTCGCTCCTCGTCGCGAAGCAACGAAATGTCGCCCACGCACTGCTTTGGTTCGCGCGTGATCGCGTTGAGAACTGTTTCAAAATGTCTCAGCCAGCGGCGAATGGTGTCTGCGTTGAACAGTCGCGCGTTGTAATGACATTCCAGACGAAGCCGACCGCGCTCCTCGGTCGCGCTCAGGTTGAGATCGAAGTTGATATAACTGTGCGGATTCGCGCTTAGTTCAACCGCCAGGCCGCCAAAATCCAATGCATCTTCGCGCCGTTCCACATTGAGCGTCACTGACACCAACGGCAGGCGCCCGACCTCGCGCGGCACATTCAACTTTTGCAACAGGCTGCCAAACGTGAAGTGCTGATGTTCGTGCGCGTCGAGAAATTTGCGTTGCAGCATTGCGAGACAATCCACAAACGACGCCGAATCTGCTACCTGCGCACGCACAGGAACGAAGTTCACACAATGCCCGATCAATTGCTCGCCACCCGCCCGACCGCGATCTGCCACCGGAATTCCAATCACGATTTCGCTTTGCCCGCTCAACCGGCACAACACCACGCTCCAACCCGCGAGCAGAGTTGTGAACAGAGTGCAACCGCAGCGGGCACTCAACTGTTTCACCGCGTCGGTAAGCGATTCAGCGAGAAGCACCGTTTGGCGCGCGCCTTCAAAGTTCCATTGCGTGCTGCGTGGCGCGTCGGTAGGCAGGTCGAGCGGCGGCGGAATCTCTGCAAATTCCATACTCCAATACGCCTCCGCCTGAACGTGATCGTTCGTCGCACGAATCTTTTCCTGAACGTAATCACTGAACCGGACCGCCGCTGGAAGCCTTGCTGCCGCCGCATTTCCTTTCGCGCGATACAACGCATCGAGTTCACGCAACAGCAGCGCGAATGATTGTCCGTCGCAAATCAAATGATGCACCGCGACAACCAAAACATGCTCCTCGGCACCACAACGAATCAGTCGGGCGCGAATCAACGGTCCATGCACCAGATCAAATGGCGTTCGCGCTTCTTCCAGTTGAATCGTGTCAATTCGTTCCGCCTGATCCGCCGGACTCGCGCTCAGATCAATTTGCTCAAATTGCAGTTTGAATTCCGGATGAATGAATTGCCTTGAGCCATCGGCAGCGAACGTCGTGCGAAGCGCTTCATGCCGCGCCCCCAACTCTTCCAGCGCCTTTTGCAAAACCGCTACCTCCAGCGAACCAAGCAAACGCAGCAACCGACATTCATTGAACACGCATGAAGCGGCATCGCTGACTTGCGACGCAAACCACAATTCGCGTTGCGCGGCAGTAAGCGGCAAGCCATTGGCGTCGGTTGCAACCAATTCCGAAGCTGCTCGCGATTCCGAAATCTTTCCGTTCGTTGCTTCGCGTTTCTCCTCCGGCAACTCTTCCAACAGATGCGCTGCGAGCGCATCCACGGTTGCGTAATCCTCCAACAACTCGCGAAACGCCACGCGCACGTGCAGCCGCCGCTCAATCGCCAGACTCACTTGCGTGAGAAACAGCGAATCAAATCCAAGCTCCGCAAATGTTTCGCCATTCAACGACGTGAGATCCAATCCGGAAAGTTCACTCAGCAAACCGCGAAGTTCCCGCGCCACTCTCTGCTGCCGCGAATCCGTCTCACGCGACGTTTTCGGAAGGGCAACAGAATGCAAATCGCCGTTACTTGCGCGGTTGGTTGCGACCTGGTCTTCGTTTCCTGAACGCGCTTCAAAGTTCGTTCGATCCGTCGCTGGCGCTGTCGCAGTCATCACCTTTGATGGCGTCACAAAGAAACGTTTTCGTTGAAACGGATACGTCGGCAACGGCACACGTCTTCGCGATTCTTCAGATGAGACCGGCAACCAATCTACTGTCGCTCCACATGCCCACGCCTGACCTAACGCGAACAACAGCGCCTGCCGCTCGGAAATTTCTCCGCCGCCACGCGCCAGCGGTGCAATCACTTTTACTGCCTGATCACGCGTCGCTTGTTGCTTCACAAACTGACTCAACGTCTGTCCCGGCCCGATCTCGATAAACACACGCTGCGAATCCTGAAGCAACTCCGCAACGCCGTCGGAAAACCTCACCGTCTGACGCAGATGTCGCGCCCAGTAATTCGGATCGGTCGCTTCCGCCGCCGTAATCCACGTGCCCGAAACATTCGACCCAAACGGAATTTCCGGCTCGTGCAAACGAATCGCTTTTACTCGTTCAACAAACTCGGGCATCGCGCCGTCCATCAGCGGCGAATGGAACGCATGCGAAGTGCGAAGTCGTTGCGACGCAATGTTCTGTTCTGCAAGTTGCTTTTCCACCTGCGCGATAGCTTGCGTCGAACCCGACAGAACGCATCGTTCCGGAGCGTTCACTGCTGCCAACGCAATTTCAGCACTTAGAAATTGCTGCGCATCCGCCTCGCTCATTCGCACCGCCAACATCTCGCCTGCCGGTTGTTGTTGCATCAGCCGTCCTCGTTCCGCGACCAACTCCAACGCATCCGCCAACGAAAACACTCCGGCCAGACACGCTGCGACGTATTCGCCGATGCTATGGCCAACCAATGCTGCCGGTTGCACGCCCCAACTCATCCACAGCCGCGCCAACGCGTATTCCACGGCAAACAACGCGGGTTGTGTCAGCGACGTTTGCATCAACCGCGCCACGGCTTCCGCTGCAGAATCCGGTTCAGGAAACAGAATGCTGCGCAGATCATGCTTCAACTTCGGATTCAAAATCTCCAGACACGCATCCAGCTCTTCACGAAATACCGGTTCGGTTTCATACAACTCCCGTCCCATGTTCA
The DNA here is from genome assembly GCA_937894935.1 of uncultured Verrucomicrobiota bacterium. Lineage (GTDB taxonomy): Bacteria > Verrucomicrobiota > Verrucomicrobiia > Limisphaerales > JADLHS01 > JADLHS01. The sequence continues at coordinate 16,227 of CALAYC010000350.1, forward strand.
CTCGCTGCGCGCCCTGCCCCGGAAACATGAAAACCACCGATGCACCGACATTTCCTGTCACGTGCGAAAACATCCTTTTCACATCCCCGGAATTCAGAACCCGCGCCGCATCCGCACTGGAATCCGCGACCAGTATTCGCCGATGCGCAAACTCGCGTCGTCCGACGCGCAACGTGTGAGCCACATCCGCCAGATTTGGTTCCGGTTGCTGTTTCAAATGCGCGGCGAGATTAATCGCCATCGCATCCAGCGCCGCCGCAGTCTTTGCCGACAACACCAACAACTCGGGTGGTTGCATGTTTTCGGAAACCGGAATTTCCGGTGCTTCTTCCAGCACAACATGTGCGTTCGTCCCACCGATACCGAATGAACTCACGCCGGCCCGACGCGGTTTTCCGTCGCTGCCCCAATCGCGCAATCGGGCGTTTACAAAAAACGGACTGTCCGCAAAATCGATTTCCGGATTCGGCGTTTTGAAATGCAGACTCGCGGGAATCTTTCGGTGATACAACGCGAGCGTGGTTTTAATCAGGCCCGCGATTCCTGCCGCTGCGTCGAGATGACCGATGTTCGACTTCACCGAACCAATCGCGCACCAGTTGCGCGGGTTTGATTCCGTGAAAAACGCTTTCTTCAGCGCTTCGATTTCAATCGGGTCGCCGAGCGGCGTTGCCGTTCCGTGCGCTTCGACATAGCTGATTTCCTCCGGCGCAACGCCCGCTATCGCTTGCGCGGTGGCAATCACCTCCGCCTGTCCATGCACACTCGGCGCGGTGTAACCGATTTTTTCCGCGCCATCATTGTTCGTCGCAAACCCCTTGATGACGGCGTAAATCGTGTCGCCATCCCGCCACGCATCATCAAGTCGCTTCAGCACTACGATTCCCACGCCTTCGCCTGCAACCGTTCCGCTCGCCGTTGCATCAAACGGTCGGCAATGTCCGTCGCGCGATGTGATTCCACCGGTCTGATGCCGATGTCCTTGTCGCTGCGGAAAACGAATTGAAACTCCGCCGGCGAGCGCTATTCCGCATTGGAGCGTCAACAGATGTTGGCACGCCACGCACACCGCCACGAGCGATGTCGAACAAGCAGTCTGAATGTTTAAGCTCGGCCCGGTGAGATTCAATTTGTACGACACGCGCGTCGGCAGATAATCTTTGTCATTGCCCAACATCGCCTGATATTCGCCCACCACCCCGAGCACATCAGGCCGCGTCGCCACATTGTTCATCAGGTAGGTGTTCTGACTCATCCCGGCAAACACACCGATGTTGCCGTCGTATTTCGTCGCGTCGTAACCCGCGTGCTCCAGCGCTTCCCAGGCGCATTCGAGGAACACCCGATGCTGCGGGTCCATGACTTCCGCTTCCTTGGGTTTGATATCGAAGAACGCCGCGTCAAACAGATCGGCAGCCGCCAGGATACCGCGCGCTTTCACATAGTTTGAATCCTCCGGCGCGACATTGATGCCCGAAGTCGCCAGCTCTTCATCGCTGAAGAATGAAATGCAATCTTCGCCCGCACAAAGATTGCGCCAGAATTCCGCGATGTTGCCCGCGCGCGGAAAACGTCCGGCCATACCGACAATGGCCAGGCTGGTGGAATGTGATTCAACGTGATTCATGAAGACATCTCCGTTTTGCGACCCAACGACTCACCGCGCGGACGACGTTGTTCGGGTCGCCGCCTGCCCGCCCGCGCTGCCATGACTTTCGGAATTCCATTTGCAGAAAGCTTCGCGCCGGATTGCGCTAACATCTCTCGCTGGCGCCGACCGCGCTCACGAACATTCTGCAATTCGTCCCGCTTAGTGTTGTTTCCTAGAAATTCTGCGAGCGCGCTGACCGTCGGATATTGAAACAATCGCACCACGGGAAGGTCTTGGCCCAAAGCGCTGCGCAGCTTCGCCTGCATTTGCACCACCAACAACGAGTGCCCGCCGCGATCGAAAAAATTGTCGTTTCGACCGACCTTCTCGACCCGCAACAACTCGCACCAGATTTTCGCAATGATCTTCTCGAGTTCCGACTTCGGTGCAGCGAACGCCGTTTTCTTTTCCGCAACTGGTTCACCCGGCGTGGGCAACGCTTTGCGATTCAGTTTGCCGTTCGGCGTAAGCGGCATTTTTTCCAGCATCACCATCGCATTGGGAATCATGTAATCCGGCAACTTTGTTTCGAGGAAATGTCGCAACTCGCCTGACGTGATTCCGCCGGGCCGACCGGGAACGATATATGCCACGAGGCGTTGATCTCCGGGCGCATTCTCGTGAATCAGTGCCGCGCATTCGCGCACATAAGAATGATCACGCAACAGCGATTCAATCTCTCCCAACTCAATGCGATGCCCGCGCAACTTGATCTGCTGATCCATGCGCCCGAGAAATTCCAACGTTCCATCAGCGCGCCAGCACGCCCGATCTCCGGTGCGATACAATCGCGCGCCAGCGTTGCGAAACGGATGCGGTATGAAACGTTCCCGCGTCAGCTCCGGCCGATTGAGATATCCGCGCGCCACACCCGCGCCGCCGATGTGCAATTCTCCCGCCACACCAATAGGCACGAGTTGGCGATTCGCATCGAGAATCAGAATTTCCGTATTCGCAATCGGCCGTCCAATCGGCACGCTGCTCAACTGCTCAACGTCGGTTATGCGATAAGTTGCCGACCAGATCGTTGTCTCCGTCGGCCCGTAGAGATTGAGTAATTCGCCATTCCAATCGGCTCGAAGTTTGCGCGCCAGATCCGCCGGCAGCGCCTCCCCCCCCAGCAGCAAATGGCTGAGCCGTCGCATGGCCTGAAACGACTCCGGCGCCAGAGCCAGGGCTCCGGCCAAGGAGGGAGTGCACTGCATATGAGTGACGCGATGACGAAGAATGTTCTCCGCGACCGTGCGCCACCGGCCATTGATATCCGCAGCGACAATGCGCCGACCGCGGCTCCCGCCAGAATCACCGGCGCGCTTCCGAAGCTCATTCAGGAACTTCAGCTTCGCCAGCACCGAATCGGCGGCGATTCCAAAATCAATCAGGCAGGCGATTTCATTCACGCCAAGCGCCTGAAGTTTTTGCACCAACGGCAGACACGACTCCACACTTCCAATCAGCCCGCACGTTTCCGCGTAACGCTGCGTCGCTTCCGTCAGCATGTGATTCAACTCCGGCGCGCTCTTGCTCGACACCGCTCCGTTCGCTCGCGTCGAATGTAAATGCGAATTCTGACTCAGGCTGCGATACGTTCGCAGGTATTCCAGCAATGGTTCACGCGCCGTTTCCCGCGCCTCCGCTTCCGTCTCCGCCACGAACGTGTGCAACATCAGACTGACACAACCGGCCTCCGGATCGTGACCATGCTTTCTCCGCGCCGTGCGATAAATCCGGATTTTCTCTTCCAGCTTCTCAATGTCCTGTCCCGAAAGATGCGTCAGCAGATGAAAGCCCAGTTCGCCCGCCAACTGAAACGTAGCGGGATTCCCGGACGACGTCATCCAGATCGGTAATTCCGCTTGCAACGGTTTCGGAAAAATCCGGAGTCGTTTTGTTTTGTTCTCGGGCGATGGAAAATCTACTTCCTCACCGCGCCACAGTCGCCGAAGCAACTCCGCTTGCGTCCGCATGATCTGTTTGCGTTCGCTGTAATTTTCCGGCGCGAGCGCGAAATCCTGCACGTGCCATCCCGAAGCTATCGAAATTCCGACGCGCCCTAGCGAAAGTTGATCCACCATCGCCCACTCTTCCGCGACCCGCGCCGGATGATGTAATGGCAACACAACGCTGCCCGCGCGCAATTGCACCGACTTGGTTAACGTCGCCAACGCGGCGTTGATTACTGCCGGATTCGGATAAATGCCGCCGAAAGGATGAAAATGTCGCTCGGGCGTCCAGATGGCGGAAAACTCGTTTTGATCCGCAAACTTCGCTCCTTCGAATAACAACCGGTAAATATCTTTCGCTCCATCCCCGGCATCGCTCGCGAAATACGACAGACTGAAATCCATTCGCCGACTCGCCGCAGGCAGCGTTTCCGTCGATCTTCGTCCGGCCTCAACTTGAATCACCACCTTGAACCCGCGCGTCAGCGTCCAGAATAGTTCCAGCACCGAAATATCAAACGAGATACTCGTCACAGCGAGCCACACACCGGGTTTCGTGCCCAACACCTCGTCCATCGCGGTAAAGAAATTCACGACGTTTTGATGCGTCACCATCACGCCCTTTGGCTTGCCGGTCGAACCCGATGTATAAATGACGTAGGCAAGATCGCTTGATTGCGTCGGCCGAGACGGTGTCGGAAGCGCGGGAGAATTGGTCGCGGTGGAAGCAGCACAACGCAGTTCACCATTCCGCAAATCCAGACTTACCGTGCGAAGCGAATTCGGAAGCTGAAGATGTTCGCGCATGTCTTCCTGCGTCACGAGCACCGTCGCTTGCGAATCCGTCAGCATGAATGCCAGACGTTCCGCCGGATATGCCGGGTCCAACGGCACATAACATCCGCCTGCTTTCAGAATTCCCAGCAGCCCCACCATCATTTCCAGCGAGCGCTCGACACAGATTCCCACTCGCACATCCGGCCCCACTCCCAATTCACGCAACGTCGTCGCCAATCGCTCCGCCTGCTCGTTCAAAGCGGCATAAGTCAACTCGTCATCGCCACAAACCACCGCCACCGCCTCTGGCGTGCGAGCCCCCTGTTCAGCAAACAATTCGTGAATCAACTTCTCCTGCAAAAACTCCCGCTGCGTATCGTTCCACTCCCGCAATTGTTTCTGTTCAACCGTGGTGAGCAGCGGCAGCTCTGAAATCGGACCCACCGGATTTTTTACCGCTTCCGAGAGTAACGTTTGAAAACTTCCGATCAATCGCTCGATCGTCGCCGCGTCGAACAAGTCAGAGTTGAATTCCACATAACCACGTAATCCGTCAGACGTTTCTTCCAGCGACAGCGTCAAATCGAACTTCGCCGTCCCACTATGAACGCGTTCCGGCGTCACGCGCAGCCCTGCCAGTTCCAACGCTTGCTGCGGTTCGTTTTGCAGCACAAACAACACTTGAAATAACGGCGAGCGACTCAGATCGCGATTCGGCTGAAGGGCCTCCGCAATTTTTTCAAATGGCACGTCCTGATGCGCAAACGCTTCCAACGCCGTTTTCCGAATGCGTTGCAGTAATTCGCGAAACGTCGGCGCACCGCTGAGATCGCTTCGCAATACCAGCGTATTGAGAAACAACCCGATGACCTTCTCTGCTTCCACTCGCGTTCGCCCTGCTGTCGGCGTTCCGATGAGAATGTCTTTTTGCCCCGACCAGCGATACAGCACCGTTTGCCATGCCGCCAGCAACACCATGAACAACGTCACGTCTTCCTCGCGACTCAGCTTGTTCAGATCGGCAGAGAGCGACGCCGGAAACTGCACGAGCACGATATCGCCGCGAAAACTTTGCACTGCCGGTCGCGGGCGATCCGTCGGAAGCTCCAACGTTGGCGCAGCGTCCTGCAATTGCTGCTGCCAATACGCTAATGACTTTTCGAGTTTCTCGCCCTGAAGCGTTTCGCGCTGCCAGCGACTGAACTCCGCGTAACGCAGTTTCCGCTCCGGCTTCGGCAACGGCGGTCCACCGCAGTTTTCTCGATACCGCGCGCCAAGTTCCGCGCGCAACAAATCCATCGACCATCCGTCGCAAACCAGATGATGCGTCGTCAGCAAAAGCCAATGTTTCGTCTTGCTCAATCGCAACACCGTTGCCCGCAGCAACGGCGCGCCACTCAAATCAAACGGCTGCCGCGCTTCGGCGCGACTGAGCCTATGCGCTTTGGTTTCGCGTTCGGTTTCAGCAACGTCACGCAAATCCACCAGCGCCACCTGGAAACGCTTCGGCGGTTGTGATTGCATCAGCGGCTGACCGTTTTCACCGACTTTGAACGCTGCCCAGAACACATCGTGTCGGTGCACGATTTCGTTCAACGCATTCTCAAGTGCCGGAAGATTCAATTCGCCTTCCAATCGAAACACCGCCGGAATGTTGTGCAACGCCGTACCGGGATGGAGTTGTTCCAGAAACCACAACCGCTCCTGCGCAAAGGACAGCGGTTGCGAAAGAGTGGCCTGAAGTTCCGCTCCGTCCGTCTCCGGACGGGTGCAGCCGTGTAGTCGCGGAACTCCAAGCCGATAGCTCGCCGGAGGACTTTGCTCGCTTTCGATGCGCTCAGCCAGAGCCGCGACGGTAGGCGTGTCAAACAAGTCTTGCAGCGGTAAATCGCGCTGAAACAGTTCGTTCAGGCGGGAAACCACTCGCGCCGCACGCAGCGAATGACCTCCCAAATCAAAAAAATTGTCATGCATGCCGACGCGCTCGACCTCGAGCACGTCCCGCCAGACTCCGGCAATCGTCTTCTCCACCGCTGAGCGCGGCGCGACGAACGCCGACCGATTCGCGTTCTCCGGCGTCAAAGCTGCCAACGCCTGGCGATTGACTTTTCCATTCGCCGTCAGCGGTAAAGCGTCGAGAAAAACAAACGCCGCCGGCATCATGAACTCCGGCAGCTTGTGTTTCAGAAAACTTCGCAACGCATCAATGTTCAGATCCGACGCCGGTTTCGCGACGACGAACGCCGTCAAACGCGGCTCAGCTTCTTTGCTCACCAACACTGCTGCCTCGCGCACGGACGGATGCTGATGAAGCACACTCTCAATTTCGCCTAACTCAATGCGATTGCCACGAATCTTCACCTGATGATCACCGCGCCCGAGAAACTCGATATTGCCGTCAGCCAACCAACGCGCCCGATCACCACTGCGATACAATCGCATCGTTCCCAGCCCCAGACCGACGTCCGCCGAAATAAACGCGCGCGCTGTGAGTTCCGGACGATTCAAATATCCGCGCGCGAGTCCCACGCCGCCGATGCAAAGTTCACCCGGCACACCGACTGGCACAGGCTGCAATTGCTCGTTGAGAATGAAAACTTTTGTATTGCTGATCGATCGGCCAATCGCGGGCGCACTGTTATCGTGCGACGGCAGAATCGTTTGGCAGGTCGTCACCACCGTGTTTTCGGTCGGGCCGTAGTGATTGATAAGTGGACCTGGAAAATTTTCTGGCGGCGCGTGATGCAACCTGTCTCCTCCCGTCAGAATAGCACGCAGCGCACATCGCTTCGGCCACGTTTCTTCAAACATCGCTTCGGCCATCGGCGTCGGGACAAACGCCAGCGTGATATCGCGTTCCGAAAACCATGTCATCAATCGGGCCGGGAACTTCGTCGTTTCGTCTTCCGGAATGTGCACGCTCGCTCCTGCCGTCAGATATGGCCAAAGCTCCCATGCCGACGCATCGAACGCCGGATTTGCCAGCAGCGACGCACGGTCATCGGTCGTGACCTGATAAGCGCGTTGATGCCAGGAGATCAGATTCACCAGACTGCGATGCTCGACTTCTACGCCTTTCGGCACGCCGGTTGAACCGGACGTGTAAATCACGTAAGCGAGGCGATTCGACTTCACTTGCGGAAGCGGCTGAACGGGATCGCGCGCCACCGGCGCAGCTTCCACCGGCAACCCATTTGCAAACCAATCGTCCGCGCAAACGACTTCCACTTTCGGCAACTCCCGACTCAGCGTGATGCAAAGCTGTTTCCGCGTCAGCACCACGCGAACGTCCGCATCCTTCAGCATCAACACCAATCGCTCCAGTGGATGCGTCGGATCGAGCGGCACATAAGCGCCACCGGCTTTAAGCACCCCCAGTTCCGCCGCCACCATTTCAATGGAGCGTTCCATGCAAATACCCACGCGCGCTTCCGGTTTCACTCCTTGCGCAACCAGATTCGTCGCCAACCGATCGGTAAATTCTTCCAGCGCCGCGTAAGTAAGCCGACGTTCACCTTGTTCGACCGCAATCGCTTCAGGCGTGCGCTTCGCCTGCTCGGAAAACAGTTGATGCACGCATTTCTCACGTGGAAACTCGCAGTCAGTTTCATTCCACTGCACCAACTGCTCGCGCTCGTCTGCTCGCAACAACGACAGCTCGCCAAGTTTCGCATTTGGCTGCGCAACCATTCCGGTCAGCAACATTTCCAGGTGACCGAGCATGCGTTGGATTGTTGCCGTTTCGAATTTTTTCCGATCAAAGATGAGACGCAGTTGCATCGTAGCGCCGCCGCAGGCATCCAGTGTAACCGGATTGTTAGGTTGATTGCGGATACTCATGCGGCGGCCAGGCCATCGCTCGCCTTGCGCTCGCAAGACTGATGCGAGAGAGCGGTTCTGAAAATTAACCAACGTATCGAACAGCGGCTGATCGCGCGGCACGTCGCTCCAGCTTTGAATTTCCGCCAGCCCGGTGTGCTCAAACGGCCGCACCGCTACCCAGAACTCGCGCAATTTCTGCAGCCACGGAATCAACAGCTCATCGGACGTCACCCGAACGCGAACCGGAACGGTGTTCACCATGAACGCCGCGATGTCTTCCGCGCCCGCAATGCTCGAACGCCGTCCATATCGCACCGCACCAAAAACGATATCTTCCGTTCCGCTGTAACGCGCCAACAACAACGCCCACGCGCCTTGAATCAGCGTGTGAACAGTGACCTCGTTCGCTCGCGCAAATTCCGCAAGCTGCCCCGAAAGCTCTCCCGATAACGCGATGCTGTGTCGTCCGTAATTTTCTCCATCCAATTCAATCTCGGTAGGCGTCGGCAATGACAGCGACGTCCGCATCGCAAAACCATTCAATCGCTCGCGCCAGAATGTTTCCGCTGCCGCGCGATCCTGTTGTTGCAGAAATTCGATGTGTTCGCGTAAGGACGGAGTAGTTCTGAGTTTCGGCTCTTCCCCGATTTGCAAAGCTTCATACGCGGCAAACACGTCGCGCAAAACGATGATAATACCGCGCGCATCCAACAGCAGATGATGAAACGTCCAGATCAACTTCCATTCCGCCTCGCCGGTACGAAACAGCGTTACGCGCATCAGCGGCGCTTGCGCGAGATCAAAGTCATTCAATCGATCCGCGCGCAGCCAAGCATCTAAAGCGACTTCCTGTTCCGGCGCAGCCAACGACCGCCAGTCTTCACAATGGAACGGAATCGCCGCGTCCGCTTGCGGCTCCTGCAGCGGTTGCCCCGAACCGTTCCAACGAAACGCTGTGCGCAACATCTCGTGATGCGCTGCCACGCATTGCCATGCGCGTTCCAGAGTTGCGACATCCAACGCCTCGGGCAGCGTGAGAATGATTTGCTCGATGTTGACTCCGGTGCGCGGGGCGGCGAGGGCGTGAAATAACATGCCCTGCTGCATTGGCGACAACGGATACGCAGTTGGTTGGGTTCGCTCTCGTTTCATCCGGCTACACTTCTTCGCGACACCGCCTACCGTAAGTCGCAGCACCAACGGCGTAATTGGGTTAAAGACCGCAAAAGGAGAATAGGTAAGCACCCCACGTGACAATGTGCTTTTCGTCATTCGCGCGCGCCGAGAAGGACAAGACCTACTGCCTCTTCGCAACAAAATGTTCTTTGCTTGCGTCGTGCTGCCGAAACCAGTCGCATTCAAACCGGCTTTCGCGCTCGATTCCGTTAGCCGGCCTTCTTCCGCTCGCACAGAATCCATCTCACTGCATCGACGCCCGTTTGACTCATCGCCCACCGCTTTGGCGATTGCGATGCTCGGGGTTCCATTCGATTCCGTGACGTTGCCGCAAG
>CALAYC010000351.1 GCA_937894935.1 uncultured Verrucomicrobiota bacterium
ATTTGCCATCTGGAATCGGCCATTCCTTCACTCCTCGGCTTCGCCGCGAGCGGCGCGGGCTTCGGAAGAATTGTATAGCGGATGGTTTGGTTTCAGGCTGCGAAGAAAGTTCAACCGGAAATCTTTTGCCTTCTGTGTGATGGCGCGCGCGGCGCGTTCTTTTTCGGGCAAATGACGCCGCCCTTCGAAAGGCAGTTTCTCGATTGAGCCTGACCAGCCAGTAAGTTGTCGGGCGCAGGATTCTGCGATAGCACGAATTTGCTGCAATTGCCGGAGAGCGGGCTTGAGCTTCGGGCGGTCTTGAACCACCGCCATCATCGAACGCACTTCACCCGATGAACCGCGCGCAATAGCGATGAACGCTTGCAATTCGTTGGTAGTGGCGCGCTCAAATCCTTCGGCGATGTTGTTCGACACCGAAAGCGCGGCGCGGTCCAGTTGATTTCGAAAGCCAGGCGAGAGTGGAACACCCGGCTCTTCGAGAAGATCAAGCACCGCGTTGTAGAGTCGCTTGGCTTCCTGCCAGACCGGCAGTTCTTCGAAGTGCTGATACTTGGCCATAATGATTTTCTTTCCAGGTTTGAGTTGGCTGCTTTCAATTGCTTTCACCATGGCAAATGGCAAAGACTCACGACGGCAGATTGCCGATGGCAAATGGCAAATCAATTTGCAATCCATGCCGTCAGCCGTTTGCTATCTGCTATCGGCCATTTGCAATTGGTCATTGCGCGAAGCGCATTATCGCGTGACGAACCCGTGATACGTCAGCGCCTCGCCGCGCACGAAACGCCACAATTGCCGCGCCTGCACTTCCAGCATCCGCCGATACGCCATCTTGTAACTGAACTCCGGATGACTCACTTCCGTATCGAGTCGCCGAAACCACGATTCCCAGAATGGCCGGCGGCCCTTGTCACTCAGAAAAGTTCCATTCGCGCTTTTGATGAAATCTTCCGGACCGAGTTCGCCGCGATTGATGAGACTGATGGCAACGCTGTCCGCGATGAGCGGACGAAATTCCTCCATCAAATCGAGCGCGAGGGCAGGGCGGCCATAACGCGGTTGATGCATGAAACCGAGAAACGGATCGAGGCCGACTGAATAACAAACACCGGTGAGTTCCTTCGCCAACATCGAATAACCCAGCGAGAGCAGGGCATTCACCGGGTCGCGCGGTGGACGCCGATTTCGCCCGCGCCAATCGAATTTCCAATCATCACGCTGCTTGAGCATGGATTCGAATTGCTCGAAGTAGAGCGCCGCCGCACTGCCTTCGATGCCGAGCAACGCCGTCATGTCGCGCGCCGATTCCGTGGCATCACGAAAGTTGGCCATCAGATGCGTGACGCGATCCGGCACATCGCCGTTGCGCATGAGCATCACGCGTTGATTGTGAATTTTGGCGCGGATGCCTTCGCGCGCGAGTTGCAGGCGAACGTTAGGCAGATCGAACAACCGATATTGCCCGCGTCGCGCATCAACGCCGCTGGCAGGCAATCCTCCCAACATGCCGAGAAAACGACCCGCAGGCGAAAAGTATGAAACATCAATACCCAGCTCCAGACACGTCGCCACCGCCTGCGCCGTTATTTGAACCGCGCCGTAGCAATAAATCGCGCGCACCTGTTGGCCTGGAAGCTTCCGCACGTCCTCGCCTTTGACGCTGACGATCAATTCATCACCGCGCTGACCGATTTGCGCACCGGGCGTCTGCACCACGAGAATTTCGCCATCGTCGCCTTCCGGTCGCGGCGGTTGCAACGTCGGTTCTTTGTCCGCTGTCGTGGATTCCGCGGCAAAATCCAGTGCTTCGAGAATCCGATCGCGAACCGCGTCCTCCGATTGGGCAATAAAGCCGAACTGAATCTGCGCTTCCGACTCCACGGATTTGCGGCGTTTGGACCACCACAGCGATTCATTGGGCAGACAAATCGGGTAAGCCGAGCAATACAGACAGCGCGCATCATTCTTCAACGGCGGCGGACACCTGCCGGTGTGGGCAACATGTTTAGCCTCTTGCACCGCTGTTCGAACCTTCTCAAACAGTTCCTCGGTCAACTCCACTGGCACTCGGCGTTTATCCGCGGCGTAATAAATCGCGCCGCGCACCGCATTGACTCCGTGTTCGCGCAACAACAACGCATGTGCCGCTACCTGCAAAGCATCCGGCTCTTTGGCGACCCGATCGCCCTCCTCGTTGCGTCGAGCTGAACCGCGTTTGTAATCAATGATCTCCGCACCGTCCGGTCCGCCTTCGACGATATCCACGACACCAATCAACCCGAGCGATTCACTTTCCAGCCGCAGACTGCGGAGCTTTGCGCCGTCGGGCAAACCGAGTTCCTTGGGATCATCCAGTCTGGACGGCGCATCCACATTGCGATGCACCCGACTGCCCGCCACCGTGTCCGCGTTTTCCTGAAAAATGTTTTCGACCCACTGAAAATAAAACAGCCGTGGGCAATAGATGAAGTTGTGCAG
>CALAYC010000352.1 GCA_937894935.1 uncultured Verrucomicrobiota bacterium
TCCTCGCAAACCAAACGGGAATTCGCTGAACGCGATCCTGACAATCTCTTACTCGCACGTGGCCCGAAGATTCGTTTGCTCGCCGAGCAAATTCGCGACAGCGCACTCGCAGCCAGCGGCTTGCTCAATCGGCAAATCGGCGGATCGAGCGTAAAACCATATCAACCCGAAGGTCTTTGGAAAGCCACTGGCACGGGAAAAACTTACGTGCAGGATCACGGCGACAAGCTCTATCGGCGCAGCCTTTACACGTTCTGGAAACGCACCGCGCCGCCACCTTCAATGATTACGTTCGATGCAATGTCGCGTGAAGTTTGCACCGCGAAACGCGAAACCACTGCCACGCCATTGCAATCGCTCGTGTTGCTGAACGACCCGCAGTTCATTGAGGCTTCCCGGGTGCTGGGAGAGAAGTTGCTGAAACAGTTTCCGAAAGATGCCGCCGCCCGCAACCGCGAAGCCTTCCGCACGCTGACCGGCCGGACACCGGATCGAACTGAAGCTAAAATTTTGGCCAAGCTTTATACCGAACAAGAAGCGGCGTTCGCCAAACGGCCGGATAACGCGATGAAACTCCTGCGCGTGGGAGAATCCAAGCGGGATGACAGCCTGCCGTCCGCCGATTCCGCTGCCATGACCACGCTGATCAATGCCATCATGAACTTCGACGAATTTGTCGTGCAACGCTAGCCGTATGAACAACCACATTTGCACCGGCCCACTCCCCGCAGCAGGACTTTCGCGTCGCGGTTTTCTGAATCGCTTTGGCATGGGGCTGGGCGGGATTGCGCTCGCCAACTTGATGAATCCGGCCAGCCTTTTCGCTGCCGCGACCAAAGGCAACCAAGATCTCGGCATCCTCAACGGCCAATTCCATTTTCCGCCCAAAGCCAAGCGCGTGATTTATCTTTTCATGGCCGGCGGCCCGTCACAGATGGAGACGTTCGATTACAAACCGCTCCTGAACAAACGCAATGGCGAACAACTCCCTGATTCCGTGCGCCAGGGCCAACGCCTCACTGGCATGTCCGGCAATCAATCATCGTTGCCGCTGGCGGGTTCGCAATTTGGTTTCAAGCAATATGGCAAGAACGGCACGTGGATTTCCGATCTTCTGCCGCACACGGCGAAAGTCGTGGACGAACTTTGCATCGTGCGTTCGATGTTTACCGAGGCGATCAATCACGATCCGGCGATCACGTTTTTTCAGACCGGCTCACAGATTTCCGGGCGACCCAGCATCGGCTCATGGATTCACTACGGCCTCGGCAGCGACAACGAAAATCTTCCTGCGTTCGTCGTGCTCATCACGCCCGGCAAGGTGGATCAACCGCTCTACGCGCGACTCTGGGGCAGCGGTTTTTTGCCGTCGCAATATCAAGGCGTGCAGTTCCGCAGTGGGAAAGAACCCGTGTTGTATCTCAACAATCCCGACGGCGTCACACCGGAAAGTCGACGCCTGCTGTTAGATCGCCTCGCGGAATTGCATCAACACGCCGCGGAAAAACTCGGCGACGCCGAAGTGGACGCGCGCATTGCGCAGTATGAAATGTCCTATCGCATGCAAGCCAGCGTGCCGGGCGTGATGGACTTGAGCGACGAGAAACCTGAGACGTTCGAACTCTACGGCCCGGACTCACGCAAGCCTGGCACGTTTGCCGCGAATTGCCTGCTCGCGCGGCGGCTAGCGGAGAAAGGCGTGAAGTTCATCCAGCTTTATCACCAAGGCTGGGATCAACATGACAACCTGCCCAAGAACATTCAGGTGCAATGTCGCGAAACTGATCAAGCCAGCGCGGCACTCATCACTGATTTAAAACAACGCGGCATGTTGGACGACACTCTGGTCATTTGGGGCGGCGAGTTCGGTCGCACCAGTTATTCGCAAGGGAAACTCACGGCGGACAATTACGGGCGCGACCATCATCCGCGTTGTTTCACCACCTGGATGGCCGGAGGCGGCGTAAAGCCCGGCCTGGTCTATGGCGAGACGGACGATTTCAGCTACAACATCGTCAAGGACGGCGTGCACGTTCACGATTTCCATGCCACGATGCTGCGCCTGTTGGGCATTGACCACGAACGCTTGACCTACTTTTACCAAGGCCGCCGCTTCCGCCTGACCGATGTGCATGGGAAAGTCGTGGAGGATTTGATCTCCTGAGTGTAGCAGCCGACGTAAGGAGGCTCTAATCGTCCGGGAGAATGAGCCTCCTCATGTCGGCTGCTACAGAGTCAAAAGTAAGATTCCCACCGTTTCGGGTCGCGACGCATATCCATGACCGAGACGATCAAAATTTCTGTATCGCGGATTTGATAAAACAGGCCGTAGGGAAACCGATGCGTCCGACAGCGACGCGTTCTCGGAGAAAGGGCCAACCAAGCCTGGGGATGCGCTTCGATCAATCGGACGGCGGCTTCAACTTCAACCAGGAAATCAGAACCAAGACCAGCTTGCTGGGCTTCGTAGAACTCCATTGCCGCCTTGAGTTCCAGTTCGGCAATGGAGGTGAAGTGAGCTTTCACTTCCGTAAATTCTTCTTCAGTTCGGAGAAAACATCGGCGGCGGGGCGAGCGGTCAGCGTGCCGCTGTCGTAAGCATCAATCCGGCGCTCCGATTCCGCAGCCCAAGCGGTCTCTCGCGCTTTGAGTTCCGGCTCACTCAAGGAATCCCAGATCAAGTCCAGCAACCGGGCACGTTCAGTGGCAGAAAGATTCAACACTTCCGATTGGATGGCCGTCACCCTCATGGCGAGATTATCCGTCAGTGTTTAGCCGATTTCAAGCTGCGACTGCTCGGCATTGACCACGAATGCCCGACGTACTTCTATCAACGCCGCCGCTTCCGCCTCACTGATGTGCATGGAATAGTGGTGGAGGATTTGATCGCGTGAACCTCGAACCACGCGAACCACGCGAACCGCAGCGCTGAAAGCCCGACAGATGACAGCCCGGGGTTAAGCCCCGGGTTAATCGTCAAAAAGATTCCAAGCCCTGGAAGGGCGACAGAATCCCTCAGCGCACAGCGCGAATCAGCCTATAGTAGTCCCTCGCCACGCCTTGATCTTATTGGTAAGTTCAAGATCGCAAGTATCGCCAAAAATAAAGCGCACGGCGCTGGATGCGTATAAAGTCCACGCTCAAAAGCAACTTCCCTGACGTGCCTTCGAATAGGAGACCGACCATCAAATGCATATTGCCAGAGCTTTTCATCCGCTTCGGCCCATTGACGCAGATAAAACTGCGGCACGAAGTGCTGCCACCCACCGGACTTTTTGTTGCTCATGAAATTAACCCCTCAGTGCTTCATGAATTGGGGAAGCACCAAGGCCGTCATGCCAAAGCGCGATCTCTCGCTCCCAACCGCCGCTCCAGCGCCGGTTCAAAACTCACGAGTGGCCGGATCAAGCTATTGAATTGGGAGTGCGCTTCGTTGCCGTGCTGCGCCCCCCGGCAGTCCGTCGAAGTCATTTGGTTGAATGGGGGGCACGGCGGGAATCCTAGTGTTTGGAAACGATGTTGTTCACGCGTTGCCGCAATCCGGCGGCATCAATCGCCGGATACCGAATCAAATTGGCCTCAATGGCCTGAAACAGTTCCCAGAGTTTTTCGCGTTGCACGAGTCAGTGGCCGACATCTGCTGGACGTCACCTTGAGGTCCACGTCAAGCGTGGTATCCCGCCATCCAACAATACCGCTGTCACTCCACCAGTGAAATAAACGCGCCCCGGCGAACAGACCGCTTTTCCCAGTTCCGCCATGAACCGGTTGATTTTAGTGCCGCTGGTTTCGGCACGTATCGCGACAAAAATTTATCTGCAGCAGCTCCATCAACCGAGCCGCAATTAGTGTTGTCAACGCAGACAAAAAGCCCGGCATTACTGCCGGGGCTTGATCAAACCAGTTGAATTTTATCGTCGCGACAAGAAGAGCCGCAACACATACCACAACATCAGTGCAACTGAAGCAAACAACTCCAGCGACGCCGCTACGTAACGATCTTCCGGGTAGTGGTGCAACACGTTCGACGTATCATAGAGAATTGCCGCACCCGCAACACCCACCATCGCCACCGAGAAAAACGTGCCGAGTTGGAAACCGAAGATCGCGCCAGCAATGATCAGCACCAGCGCTACGATTCCCGCCCAGAACAGAATCCCGCGCAGGAACGAGAAATCCTTTCGCGTGATGAATGCCACCATCGTCAATCCCGTAAAGGCGAACGCCGTCACGATCGCTGCGCTGGCAATAGTACCTGGCGCGTAGTAATTCGCGACAAACAGCAGCGGCACAAAAATGATAGATTGCCCCACCACATAAGCCGCGAGCGCAGCGTATTGCATCGGTTTGGATGCGGCGCTGTGCGCCACGCTCCGCGCGAGCCATGAAATCACCATGAAACCGCCCAAAACCAGCAACCATGACGTGCTGAGCATGGCTTTGGCCATGGGTGCTGCCAGACCACTGGTGAAATAGAAGATTTCCAACCCGGTAAATGCAGCAATTGCCGCCAGGAGATGAGCATACGTGCGCGTGATAAAACGACTGCGCGTATTCTCATCAAGTTCGATGACCGGAATAGGACTGGAATAGCCGTAGGAATTCATAGTTTCTTATTCTTTTGTTAACCCAATCTGCCCATCTGGAGCGGCCAAACCGTAGCAATTTCGAAGGAACTGTCAACAACCGCAGTCTGACCGCCATTTAGGAAAGCCACGTCTGGCCGTGACTTTCACAGCATCAACTTCGGCTTAAACCTGCGAATATCCCGTTGGTCGCAGAAACACACTCGTGATGTTTGTCAGAATCTCAGCGTTGGTGTAGCCGGGAGTAGTGCTCAGCTTTTTCCAGTCGGGATGATTGACGAATGTGCCCCAGTTCTTGTCGCGCGTGGCCATGTCGTCGAACACCAACATGTAGGTCAGACTCGGCAGATTGGTGCCCACGAGCCCTTCGCCAAAGAAGACCGGTTGCAGACCGGTGCGGCGGAAAATATCCGTTTCGCCCACATCGAACATCTCCACTTTCTTCTTATTCGCTCTGCGACTGTGCGCTTCGTAAGTGCGCAGTTCGAAAAGGCGCGGCTTCTTTTCTTTCGTTTGCGCGGGAATCTCCAGCTTCGGCACGCTCTTGAACGCCAACAACACGGAGCTTTGCTTGCGGATGTAGCCGGGATCGGTCGGCGGCAGATTGGCGAATTCGGATTCCAAAACGGCTTTGTCCGACTCGAACTTTTCGCGCGCGGCATTCATGGCATCCCATGAGGCGAATGGGAGCAGGACGTATTTCGCCGGCTGGTCCGGACCAATCATCACGTCGAACACTCCCACCGCACTGACGCCAGCGCGATTCCACGCTGGCACGGCGACGTCGCGATAAAACTTGTCGAAGCGACTGAGCATCGGACCTTGGCGGAGTTGATAGATTCGCAGTTCGTAGAATTCGCGGTTCATGTCGGATTTCTCTCCCGTAGTTTGAGCGAAGGAAGTGGTGGCGGCAGCAGCGCTGGCAACGAGTGACGTAGTGAGAAATTCGCGGCGTTTCATAGGTTGATCGGACGTTACAACCGGCAGGCGATTCAAAGCAATCTCTCTGTGCGGCTCCTGAACTGACAGCGCATTATAGAAATGCAGATGGGAAGCAGAAAGTCGCACCGCTTTGATCGCCTCAAGGTGCATTATCTAACCGGAAGATCATTCTTCGCGCACCTGAATGCGCCGTCGCCGCTGCGCTTTGCCGACGCAGCCCAAAAGCCTCCCGAGCGCCGGTCTCCGGTCCGGGTGAGTCTGGCGTGTATCAGCGGCGATAACCAACGCGTCGGACCGGAGATCGGCACTCCCTTTACTCCGCAATGTTCACCAATCGCAACGCACCGACGCCGCCGGGATTCCAGTTCGTAAAGAGAATGTAAACTTCCTGTTCGCGTCCGCGCCCGGTGATATACCACGCGGCATCGTGCAGATGTTGTGCATCGGTATAACCGAGTTCTTCCTTCGGCTTGACGGTGGAGACGATAGCGCGTTTCTTGAGATTGATAATATAAAGCGGTCCCGGCGATTTATCCGGCCCGTTGAGACACGCGGCGAGCGCGTAGTCGCCCCAGACATCCACGTCGCACAACCACGTTCCCGCCGGCAAACCCGAGATTTCCGTAAGCAAACGACTCTTCCGTTTGACCCGCTTCATTTGACCTTCGGGGCGCGCGGAAAAAAGCAGATCATCGTTCGCCTTGTCATACGTGACGCCATGCAACGTCATCGAAAAGCGTTTGCCACCGCCGTAATGTTCACCCTGCCAACGGAACGGTTGCACGTCCGCGGCCATGAAGCGTTGCTGCGCATAACCGTCCACCACCCACAATTCTTCTGAACTCGCGAATGCAACATCCGTCGGAGCGAAACCTTTGTTCGTGGTGTAAGACCCGAACGTCGGTTTCACGAGCGTTTCGACATTTTGAAATGCGGTGTCGGTGAGATAAACCTGGCCCGACTTGTTATCCGCCGCTGCGACGAGCGGTGTGTTTCTTCGACGCGGCAAAAGATCTGCGCCATGCAGGTTGCCGTTCGTGAATGCCGGATTTCCCGCGACGATCCACGAGTTTTGCAGTTTGTTGCTGAACCCGATCCAGCCGACGCTTTCGAGTCCCCAATAAACAACGTCCCGCTCTTTATCCACAATGACCGTTCCATGCGCCTGAACAACAGACGGAACTTCTGGCGGCACCGGCATGCGATCGCGCGCCGCAACAAATTTCCAGAATCCCTGCCCGCTGACTTTCAATTCCGGCGTGGCTTTCATTGCGGCCGGCGCGCGCACTGGTCCTTTAGCCTCGACCACGAACGGAAGTTGATTCGTGCTCTGTGCGGCGTATTCGTTGTCCGGAACATAATGCGCGTGCGTGACAACAAGCGGGCACAGCAATATCGCCATCAGGAAAATTCGTTTCATGCGTGCGCGCAGCTTAACCAACCGCTATCGCATGAAAAGCTCTACTTCAGTTCGATTGAAATCGGACAGTGATCGCTGCCCATGACGTGCGACAAAATACCGGCACGTTTCAATCGCGGTCGCAGCGCCGGTGAAATCAGAAAGTAATCAATGCGCCAACCGACATTTCGCGCTCGTGCCCCGCTCATCGGACTCCACCACGTGTAATGATTCGGGCCTTTCTCAAACTCGCGGAACGTATCAATGAACCCTGCTTCAATCAGCGCGCTGAAACCGGCGCGTTCTTCAGGCGTGAACCCGTGGTTCTTCACGTTGGCTTTGGGATTCGCAAGATCAATTTCCGTGTGCGCCACGTTCATGTCGCCACAGAAAATCACCGGCTTCTTCTTCTCCAACTGCTTCAGAAAATAGAGGAAATCCTTGTCCCACTGTTGCCGATACGCGAGCCGCGTCAGTTCGCGTTTGGAATTCGGCACATAGACATTCACCAGGAAAAAGTCTTCGTACTCTGCCGTGAGCACGCGACCCTCTTTATCGTGCTCCGGTTTGCCGAGATGCGGCGTGACTTTGATTGGACGTTCTTTCGTGAAGATAGCCGTGCCGGAATAACCCTTCTTTTCCGCGCAGTTCCAAAATGTCGTGTAATGCGCGGGCCAGAGTTGCTCCACCTGGTCCGGACTGCATTTCACTTCCTGCAGACAAAGAATGTCCGGTTTTTCGGCGTCGAGAAACTCGAGAAAGTTTTTCTTCAGAACGGCGCGCAGGCCGTTGACGTTCCAGGAAATCAGTTTCATCGCGGCCCGAGATTACCCGCGGACGCGCTTTAACACAGTTCTAATTCACTGTGCGCGCCCGCGGATATTTCCCGAACTCACTGGACCGGTTCGAGCGCGATCAAGCCCACGTCGATAAACTGTCCGCCGCTCGTCTGACGACAATGAACCGCAATCAGATTCTTGCCCGGCTTCAACGCCGCTTTCGCCGCTTCGCTGATGGCAAACGTGCCATAGCCCGTCGTATAGCCGCGCAAGCGCGCCGCCTCGACGCCGTTCAAATACACCTCAGCATCTTCATCGTGATGCAGCCACAATTCGAGATACGGCAGCTGCTCAGCCGTCAATTCCACTTCACGACGCAACCAGATTTCCGGCGTGGTCCACAACGTACCGATACGTGCGCCAGGCGTGCCATCGGAACCGAACCCGCCGTAACCCACTGCCCATTTCGAATCGCCGAATCCGGGTTTGTTCCAATACTCGCCCGGACGATTCGTCGTGTAGCGCCATTGCCCGCCGGATACGTCCGCCGCCGGCACCAACGTCGTTACTTTGGGCGGCGCGCCGTAAAGCAGACGATTCACCGCCGCGATTTTCTCAACGTCCATTTTCATCATCGCGCGATCGTACGTAAGCAACCCATTCACTTCACCTTCCACATCGGTCGTCTGCGTATAAACCGCGGCGCTCAATCCTTTTTCACCGGTCAACAGCCACGTCCGTTTAATCATAGCGACGTAAGCATCGGTCAACGCTTCCTTCGTCTGATAAGTCTCATAACCCCAATTACGGTCGCCTTGCCACAGATGCCCACGTATCGGCAAACCGAGTCCGCCGAACTCACCTAACACCGCAGCACGCGCTTTTTCCAACGGCGGTACGCCTGGTCC
>CALAYC010000353.1 GCA_937894935.1 uncultured Verrucomicrobiota bacterium
TGCCGTGGACGGTGAACTTGGTGTTCTGGCCCATGAACGTGGCGGTGGACGATTGTCCACCAGTGTTGGAATAAACCTGCGTGTCAAGCACGAGCACTTTGATGTTCATGCCGCTGGGTCAACGCGGTTTTGCTTTGGGAAAAACACCATCCGCTCTCGGCAACGCTTCCAATCGAACGCGCCACGACGTTCAATCAAAAACTGGTTCGCGCGTCCGGCGTGCAATCGAAGTCCCTGCTTCAACGTGCGCGAGGCGGCAATGTGCAAGCGATAAAATTCAGCCTGTGATTTATGATTCAGATGGAGGTGTATAATTCTGACAATGTTGATATTGACGGACTTTTACGTGTGAATCATACTGCGTGTGATGAATGTGACTGAAAAAACCGAAACGACACGGTTTACGACCAAAGGGCAGGTGGTCATCCCACTTCGCCTGCGAAAGCAATTCGAGATCGAAGACGGGACGAAAGTTGTGGTGCAGGCGACGCCGGAAGGAATCCTCCTCAAACCCGTGACCAGCGTCACCATCCGCCGACTCCGGGGCATTTTGAAACGGAAGCCCGGAGACAAATCGTTCGACGAGGAATGGGCCGAACATAAGCGCGATGAAAAGGAACTGGAGGAGGCCAAATATGCCCGCAGCACAGGTTCTCGATAGCCACGCCTTGCTCAAGCTGCTCCGGGATGAACCGGGCGCGGAGACAGTGGCGCAAATCCTCGAAAAAGCGGGCGCACGCGATCATCCGGTCCACATGACCGAGGTGAACTATGCCGAGGTGCAATACATGATTCGCCGCAAAGACGGCGAAGCGGCGTGGCAAACCATCGCCGGCGAACTGGTCGCCGCCCCGATCCAGTTTCATCCCGCCGACCGCGCCATGGCCGACACCGCCGCCGATTTCAAAGCGCGTTTCAAAATTAGTCTGGCCGACGCCTTCGCCGCCGCGCTGGCGAAAGAAAAGAAAGCCGAACTCATCACGGGCGACCCGGAGTTCAAGCCATTGGAAAAGGAAATCAAAATCAACTGGCTGAAATGAATTCGTCAGCGTGCAAATCTGCGCTCGATCTTGCCGAGGATGACTTTGTCCCGCAGGCGCGAGATGAACTTGGTGTTCTGGCCCATGAACGTGGCAGAGGACGATTGTCCACCCGCGTTGGAATAAACCTGCGTGTCTCGCCCCGTGAGATGAACCGCTCAATCTTCCGCGTAAACCGCCGGTGAGATTATCTCACGGGGCGGGCACGAGCACTTTGATGTTCATGCCGCTGGGTCAACGCGGTTTTGCTTTTGGGAAAAACACCATCCGCTCTCGGCGACGCTTCCAATCGAACGCGCCACGACGTTCGATTAAAAACCGGTTCGTGCGGCTCGCGTGTAGCCGAAGTCCCTGCTTCAATGTGCGTGGGCCGTGCAGTCGAAATCAGGTAACTTCTGCAGGAAATTCGCGTGGCAATCCGCTGCCAAGCATGGTAAAAGGAAGGCATGAAAACGATACACGCAGTTTACGAAGAAGGCGTGTTCCGCCCGCTCGAAAAGGTCGAACTGCCGGAGCGGACGGAGGTGGAGTTTGAGCCTCGGCCCATCGAATCCCCGAAAAACCAGAACGGCAGTCTCGATGCCATTTATGATGTGCTGGCGGAACGCTACACCACCGGCGAACACGACATTGCCGCCCGCCACAACGAACATCAGCCATGACCGTGTTGCTGGACACGATGGGTCTGCTCGCGGTTTGGGATAACAGTGACCAATGGCATCGCGCCGCGCATTCGTGTTTTGCCGAGTTGCAGTCCGCGCGACACGAACTGGTCAGCACGACTTTCATCCTGAGCGAATGTGGCAACGCCGCAGCCCGGCGACCGTATCGCGATGCGGTTTGTCGCCTTCGGGAAAAGTTGGAAAACTCAAAGCGTCTCATCATCCCCACCGAAGACGACTGGCGTGCGGCTTGCAAGCCTATCGCGCAGGCGAAGCGGACGCGGCGGGCATTGTGGATCACATTTCCTTCGTCGTAATGCGGCGGCTGGGAATCACCAAGGCGTTCACCAACGACCGACATTTCCGCGCAGCAGGCTTCGAGGTTTTGTTCTGAAGCAGGCTCACGCCTGAGGATGATTCTTCAGATACAGCCGCGCTTCGGCTTTGAGCAGGCCGATGAAATTCGACGCGCGGATGTAGATTTCATATTCCTCCCGTTCCTCGGCCGACAACATTCCCTCGTTGCATTTCTCGGCGAGCACCGCGACGCGATCTTGCACCGCCTGATCCACCTGCAATTGCACCCAGGCTTGGGCGCTGGCCGGATTGAACGTGCGGCAAATCGGGCCAACCAACTGGTTCAACACGCGCGTCGTCTGGTTTTCGCTCATGGCTCAACCAAACTTGCCAGGCGTGATCTGCCAGGGGGAATTGCCCGCCGGTGTTGGAATAAACCTGCGTGTCGAGCACGAGCACCTTGATGTTCATGCCGCTGGGTGAACGGCGTTTTGTTTTTGGGAAAAACTCTTTCCGTTCTCAGCGACACTTCCAATCGAACGCGCCACGGGTTCAATCTAAAAAACGGCTCGCACATCTCGCGTACAGCCGAAGTCCTTCTTCAAAGTGCTCGGACCAGCAAAATGGACGCCGGGATCGGGATTGATTCTATCGGATTCTTTCCTATTCTCGCGATATGGCAAAAGCCTCAGCGTCAGAATCAGCATCATCGCTAAAGAAAGAAATTCAGGTACAAACGAGCCAACTACAAAACCAGCAGGCTGCTTACAAAGATTTTACCGCGCGGCTTAAACTCCTCATCAACAAGAACCCGCACCTGATCATCACGACCTTGAGCAACATCTTTACGATGCGGCTCGTCGGAAACAAAACTCACGGAGATTTGGCTGAGATAGCCATCGCTGAATTCATCAATCAATTCATGTATGATTTCAAATCGGAGCACGTTGGCAAAGATCTGTACCGCGCCAAAAAGCATGAGGAAGACATCAAGGTCATCAATGAGATTACAAAGGCAGAATTCACCGTTAGCTTAAAAGCTTACGGCCATGGCCCGCTTCAACTGTCCACCGACAAGACCGGGTTCATGTTTATGAGGCTAAAAGAAATGGGCGTCTTGATAGACAAAATCGAAGACATCGCAGGTATCTGGAAAGATCCGATTTTTGCTGCCCTTGACAGTGTTAACGTGTTGCCCCTCATTTACAATGAGAAGCAGAAGCAATGCAATTTGCTCGTCTTTAATGTCGAACGGGCCAAAGGGGCAGTTACATCTGTTCGGTTTGTGGAAAAAGGAAATGGAAGAAAGCATCCTGTATATCGTTTCTATGATTGTGATGGTGGCTGCATTTGTGAGGTGCGCTATGGGGGCGGGACTGCCAATGCTCTGCAAAGAGGGCTGTGGACTCACACAAAGAACAGCTTCAAGTACTTTGACAGCTTGACGGATGGCTGGATTGGCTACTCTCAAAACAGAATTCTCGTTCATTTGTTTTCCCACGCTCTGCTTGCGACTGCCAAAGGTCATGAAACGGCTTTGGTGGAACTGAAAAAGGACATTGAAGAACAGAAGCAGCGGTCCAAACTGAAATAGATGCAGACGCTCGATCTATTTGAAGACTTGGTGGTAGATGTCCCTGAGACGGAAGGCATCAAATACGCTGGGTCAAAGCTCAAGCTACTGCCTTTCATCCTTCAACTCGTCAACAAAGTGAAACCCAAAACCGTATTGGACGGTTTTGCTGGAACGACGCGTGTTTCTCAGGCGCTTGCGCAAACCGGTTACCGCGTGATTGCTAATGACATTTCGGCATGGTCGAAGGTTTTTGGCACTTGCTATCTGCTCAATACCCATCCCGACAACCATTACAAGCCGCTCATTGATCATCTCAATTCGCTTACGGGAATAGACGGCTGGTTCACAGAACACTACGGCGGCGAACCAAACGGCGGCTGTTCTATCGGTCAGGACAATCTCAAGAAACCATGGCAGAAACACAACACGCGCAAGCTGGACGCCATTCGAGATGAAATTGAGAGGCTATCGCTTTCTGAAACGGAAAAAGCCGTTTTGCTGACCAGCCTAATTCTCGCGCTTGATGAAGTGGACAACACGCTCGGCCATTTCGCCTCTTACCTGAACGACTGGTCGCCTCGCTCCTACAACACAATGTGCTTGAAAGTTCCGCGGCTGATTCCGGCAACCGAACGCCACGTCGTCACTCAATCCGACGTTTTCGATTTAGCAAAAACAGCCGACGTCGATCTCGCCTATTTCGATCCGCCTTACGGTTCGAATAATGAAAAGATGCCGCCGTCTCGCGTGCGCTACGCAGCTTATTATCACCTTTGGACTTCGATTTGCCTATACGACAAGCCCGCGTTGTTCGGGAAAGCCAAACGACGAGCCGATACCTCAGACACGGTGGCGAGTTCTGTCTTTGAAGAATTTCGGAAAGGTGAGTCGGGGCGATTTATTGCGGTGGAAGCAATCGAACGTTTGCTTAAGGCTACGCGAGCCAAACACGTAATTCTTTCCTATAGTTCCGGCGGGCGCGCTACAGCGGGCGAATTAAACGACGTCATCAGCTCTATCGGAAAGCTCCTTGAAGTCGTCGAGGTTGATTATCGCAAGAATGTGATGGCCGGGATGCGTTGGACGAACGAATGGGTTAGGGAAGCCGAAGCGTCAAATAGGGAGTTTTTGTTTTTGATCGAGAAGTGAAGCGGAAACTAGCGCCTCATTTCGCCAGCAGGCGCTGGATGCGGCGATAAACTTTCTCGCGAGGAATCGGCTTCACTTTCCTCGAACGCACTTCGTCGCGGCGGCGAATTACCTCGTTAGCCCACTCCTCTATATGTTTTCCACGCTTCAAATAATTCCCGCCAGTTCCTGCAAGGTGCGCCAGTTTTCGAGGCGTTCCTGTTTGGCTTTGAGCAGCGTTTCACTCGGATTGCCGTCTTTGTCGAAGTGCTTCGCGAAGCGGCCTTCCGTGCGCGCGAAGCGGA
>CALAYC010000354.1 GCA_937894935.1 uncultured Verrucomicrobiota bacterium
CCAGCGAAAAGATGGTCGCCTGCCAGCCGAGAAACGCGCCAATCGCCGCCATGAATTTCACATCGCCGAAGCCCATGGCTTCGCGCGGTAAAACAATCTCGGTGCTGACGGCTTCCATCTGATGCACGGTTTCCGGATTGAATTCGTCATCCGCCACGCGAAGGCGTTTGGGCGATAACCGCACTTTTACATCAAAATAGCAGCGGTCGATCAGCTCAAGCGTGCGCGCATGCAGGACGATTTCGTCTGAGGTGCGATAGAACAGGTCTTCGTACGGAATGTCTTTATCAGGCAGGTGAATGGCGGATTCGGAGAAAACGATTTTTGCATCGACTGGCAACTCGACCCGTTGGCGACCGAACATCAGTTTGCCCACGCGCACCACGCTGTAAACCAACGCCCAACCCACGCCTGCCCCCAACAAACCTTGCCAGAAACTCGCGCCCATCGTTGTTTTACCGTGCAGGATGGGACAGAACAGCGACAGCACCAGGCCGAGGCCGACGCCACCAAGTGTGATTTCATCCGGGATAATGAAATGTTCGAAGTCGATGAATGTGGCCACCACCATTCCAGCCAGCAGAATGCCGTAGGTGGTCGCGAGCCATGGCGAATAGCGTCCATACGCGAGCCAACTGCCGAGAAATAAAAGTCCCGTGAGCAGTTCAACGAGGAAGTAACGGACAGAGATGGGCGCGCGGCAGTTTTTGCATCGGCCTCGCAGCATGAGCCACGTAATCAGCGGCATGTTGAGATACCACGGAATGGAATATTCGCATTTCGGGCAATGCGAGGGCGGCGAAATGACGCTCAGGCCGAGGGGCATCCGGTAAATGCAAACGTTGAGAAAACTGCCCACCATCGAGCCGAATACGAAAAAGACGATCGACCAGAAGTGAAACGGCACTCGCGACCAGGTCTCGGCGTTGAAAATCGGTTCAATGCCCATAAATATTTTGTTCCAACGCAGTGCGCATTACCGCCACCGGTGCAGTTTGACCGGACCAGATTTCCAGCGCCTTTGCGCCTTGATACAACAACATACCGAGGCCGTTTGCGGTGCGGCAACCGGCCGCTTTTGCCGCGCGCAAAAACCGTGTTTCTGCGGGCCGATAAATCATATCGTAAGCTGCGCGCGCTTGCTTGAGAGCAAATTGCTGTGCATCGAAGGGCAGGGCGTCTTCAGGTTTCAAACCCAGCGACGTGGCGTTAAGCACGAGATCAATTTCGCCCGTCGGATAACCAACCTGAATGCGCAGATTGGATCGACGAGATTTAATTTCCTCCGCGACGGCAGCGGCTTTGGCGGTCGTGCGATTTACGAGATAAAGTTCGGAAAGATTTTCTGTGGCCAAACGTAGTGCCGCCGTTCGCCCCGCTCCGCCAGCACCCAGCAAAAGCACTTTCGCGCCGCGTAATTCCATCCCCAAATCTTCGCGCAACGACCGCACGATGGCGTCGGCGTCGGTATTGAATCCTCGGGCGATGATTTGTCCATCGGCGCTTTCTTCGAACCGGATGGTGTTAACTGCGCCCCAGGTTTTCGCGGTTTCATCCAGGGCATCCACCATTTCCACGGCGAGAAGTTTATGCGGGACGGTAAGGTTCAAACCGACAAAGCCCATGCGCTTTGCGCCTTCGATGGCGGCATGCAGATGATCAGGCGCAACGTCGAATGCCAGATAGCGCCAATTCAATCCCAACGCGGCAATACCCGCATTTTGCATCGCGGGCGACGCGGAATGTTTGATCGGATGCCCGAACACCGCGCAGTAGCGCGTGCTGGCATTGAGCGGCGTTGAAAACGGCGCGGACACGCGGGGGTTATACGCAGGCAGAAACCAAGTTCAAAGCGTAAAGAATTACCCGTTTAAGGTAGGTGTAGCGATTTGACTGCCCGTCATTTCAGTCGTAATAGCCAAACCGCGTTTTATCGCTGCGCCGGGACAGTTGCTTCCGGCTGCTTTTCCGCGTTGAGATAAGGCGTAATTTCTTCGCGCATGACCTTGAGGGCGGCTTGCATGTTGGGAGATTTCAACATCGCTTCGGCGATGGCGCGGCCCAACATTTCACCGGCCGTTGTATCGCTGGGATAATGAACCCCTGCGATGATACGACACCACATTGCTTCGCGGATTTGTGCCTGGAATTCATCTGCTTTTTCCGGAAAAGCTGCGGAAAGAATTGTTCCCCACAGTGCTGCCGCTGCGGCATGACCGCTGGGATAGGACGTGTTATTGGGCTTGCCGACGATGGGTTTGACTTTGTCGCTGAAATTGTAGGGGCGGGTGCGATTCCATTTCTTTTTCACCTGGTCGTCCACAATCAACTGACTTTCCTTATTAATGCGCTCAAAGAGGGCGACGGTTTTCGGGAATTTCTCGGCCTGAAACCACTCCCCGAATACAGGTTGCGCAAACGAGGTGACAGATTGAGTTGCGACGCGCTTAGCGCGTTTCGCCTGTTCAGAAGTACGATCGGCCTGAACTTGCAGAACGGTGAAAAGGTCCGCGCGTCCAGTTGGCGAATCCGGTGCGGGCGGCGGCGGCAAAAGCTCGACCAGCGCCGTAAAATCCGACGGCAGAAATTCGTATTCCTTCGCGACGGAACTCCCCGCCAGAACTAATGCAACCAGAACGATGAAAACAGGGCGTTTCATGCGGAGAGTTTTGGTGACCCGATAACCGATGTCAAACCGAAGGACGGTTCATCGCGAATTACTGTGGTCCGGCACGGGCCTTAACTATCGTAGCCGGGAATAGTGAGTGGCCGCCCGTTATCGGCTGATTTGATGCCAAGAATAAACGGGACCGCGTTCGCCGCCCATTTTTCCGGGGACGGATAACTGGATGCCGAACCGCCGAAACAACTGCGCAGCATGTCGGTGTTGATGATGCCGGGATTCAACGCTACTGCCGCCATGCCGTTGGGTAACTCCTGTGCGAAAGCCTGAGTTAAACCTTCAATCGCCCATTTGGTCGCACAGTAGGGTGCGACTTCGGCGTCGGTGGAGCGTCCCCAGCCAGAACTGAAATTCACAATGACGCCCGTTTTGCGTTGCACCATCGGCGGAACGAAATGGCGAATCACATTCGCTGTGCCGCGCAGATTGGTGTTCATCACTTCATCGAATTCGCGCGCTTCGATTTCCCACAACCGCGCGTTGGCGTTGATGACACCGGCGTTGTTGATGATGAGGTCCGGCACGCCATGGGTCGTCAGCACGAGACTGGCCCAGGATTTGACGGCGGTATCCGAAGCGACGTCCACGGGATAAAAATCATTCGGTGCGCCATGCGCTTTGCGCAGGCGATCAATTTCCTTTCCGGAGCGACCGCACCCGAGCACGGTATGGCCGAGTTTAATAAATTCGTTGACCATCGCGCGGCCTAATCCGCGCGTGGCTCCGGTAATAACGATGAGTTTCCCGCCGGGCATAACGGGCGGGATTGTTCCGCTGAACCTTCAACGGTTTCAACTCTAAAGTGTGAATTCAGTCGCTAGATTCAATGGATAATCTGAAGCGGTTGCTGGAAAACAGAAACAGCCGGGAATTGCTTCCCGGCTGTTGTGGAAGTGGATTTTTGATTACGGCCAGATAAGGCGGAAATATTGACCTGCCTCGGTGGCTGGAATTGTGTGCGGGCTCGTTGCGCCGGGCACATTGGTGAATGTTCCGGAGATGCTCGGTGCTGCCTGAAGGGTGAAGGAAGAATCCGACCACGTCAGGGTAATGTCATTGCCCGATCTGGTGATGTTCAGAGGAATCGGTGTCGGAGCGACATCGACATCCACAACTTCCACTAAAACACGGGAGATTTCAAAACTGCCCGCAGCGAGATCAGCGCCTGCGGAGCGGATTGCCAACGTGTCAAACCGAGGATAAGCGTAGGTATTATCCATGCGGCTGTGAGTCCAGTTTGTCCCGCCGCCAGTGACGGTGGTTGCATAAGTAACGCTGTCCACTGCCGTTCGGGTCACGGAGAATTCAGCGCGATAGACGACTCCTTCCTGGAACGCCGTGTCACCGCTGTAACCGGTCGGGCCACCACCGAGGCCGATATAATTACCCGTTGTGCCCATTAAATCGGCAACGAGATTATTTCGAACATAGAGCGAGAACGGGTTTGCTGAGAATGTCGTGCCGTAGTTGAGGGCGGTCATATAGCCGCGGACATTTACGCCGCTATTGGCAACGCCCGAGCCGTCAAGCAACGGGCGTGTGCCGCCGTCTGCGAAATCAAACAAGCCCATCCGGAAATTACCGGCGCTGGCGACTATGTTGTTCCCTTTGAAATCAACCGTGACCTTCAACTGTTTGCCGACGCTCAGGTGAATTGGCGGAGTACCTTCGACGTAATCAGTGAAGTAACACAACCAAGTGACTGAACCGGATGGGGAAGTAGCGAGCAAATGAGTTCCTGAGGAGGCATCCAGAGTTCCGGAGGTGCTCTGAACCCAGATAGAATTATCCACGGCAAATGGCGGGACGTTGTAAGTGCCATCCGTAAAATTGTCATCCAGGTAAACCCCGCTTGTTGACGCAATAGCCGGAGTCACCGTAACCGTAACAACCGCCGATGTGGCGAACGAATTGTCACATGCTACCGTGGCGATGCAGCGATACATGTCGCCATTGTTCGCGAGCGAAGTGGGGGGAGTAAGATACGTTGGACCGTTGGCGCCAACTCCACCGGTAACGTTGTTCCAAACCGTGCCGCCGTCAGTGCTCACCTGCCATTGGTAGATTGGGGTTGTGCCTCCCGCTACTGTGGTAAACGATGCCGCCAGACCTTCAACCACTGTATCATCGGTTGGTTCGGTCGAGATAAAGGCATTATTGCAGACTGCACCTGCCGGAGTGACATCCGCCCAGCTCAAACCAACGCGGATTTCGTCCAGGATGAAGCTGGCCGGAATTTCAGTTGAGGGATGGAATTCATAGAATGCCGCGATGCTGGCGGTGTCTGCACCAGTGGTTCCCGACAACGGCGGAGTCGGAACATTATCTTCACTGACTCCCAGTTCGTTTTGGGCCGGATCAATCCACAGGGCTACTTCGTCATCGCCAGCCTCATCGAATTTGTAGCGGACTACAATCAGATGGGTGCCAGCGGACAGTGGATCGGCGGATGTTGCCACTGGCGCCGGTTGGACGGCCGGGGTGTTGGGCGAATTGACGCTTTTACTGACAGAAATGCGACCGTCGGTTTCAATCCACACGCCCAAGGGGCCGCCGGTCGGTTGAGGAGTACCGCCGTCGGTTAAAATAACGATCAAGCGGCGATCCAGTTCGGGCGGCGTTTCTACATTCAACAGGAATGAAGCGTAAACGCTACCCGATGTCTGCGCTTGAAAAACCATACCGCGGCTGCGTCCACCAGTCGTATTATTGGTCCGGAAATACACACCAGCCGAAGCCGGAGCGGCGGGATCGCCCAGGCCTGGATACGAAAGACCAGCAGGTCCAAGAATCAAGGGGCTGCCATTGCCCTGGCCGCCGCCCACGGACCAGTTGTTAAGCGAGTTGCCAGTGCCGAGGCGGACGGACGGATAGTCGGGGCCACCCTGAGGAAAATAAGTCGTCTCCATCGAGGCTCCACTTTCGTTGTTGGTGTAGCTCAATGGAAATGGTTCGTGAATCGGGAGCGCGAGTTGGGCTGACGCGCTCATTAATCCGCCGGTCAGGACTAATCCGACCATCCCGAGTAACTTTCGATACGGAGTGCTTCTCATAGTGGTTGGTAATGTTGGTTTGCTGAGTGTTTAGGGGGAACTGGATCAGGGTTTCCAGAGGTTCATAACTTTGCGGAAAACGATACCGTTATCCGCAGCCAGATTTCCCGGTCCAGGGAATCCGGCGAGGCTAAAAGGTTCCGGGTTTTGGCGGGCACCTTGCCACGTGACATGGCCGTCGCCGAACATTGCATTGATTCCTGCGACATTATTATCCCGGTGCGGTGCTGCTTGGGGGCTGCTCAAATTGTGAATCAAATCTGTTGTCATGCTTTTTGCCACATCCACATTGCTGGACTTCATGGGCGGCAGGTAAGAATTGTTACCCGGAGGTAATACCTCAGGCAGCGTCACTCCGATTCCGACACTTTGCTGCTTCTTGGATTGCGGAAAATAATGGAAACCGGTTCGGACCGTAGTGTCTCCAGCGCCACCATAAGGCCACTCGCCAGTTTGAGTGAAATGCTCATAAGTCCAAGAAGCGGAAGCCCCGGTTTTCCTCGCGCTGGGACAATAGAACAATTGTGGATTTGCGATGACTTTTGTTTGCCACAACAGGCCCAGATTGTGGATTAAATGAGGAGTGTTATCTAATCGAGCCGCTTCATAAGTATATTGCGTAGGATTAGCATCGCGGAAGCGGATCGTCGGAAATCGGTCGTCACTGTCCCCGACATAAATCATAATGCCAATCCCGACCTGTTTGAGGTTGCTGACACAATTAACCCGTAATGCCCGCTCCTTGGCTTTGCCGAGAGCAGGCAAAAGCATTGCGGCTAAAATGGCGATGATGGCGATGACCACCAGCAACTCGATCAGTGTAAATCCGTTCCGACTGCTTCTTACATATCGCGAAACACGACGTCGGAGGATAGGTACAAGACAATTCGAATTGTTTTGCGTCATGATTAGCAATTGGGCTTGTCGTAAAACTACCACTGGTTGTCGCGGCGCGA
The DNA here is from genome assembly GCA_937894935.1 of uncultured Verrucomicrobiota bacterium. Taxonomy (GTDB): domain Bacteria; phylum Verrucomicrobiota; class Verrucomicrobiia; order Limisphaerales; family JADLHS01; genus JADLHS01. The sequence continues at coordinate 6,693 of CALAYC010000354.1, forward strand.
CAATTGCAGAGGTTGCAATTGCAAGTGAAAAATATGCACCCTGAGACGCAATTCCAAAAAGGCGGTCAAAACCCTACAAAAGACGGTTGATTAAACTCGCGTAAATGGCGCGGAGTTCCTAAAACAGTGCAAGAGCAATGGCCACGAAACAGAAACGCGTTCTTATCGCCTTAGGCTGGTATGATTACCGGCTGCATCGCGGAATTGAAAAATATGCGCAGGAACACGGCTGGCATCTCTCGGCCAACCTGGCGCGCGAGAAGGTCATTCCGTGGGGCTGGGACGGTCACGGGATTCTCGCCTGGCTCGGCGAAGGCGACGATCTGGCGGAGTTTGTCAAACACGCCAACAAGCCGACGGTGGATTTCAGTTTTCGCCGCCCACATCTGAAATTCCCACGCGTGTTGGAAGATCATTTTCACGCGGCGGGACTGGTCGCAGAACATTTTCTTTCCCGCGGTTTCACCAATTTTGCCTATTACAGCGACGCTGATAACTGGTCGTATGTGGAGCGCGGGCAAGGATTCGTGGACGCGCTGAAACGCGCCGGACATGAATGCACGTGGTTGCCATGGTATCGCGCTCCGGAATATCGCGTGGGTCGCGAGCAATGGCATCGCAAGCGGCAATGGCTGAGGGAGCAATTGAAGAAACTTCCCAAACCGCTCGCGGTTTTTGCGGCGAACGACGAACAGGCGCTTGATGTGTTGGATTCGTGTGCCGAAGCCAGGTTAGCGGTGCCGGAACAAGTGGCAATTGTTGGTGCAGAGAATTATCTCCTCGCGCCGGATTCGCTTCAAACGCCGCTATCGAGTGTGGACACTAATCTTGAAACGCTCGGTTATCGGGGAGCGGAATTGCTGGATGGACTGATGCACGGTCGCAAGCCGCCGAAGGAGCCGATTCGCATTCCGGCTTCCGGCATTGTGACGCGTAAGAGCAGCGATTTGCTGGCGGTGAATCATAAAGGCGTGGCGAACAGTTTGCGGTTCATCTGGGAACATGCGCATGAGCCGATCAGTGTGAAAGACCTCGTTGGCGTGGCGGCGATGTCGCGACGCGGATTGCACAAGGCGTTTTTGGATGCGGTGGGGCGGACGCCGGGGCAGGAATTGCAGCGAATTCGCATCGAGCGCGCCAAACGTTTGCTGACTGAGACGGATCACAAGGTGGAAGTCGTCGCCAGCATGTGCGGTTATCAAAGCGCGAACAGCTTTTGCGTGGCGTTCAAACAGGCTACCGGAATGTCGCCGAAGCAGTTTCGCTTAGGCTTTGTGCATTAAGTATCCGCCCTGCGCTGGTGCGCAGGGCGATATCGCTTTAAAGGCAGCCCTTATTTTGTGGCAGTTTTCTGATCGGTTTTTTTCGCGGTTTGGAGGTCGGGGAGATTCAAATATTGCCGCGCGTTGGAATAGCAGATGTTGCTGATCATCGTGCCGAGCAGACCATCGTCGTTCGGTAATTCGCCGTTCTCAACGTCGCGCCCAATCAGATTGCAAAGCACGCGCCGGAAATATTCATGGCGACAGAAGCTCATGAACGAACGCGAGTCGGTGACCATGCCGACGAAGCGTGAAAGCAGGCCGAGATTCGACAGCGCGTTAATCTGCCATTCCATACCTTCTTTCTGATCGAGAAACCACCAGCCGGAGCCGAGTTGCATTTTGCCCGGGATGGTGCCGTCCTGAAAATTACCAAGCATGGTGGCGAAGACGTAATTGTCCGCCGGGTTCAGGTTGTAAATGATGGTTCGCGGAAGCGCGTTTTCCTGGTCGAGACGATTCAGATAAGCGGACAGAGCTTCGGCCTGCGAAAAATCGCCGATGGAATCAAAGCCGGTGTCCGGGCCGAGTTGGTTGAGCAGGCGCGTGTTGTTATTGCGCAGCGCGCCGAGATGCAATTGTTTGACCCAACCCTTCGCGGCGTCGAGTTGACCGAAAAAGACCATGAGGTAAGCGGTGAACTGCGCGTGTTCTTCGGGCGAAGCCGCCTGACCTTTTCGCGCTTTATCAAAAACGCCGGCTGCAACTTTATCCGAGCAGAATTGCGCGGAACATTGATTCATGCCGTGATCAGACAAGCGACAGCCGTGATCGTGGAAGAATTGATGGCGCGCTCGCAGGGCATCGAGAAACTGTTCCAGCGTGTTAATTTCCACGTTGCTGACGATTTCGAGTTTATCCACCCAGGCGTTGAAACCTTCGGGTTGATGAACCGTCGTCGCTTTGTCCGGCCGAAAAGCCGGATAGACTTTTGTCGCGCTACTTCCGGTTGCTAATGCTTCGTGATAACGCAGGTCGTCCGTGGGGTCGTCGGTGGTGCAGAGCGCGGTGACGCGGAATTTTTTCAGAATGCCCTGGGTGGAAAATTCCGGTGTCGCGAGCAGTTCATTCGCCTGATTCCAAACGCGCGCGGCGGTGGATTCATCGAGCAACTCATCAATGTTGAAATAGCGTTTCAATTCGAGATGCGTCCAGTGATAGAGCGGATTGCGCAATGTGTGCGGCACCGTTGCGGCCCACGCTTGAAATTTAGCGAAGGGCTCGGCATCGCCGGTGCAGAAACGTTCCGCGACGCCATTGGAACGCATCGCGCGCCATTTGTAGTGATCGCCCTCAAGCCAGATTTCGAACAAATTGCGGAACTGACGGTTCTCGGCGATGTCGCGCGGCGGAAGGTGATTGTGATAATCAAGAATCGGTTCGGCTTCGGCGAATTGATGATAAAGGCGGCGCGCCGTGGCGGTTTGCAGAAGAAAATCGTCGTGGATAAATTTCATATTCGAGTCTGCTCGTGTCCCCCTCCTTGTATCAGCCGTTGATGCGCAAAGCCAACTTTGTTCGCTACGTCTGCGACAGGAACAGGGAAGCAGTCAATCTCAGTCTAATCTCTCGCCGGTATGGTTGAATCTGGACTTTTTGCAGATTGAGATGATTATTTTGCACGTTCCTTTCGCAGTTCCATTGATGCCGAATTTTCAAAACTTTGTGCAGAATTGTGACGACGAAAAGAACGGTGTTTTGGGTGGACGTTAATCTAGCATCGGGAACTCAATGAGCGAAAATCTGAACATCGGGAGGTATTCGTTGGGCATGGGCGATCGATTTGGGCAACAGGCGGAAGCCCAACTCCGCGCGTGCCTTATGGCCGCAGAACAAGGCGCACCAGTCGTGCCGGTTTGGAACAAGTCCAATCGCGAACACATGATTATCGGTTCCGAACCGTCTTCCGTTCGCGCGGCGGCTGAAGCTGCGATAAAAAATTTAAATTGGAATTCCGAATGGCACGTGGATGCGGACCACATCCGCCTGGAAACGGTGGATCGTTTTCTTAGTGCATCGGATTTCTTCACCATTGATGTTGCAGATTCGATTGGTAAACCGGCTTCAGCCGAGGATGTAAAGGCGTTCGTAGATAAACATCCGGAATTAATCGGGAGCGTGGAGATTCCCGGTGTGGCGGGCGGAGCAACGACGACGCGCACGGAGGTTGAACGCGTAGCGAACAAGTTTTTATTCGCGGTGCAGGAAGCGGGCGCGATTTTCCGTCACATCGAACGCAACAAAGGGAAAGGCAGGTTCATTGCGGAGATTTCGATGGATGAAACCGATTCGCCACAAACGCCGATTGAACTGCTTATCATTCTGGCGGCGATCGCTGACGAAGAAATTCCTGTCCAGACCATCGCGCCGAAATTCACCGGTCGCTTCAATAAAGGCGTGGATTACGTCGGCGACGTGGCGCAATTCGAAAAGGAATTCAACGACGACCTGTGCGTTATCAAGTTCGCGATTCAGAAATACGGCCTGCCGGCAAATCTGAAACTGAGTGTTCATTCCGGCAGCGATAAGTTTTCGATTTATCCCGCGATTCGGCGCGCTGTGAAAAAGCACGACGCCGGATTGCATCTCAAGACCGCGGGCACGACCTGGCTGGAAGAGGTTATCGGGCTGGCGGAAGCCGGAGGCGAGGGATTGATTTTGGCGAAGGAGATTTATGCGGCGGCATTGGAGCACATTGACGAATTGTGCGCTCCATACGCGACGGTGATTGATATTGATCGTGCGAAATTGCCGAGTGCGACAGCGGTTTCGAACTGGACGTCCGAGCAATACGTCAACGCGCTGCGTCACGATCAGAGTTGCAAGGAGTTTAATCCGCATCTGCGTCAGTTGCTGCATGTGGGATTCAAAATCGCCGCCAAGAAGGGGGCGCGTTATCTGGATCTCGTGCGCGCCAATCAGAGCGTCGTGGCGCGTAATGTCACGCACAACTTATTCGAGCGGCACATCAAGCCGATCTTCCTGATGAATTAAACGTTGACCCATTGCGTCGATTGCGGGACAAGTCCGCGTTCGGTCTAAGATTTTTTATATGTCACAAGACGAGTCTGTAAGTGGAGGCCTAAAACAACGTATTGGAAATTATCGGTGGATGATCTGCGCGCTGCTATTGTTTGCGGCGATCATCAATTACGTCGATCGACAGGTCATCGGAATTCTGAAACCAACTTTGGTGGCGGAATTCGGTTGGTCGGATGAGCGGATTTATTCATCGATTGTTTTCTGTTTTCAGATGGCGTATGCGATCGGATTTTTATTTGCCGGTCGGTTTATGGACAAAGTGGGGGTCCGTTACGGTTTTGCCATTTCTGTCAGCGTCTGGAGTCTGGCTGCGATGGGGCATGGTCTCGCGCATTACGTGAAAGATTTTTCAATTCCGGTCCTGAATCTCGACAAGGATGCAGGATTCGCGCTGGTGACATTGGTAGGCGGTGCGGCCGGACTGGCCTTGGCGCGGTTTGCACTTGGAATCGGTGAAGCGGGAGCGTTTCCCGCTTCGATCAAAACCGTTGCCGAATGGTTTCCGAAGAAAGAGCGCGCGTTGGCAACGGGAATTTTTAATTCGGGTACCAACGTTGGCGCGTTGGTCGCGCCGTTGGTCGTGCCGTGGATTCTGGGGCATTGGGGCTGGCAATGGGCGTTTATTGGCACTGGCCTGGTAGGCTTTATCTGGGTTGCGTGGTGGTTGGTGGTCTATCGGACGCCGGAAGAACATCCGCGGCTGCGCCCGGCGGAATTGACTTATATTCGAAGTGATCCGATGGACCCGCCAGCGCGAGTTTCGTGGCTCAAGCTGTTGACGCATCGGCAGACGTGGGCTTTTGCGCTCGGTAAATTTCTCACCGATCCGATCTGGTGGCTGTATCTGTTCTGGTTGCCTGATTTTCTGAATAAGACTCACGGAGTCGAGGTGACGGTGGCAAAGATGGGGCCGCCGCTGCTGGCAATTTATCTCATTGCGGATGTCGGCAGCATCGGAGGCGGTTGGTTATCATCGCACTGGATCAAGAAAGGTTGGAGTGCAAACAAGGCACGTAAGTTTGCGATGTTAATCTGTGCGCTCGCTGTGGTGCCGATTGTTCTGGCGGCGAAAGTTTCCAATCTCTGGGTTTCGGTGATTCTGATCAGCATTGCTGCTTCGGCGCACCAAGGGTGGTCGGCGAATTTGTTCACGCTCACCTCTGACATGTTCCCGCGCAAAGCTGTCGGCTCGGTCGTCGGCATCGGGGGAACAGCCGGTGCGGTTGGTGGTATGTTTATCGCCATGCTCGTGGGCGCGATTTTGCAGGCGACAAAGAGTTACGTGCCGATTTTTATCATGGCTGGCGGCGCTTATTTGTTTGCCTTGCTGGTCATTCATCTGCTCGTACCAAAACTTGAACCTGCCAAGATTGAGCAGAACTGATTGCGTTTTTCCAAACCGTCGGACTGGATCTGGTTCGCCGGTTTTTCTTAACTGACTCATCCTATTGAACATGACCTCTGCATTGAACATTCCTCAGACCGGCGCGCTGGACTTTTTGTCGCTCGGCGCACTGGTGCATCGACTGGACCCGGGCATTATCCCGTTTCGTAAAGCAACGCATTGCGACATTCACGTCAGCGGCGGTGAATTCAACGTCGCCGCCAATCTCGCCGATTGTTTCCGGCTCAACACCGGCGTCGCGACGGCGATGGTGGATTATCCGATTGGCGATTTGATTGCGGAGCGCGTCCGCGCGATGGGGGTAAAGCCCTTTTACAAGAAATTCAAACACGACGGTGTGCGCGGACCGAACATGGCGGCGGTTTATTCGGATCGCGGTCAAGGCGTGCGCGCGCCGGTGGTATTTTACAATCGCAGCAACGAAGCCGCCGCGCAGCTCAAGCCGGGTGACTTCAACTGGAAAGAAATTTTCGACGCCGGCGTGCGCTGGTTTCACTCGGGAGGAATTTTTGCCGCGCTTTCAGAAACCACCGGTGAGTTGATCATCGAGGCGATGAAAGCGGCGAAAGCGGCTGGCGCAGTAACGTCGTTCGACCTGAATTATCGCCAGAAGCTGTGGGACATCTGGGGCGGGCAGGCGAAAGCGGTGGATGTGCTCGCGCGGATTGTCGAACACGTGGATGTGTTGGTCGGCAACGAAGAAGATTTGCAAAAAGGTCTCGGCATCGAAGGCCAGGACGTGGAAGCGAAATCAAAACTTGATCCTTCCGCTTTTTACGCCGTGATTGAAAAAGCCGTGAAGAAGTTCCCGAACGTCAAAGCCGTCGCTACGACGTTGCGCGAAGTTCATTCGACCAATCGCCATTCGTGGGCGGCGGTCGCGTGGGTGAGCGGAAAGACTTACCAATCGCCGACGTGTGAATTGGACGTCGTGGATCGCGTGGGCGGTGGCGACGGATACGCGGCGGGATTCTTTTACGGTTTACTCTCGGGCGCGAGCGAACAGGAAGCCGTGAATCTCGGTTGGTCGCATGGCGCATTGCTGACGACGTTCCCCGGTGATACGACGATGGCGACGGTGGAGCAGGTGAAGGCTTTCGCCAAGGGCGGCTCCGCGCGGATTCAGCGCTGAACCGGCGAGAAAAATTAAACGGCTTCGTGGCGAGCGCCGCGAAGCCGTTTTTCGTTTAGAGTTTTAATTTCTTAGGTCTGAAAGCTTCCGGTCGGAGCGGCGACAGCCGTGGCGAGGCCGCGGCGCGTGAGGGCCTGGTGTACTAGCGTCAACAGATGCGAGCCGTCGAGTCGTTTATGGAAGAAAGCCGTTGCGCCGGAGCGAATCGCTTCGCGCGTGTATTGCGCCGGGTTGGAACTGGTCATCATGACGATGGGAATCGTCTTCAAAGCTTCGAACCGACGCATCCACGTGAGAAGGCGAAATCCGTCCCAATCAACCCCCGTGAAGTCCGCCGGTAGATTTACATCGAGCAGAACAACATGGGGTCTCTGTTTGCGGGCGACTTCGATGGCTTCGCTGCCATCCTGAGCGGTGACGACCTCGTAACCGTCGGATTCCAACTGAGTGCTGGCGAGTTTGAGAAACAGCGGGTCGTCGTCCACGACCAACACCTTTTTATTTCGAGCGGGTTTCTTTTCTGGCGCTGTCGGGGCGGGCGCTGATTTCGGCGTATCGGTTTTGCCGAAAAGGCGCCGCAGAAAACTGGTATGGCTGTCTAGGTTTGCAGGACTCATAGTGAAATCTGGCTTATCGAGTTTCACAGTTACGCTTCACAGATACGCTCGGAACATGATCCGAACAATCCCGTATGGGTGACGAATCTTTCCCCGGTATTAATGCGAATTATGCCCCGGGGAATCTCCGGGCGATGGAGCTGTGGTCGAGTTTCAGCGCGTTAACACGCGCAAGGCATTGGGCTGCACGCTGAAGCGCGCGGGAAGTTTTCCGCCCAGTTCGCCATCCACTTCGAAGCGCGTGTCGTCTTTGCCGATAAACGTGAAGGAATTCGATTGCATCCGAACCACACACTTCTCGGGTACTTTGCCCAGCAGCACGAGCGAGATGCCGCAGCGAAACAAGGTCGGCCAATCCACTTTAGTGAAAATGCAGACGTCCAGTTTGCCGTCGTTAAATTTGGCTTTGGGAAAAACGCGGTAACGTCCGCCGTACAATCGGCCATTGCCTACCAACGCCAGTTGGCCTCGGACGGAGCGGACGCCGTCTGAAACGAGGAAGTTGGTTTGCTTGCCGTTCATCGCCTTGAGTCCGGCCCAGATGTAGGCGAGCGAGCCGACTTGTTTTTTCACCGACCAGTCCACCAGTTCAATGGCGCGCGCATCGAGACCGGCGCCAGCAAGTTGCGCGAAATAAATTCGCTGCCGTTCTGAACCTTCGCCGTTTTCAATAACGCCAACGTCGATCGTCTGTTCTTTTGCGTCGCGCAGGACTTTCCACGCAGCTTGAGGTGAATGGGGAATTCCCAATTCACGCGCAAAGACATTCACCGTTCCCAGTGGCAAAACGCCGAGGCGGGCTTTGGCAAAACCATCCGGGGCGTCGGCGATGCCGTTCAACACCTCGTTCAACGTTCCGTCGCCGCCAGCGGCAATGATGGTTTCGCAGCCGTCCGTTACCGCTTGAGTTGCGAGGCGGCGGGCGTCGCGCGGGCCGGTGGTTTGTTTCAGAGTGGCTTCGGAAGCAATCGTGCTGAGCAGTTCCCGAAAGCGTTCGGCTTTCTGACCCTTTGCGTACGGATTGTAGATGACACAAGCTCGCACTGCCGAAGCTTTTAAAAGGATTTGCCGCAAGTCCAGAAGAAAACCGGCCTCAGTTTGATTTGAAACTTGGAACGGCGGCGGCGGAACTCTAGTTTGCGACCATGTTTCGTCCGTGCATTGATCTGCGAAACGGCAAAGTGGTGCAAATCGTCGGCGGCACGCTGAGCGATGATGCCGCTGCCGTGCGGACGAATTTTGTCTCGGAACGACCGGCGGCGTGGTTCGCAGAACTTTACAAAAATGATGGGCTGACCGGCGGTCACGTCATCATGCTCGGCCCGGGTAACGAATCAGAAGCGCGATCGGCGCTGGCGGCCTATCCCGGGGGCTTGCAAATCGGTGGTGGCGTCAATGCTGCGAATGCGCGCGATTGGCTCGATGCTGGAGCGTCGCATGTCATCGTGACGAGTTGGGTATTTCGCGATGGAAAAGTGGATTGGGGACGTCTGACGGAACTCGTGAAAATTGTCGGCAAAGAGCGGCTCGTGCTGGACCTGAGCTGTCGAAAACGTGACGGCGAATATTTTGTGGTAACAGATCGCTGGCAGAAATTTACCGACGTTACACTTTCAGCGAACACATTGAAGACGTTCGCTGAATCCTGTGCGGAATTTTTGGTTCATGCCGTGGACGTGGAAGGGTTGTGTCGCGGTATTGATGACGAACTTGTGGCGAAGTTGGGTGAGTGGGCGACGATACCAGTGACGTACGCCGGAGGGGCAAGTTCGTTGCAAGACCTGGAACGCGTCAGTGAACTCGGAAAGGGCAGGGTGGGACTGACGATCGGTTCTGCGCTTGATATTTTTGGCGGCCACGGCGTCCGATACGCCGACGCCGTGGCATTCAATCGTCGCGCGTCTGGTCACCACGTGTAACGCACGGTGTAAGTCACGGTCTTTTCTTCGTCCGGTTTCACCGGCACGCGAAACTCAATCGTCTGTGCATCGGTTTTCTTGAACTCCTGCGATGAACTGGTAATCCGCCAGTTGTTCCAGCGATAGAGATGTTCCACGACGCGGATTTCGACCGGCTCTTTTTTGCGGTTGCGCAATTTGATTTCAAACGTTTCGGTAGTCCATTTGTCGGAGCGATCCGTTTTGAAATCGGTCTGCTTGCGCTCGCCGACGAGGTCGAAGGAATTGCCCGTGCGGACGCGAATGGTTTCTTCGCGCGGTGTGTGATCAATTTCGTTTTCGCCGGTGAATTCCAATTGGCCGTCGTCGTTACGGCGATAAAAACGCAGTTTGCCTTTGGGCAGGGCGACGCCGAGTTGATTGGTCTTTGAATTCACAAACTCGCGGAACACCCAGACTTTTTTGTTCGATTCCGAACCGTATCCCTGATCCATGTTCAATCCGCCGTAAAACCGGTAGCCGGGAAGAGCGCCATCATAAACGTAGATGGCGGGTGCTTTCACTTTTTCGGCGCGAACGAATTCAACCTGCTTCGTCTCGCGGTCGTGCAAGGTCGTGGCACGACTCAGCGTGTAGAGATGGAATTCATCAAAATCTTTTTCAGTAACTGCTGGTGCCATGGCATCGGCGGCCAGCGTCGCCATTCGCGTGTACATGAGTGATTCCGGTTTGCTTTTGGATTGAATCTTGTTCACGTCGCCGGCGAGTAATTTGATCTTCGCATCAGTAAAAGTTTTGCCGCTTTGATTGTTCATCGTAATCCAGCCGATGAGATCCACGGTGTCGCCGGTTTCGGGTGCGACGAGGTTGTAATCCGCTTCCCAGGAGAAGCCGCCGGTAACGTAGCTGACCTCGGCGTCAAATTTTCCCGTGCTGTCACTGCGCAGAAGCCAATTGAGCGTTGGCTTGAGAATTGTGTTGTCGCCGAGACTCGGAAAAAGCGGTTGACCCGGCAGGCTGAACATTAATTTGCCATCCACTTCGATAATCGGTTGTTCCATGCCGCCGCCAGGAACGTAGCCGCTGCGAATAATTTTGCCGGAAATCATTTCACGAACGGTCGTGTTGTCCTTCAACCGTTCGTTCACGAACTCGATCGTCTTGCCTTCGTTGAGCGAGAGCAGCAGTTCCTGAGTGACGGGATCGTTGCGATAGTTCTGTTCCAGAATTTGCAACGTGCGTCCTCCGGTGGGGTCGCGAAGAATGACGGAATCCGGTTCAAGATTTGCCGTCGCACCGCTGAAACGGACTTCGTTCACGCCGGCTTTAAGATCGAGCGGCACGGTGTCGCGCACGACTGCGAAGTTCTGGTTGTAGATGGTGAGTCCGGGTTGAGCAATAGAGCTTCCCGCGAGGCTAGCGACCAGCAGGCCGGTAACGAGCGAAAATTTTCTTTTCATAGTTTCAAGTTTCTTTGTCACACCCTCGATCAGACGGAACGATTGCGCAAAATGCTCCCCGAAAATCGGTGAAGCGAGGATTTTTATCGGGCAAGAGACGGTGGTGGCGCTTCTGAATAGGATTCAAGGCTTGCAAAAAATTCACTCCTTTCTGCCGGATTTCCACACTGTGGATGGGTGACAACTGCGTCGTGTCGGCGGATGATGTCCCGCAATTCCCTGAGTGCCTCAGCGCCTGTGTCGTATTCTGCGCATGACCAGTTATGGGGACAGGAACTTAATGCCATTGCCGTTAAGATAGTGCGCGTCACCGGATAAAAGTTTTGCCTCCTCATGCTTTGGGGGCGGCTTTGCATCGAACAACCAACACCATGAAAATAACCGTTTCTAACCAACACCTGATAAAACTGGGCCTGGCGGCTGCTCTTGTAGTGGCTGGCAGTGCTTCACAAGCGCAAGATGCCACCTGGATTGGCGGAGCTGGAACAACTGACTGGAACGATGATTTGAACTGGGACATCGGCGTGCCTGCTGAAGGCACGAACGCCATCGTCACGATTGGCAGCTTTGTAGATTACAATGCCCCGATGGCGGCCAGCAGCTTTGCGACTTTGTCCAGCAGCGGCGAATTGAACATCAACGCTGGCGGTTTCACCGTGGACGGTACGGGCGATGGTGTCATCGGCTTGATTGGAACAACGGCGCGGTTGTGGGTCAACAACGGCGGCGTGGTAACGTTGCCGAACGGTGGATTGTCTCTGAGCAATGGAGCGGCGATGACGGTTGCTGCTGGAGGAAGCGTTTCGATTCAAGGCAGTTTGTTGTTGGGACGCAACGCGAATAACAACGTTGGCTTCGTCACAAACAACGGAGGTACAATTTCCGCCGCGGCTACGAGCGTTAATCCCAACAACAACAGTTTCACCTCTTTGTTCGTGATCAACGGCGGCGTGAATAACCTTGGAGACGTCCTGATCAAACGTAGCTCAGCGGGCGCTGGTGCGCCGGGGTTGGGCACTGAAGGTATGGTCGTCAACGGAGGTCAGGTTCAGATGACCAGTCTTGATATGGGCGGCACGGACGGCAATTCCTGGCTCACCTTATGGCAGACTGATGGCGTCGTTACCAACACCGGAGACTTTGTAATTCGCCAGAACACCGCGAGCCGTGCGTCACGATTCATGCAGACCGGTGGATTGTTTGTGTCGGAAGGCGAGTCCGGTGTCAATCTTCGCGGCCATACCGGTAATAATGCATTCGTGTTTTATTCTGTAACAGGAGGAACGAATCTGGTGAACGGATTCGTTCTGGGTAATCCCGATGGGACTGACGTAACGGGAACTGTCCGGCTCACGAACGCAGCGAAAATTTACATTGGCAATGGTGGGATGACGTCGGTCGGTTCGCTGAATACCAAAACGATTGTTCTCAGTCCGTCCGGTATCTTTGGAGCGCAAACCGATTGGGTTGGCACTGAGCCGATTATTCTCGCTGGCGGGACGTTCGACTGTGCGAACCTGGACGGCACGCCCCATAATATCACGATTTCCGGTGTAATCAGTGGCGGTAGCGCATTGAACAAAACCGGTGCGGGAACGCTCACGCTCGATGGCGCCAATACCTACTCGGGTAATACGGTAATTAGTCAAGGTAAGTTGGTCGTCGGTGCATCCGGTTCTCTGCCTAACAGTCCGCAGATTATTGTGGGGGCCGGGACGACTTTCGATGTGTCGGCTGCTGTTGGATTCACGTTAGGCTCGGCGCGAACGCTGGCGGGTGACGGCACGGTTGTGGGTGAAGTGGCAGTGGACAGTGGCGGAATTATCAGTCCCGGAACGAGTGTTGGAACGCTGACCTTGAGTGATTCCTTGACGATGAACGGCGGCGCCGTGGCGCGATTTGAATTACCCACGACACCCGGGCCGGGTAACGATTTCTTGATTATCAATGGCGATCTTAACGCCAGCGGTGTGAACACGATTGAAATCGTCGGCGGAGAACCGGGTGCGGTTCATACGTTGATTCAATACGGCGGAACATTTAATGGCGACCTTGCGAACTTCGATATCAGCGGCGCGATTGGCGTTCTGTCCAACAACCCGACCACAAAAACTATCTCGCTTGTTGTTGAAGGCCTCGTGCGTGATCCCGGCAATGTGGTCTGGGTGGGGAACAGTGAAAATAACGGCTGGGATAATGTCGGTCTGACCAACTGGATCAATACGGGTACTGGTCTGCTGGATTATTTCGTGCCGGGTGACAATGTGCTGTTCAGCGACGCTGGCGCGGCAAATTCCGTTGTTAATATCATCGGCAACAATTCCCCGGCGACTGTGACGATCGGTAGCACCGCGCCTTACACGTTTACCGGTTCGGGTTCGATTGCCGGAAGCGGTTCGTTGATTAAAACAAATACCGGTACGGTGAGAATTGAAACAGCCAACACCTACACCGGTCCGACGATTCTGGCAGGCGGTGTTCTGGAAGCGACAACGCTGGACAATGGTGGTCTCGCGAGCAGTATCGGTGCGGCTTCCATTAATCCAGAGAACCTTGTGTTTGATGGCGGTACACTGCGTTACTCCGGCGGATCTATTACCTTCAATCGAAGTGCCACTCTCGATGATGACGGCGGCACTCTGGAGATACAATCTGAAGGGACGACCATTACGCTCAGTGGTTCGTTGACGGGAACGGGGCAGTTCAACAAAACCGGTGACGGCAGTCTTATCTTAACCGCTGCGAGTGATTATTCGGGCGGAACACGAGTTGCGGCAGGTACGTTGCGGGTGAATCTTCCGGGAGCGGCCGGCACCGGCACGGTTACGCTGGATGGCGGCACACTCTTCCTGGGACTGGCCAGCGATACGGATATTCCAAACCCGATTGCGGTGATCAGCCCGAGCAGTCTGGTCATGGGCAACGCCAACAACCGTGTCAACGGCGCGGTTTCTGGTGCAGCGGATCTCGACGTCACGGTTAACTCCGGTGCGGTGCTGACGTTCAACGGTAACCTGACCAATTACACCGGAACCTTCAATCTGGGTAACAGCGGTGGCACATTCCGTTTCAACAGCGGCGGTGGTAACACGACGCTCGGTGCTCCCAATGCCACGATTGATCTGGGTAGCAGCACGGCCGCTCTCCAGGCGCGCAATGCCGGGACGATGTACGTCGGTGCGTTGCGCGGCGGTCCGGGAACGTTCCTGCGCGGTCAGGGCAGTGGTAGCGGCACGTTGACCTGGGAAATCGGCAGCAGCACAAACAATCCATCCACGACATTCGAAGGAACGATTGAAGACGGCGCGGCGAGTCGCCTCGCCGCGTTGCGCAAAGTAGGGCCGGGCGTTCTGACGCTCACCGGAAACAGTACCTATTCGGGAATAACCACGATCAGTGAAGGCACGTTGAAGGTGGATGGCTCATTGGGCTTCGGCTCGGTATTCGTTTCTGGTGGAACGTTGGCCGGTAGCGGAACGGTCAACGGCTCGGTGGATGTGCAATTCGACGGTACGATTGCGCCAGGCAGTGAAGTCGGTGCGCTGACAATAAATGGCTTCCTCACGCTGGGCGGCAATACGGTGATAGAAGTCGATCGCAGTGGAAGCTATGACCAGATTATTGCCAACGGCGGCGTGTTTTTTGGCGGCACGCTGACGGTGGTGAATGTTGGCGACCCATTGCAGGTTGGTGATAACTTCCAGATCTTCACGGCAGGTTCAGGAGAGTTCTTTGAGATCGTCGGCTCGCCGGGACCGGGATTGTCGTGGAACTTCAATCCGGACAACGGCGTTCTCACGGTGGTTTCTGCCGGACACGTATTGAACTATACGCAGGTCGGAAATGCGCTTGAGTTCAGTTGGGATGGCAACTTCTTCCTCGAAGTGCAGACGAATAATCTGAGCACCGGCTTAAGCGATAATTGGGTCGCGTATCCGGGCGGCGATGTCAGTCCGGTGACGGTGACGCTTGATCCGAATGCGCCTGCGGTCTTCTTCCGACTGCGATCAGCCGACTTGCCGGGCAGCATCGCTCCAGTCAAATAATCGGAGACAGAATGAATCACAAACCGGCGGGCTCTCCCGCCGGTTTTTTGTTGGAGTGAATGATTGAAACGGTGATTCAGCCTGTAGCCGTCAACGCGAGGAGGCGGAACATTCGGATTTTTCCATATCCGCCTCGTTACCTCGGCGGCTACCAACGCTTTCAGTTCTTACTCGAACCAATTCGCCACGCGGCGGCGATGCCAAATAGACCCCAGAGAAGCGTGAAAATTCCGATGCTGTCAGACAATTGCGGGCGGGGACGTTGTGCTTTTTCTGCGGCGACGTATTCGGATTCCGTCGGCGTTCCTTTCAGCAGGTTATGAAATCGCGGGAGTTCGACGTCACGAAAGTGTTTGATGTCATCTTCGCTCACCGTTCCGGCGCTCACGTCGTTGCGCACAGAAAGGAAATAAACGATGTCATCGCGGTTGGTGGCTTCTACGGCGGATTGCGCCCAGCGTAATTCGCGTTTGTATTCTTTGATCAACGTTCGCGTGAGTTCCTGATCCACGATGGCGTTCAGGGCGAGATATTGTCCGAGGACAATCGCCCCGAAAGCACACGCAGAACAGACGAGACCTTGCAATCGGTTGCCGCCGCGCGACAACAGTCGCGCCCCGAAGCCGCTGAGCGCACCAACCATCAAAGCGGCGTAACCCACTTCGGTTCGCGTCCATTTGATCAGAAGAAACCAGCCAACGGCGCCGAGAATGCCGCCAATCAATGCACCGATGACTCCGCGCGTGACTGAAATTGAAGAGTGTTGATCGTCCTCTGAATCGGTTTCCGTGAGGAGCGGTTCAGACGGTGTGGTTTGCGGCGGAGCAGGGGGACGAGGTGGAACAGGTGGGATTGTCGGTCCTACGTTGGCCACCATGATGTGGGCGCCGTCGGCCGGAAGATTTACTGCATCGGGCAGCACCGGCAGACCGGGGGATTCGAAAATCATCTGGACTGCGCCGAGTTGCAGGCGGTGCTGATGTTGCAAAGAGAATTTCTTGACCGCGACGCGTTCGACGAACGTGCCGTGAGCGGAATCCAGATCGCGAATTTTGACTTCCGCATCGGAAACGATGATTTCGCAATGGTGCGGCGAAACCGTGGGATGAACAATGCGCAGGTCGTTATCATCCGCGCTGCCAACGCGGTTCAGGCCGGGATGAAGAGTGAATTCCCAGCTTTGCGGTGTTCCGGGATTGACCAGAATACGATGACTCATTTCACGCGTGGAAGCGCCCGATCAACCTGGCGGTTACGCTTCCGTCAGGCGCAAATGATGGCAATAAGTCAATGGGCAAACCAGCCAAACTTGTGTTTCTTGGAGATGTAAAGCAGGCCGAGAATGCGCATGCTGACGGTCAGAAGATAAACGCTGATCAACGCCCAGACTCCTTGCACTCCCAACGAAATCATGAGGGTGGACATGTCGCGCGTTGATAAGGCGACGTCGCCAGCCAGGCTTGAGGCCATGTTGCCGAGAAGGCGGACTCCGTACACGCCGACGACCAGGATCGACGCGACGAGATATTCCAACGGAATGCGTAGAATGGTTGGAATAACGATCATCGGGTTGGCCGCCATGACGGTGTCTTTCATTGCAACAGCGAGGAAAGCCATCGGGAAATAAAAACAACCGAGAATCATTGAGGCGATGATAGCCGCCGGTGGAATATCCACTTCGCCAAATGCTTTGGCGGCGAACAGCCCAATGGGCAGGCCGAACGAAACGAGAATTGTTCCCGCGAGTTGGAAAAAAGCGCCGAACAATCCGTCAGCACTTGGAAAGCTTAGCGGCTCTTTCTCGTCGGCAACTGTCGTGTGAATGATGTTCTGCATGAACAGAAAAACAAATCCATACACGGCCATTGAGAACAGCAGGGTGAAAATTCCTGCGCTAATGAAATCAAGCGCAAGGAACGCAATCGTGGCGAGGATCAGGACCAGCGAGCCGACGCCTTTGAATGGGTAGATGAAGGCGCCGGGAAGCCGGGAGAAAAATCCCCGTTCAGCAATCGGCCGATAAGCCTGGACGCGTAATTGGGTGAGGGGTTTGCCGCAGCCGCGACAGAAGCGCGATGTTCCGCGCGTCGTGACGCATAGCTCGCAGAAGTATTTATTGCATTGCCTGCACAGAAAACGGGCGGGGCTTTTGGG
The DNA here is from genome assembly GCA_937894935.1 of uncultured Verrucomicrobiota bacterium. GTDB lineage: Bacteria > Verrucomicrobiota > Verrucomicrobiia > Limisphaerales > JADLHS01 > JADLHS01. The sequence goes on from CALAYC010000354.1 coordinate 23,769, forward strand.
GTGCGATCGGCAAACGTTGTTACCGGCATCCGCTTCTTCTTCCTCGCCATCCTGATCGCCAGCCATCGGAGGTGGCGTTTCGGTTTCCTCGTGTTTCGGGAGGTTGAGACGCAATCCCGCGGGTCGAAGAGGATTAGCAGCGGGAGCAGGGGAACTCACGGCGGCCAAGACGGGGACTTCGGCGACGGCGGCAACTGCGGTTGGCGCGGAGGCTGGTGCATCGGATTCAATCGCCAGAGCGACTGCGCCCAACTGAAGGTTTTGGCCAGAACTTAAGCGTGCTTCTCGGACGGGAGCGCGGTCAAGAAATGAACCGTTGGTTGAGCCGAGATCACGAAAGAGAATGCCATCATCGGAAACAGTTATCTCGGCGTGATGGGTGGAGATGGAGGGATGATTGATGACAAAGTCATTGTCTTCGCCACGACCGATGCGGTTGGGGCCAGGTTTGAGTTGGATTTCCCAGGCCTGTGGGGTGCCCGGATTCACCAGGAGGCGATTGTTCATAGGACGAGTAGGGTTGGTTTTCGTCTGGAATGGCCCTCGTCTTACGCCGTTCGTCGAGTGAAGTCCAACAAAATTAGTCAGCTTGCGCCAACGCTTCGCGCCGTAATCAGACTGATTCGATGCGCCAGCACATTTCGCGACGTGAAAAATCCGTGCCGCGATTCATTAAAAGCCGCGCGGCGAAAGTATGTCCCGCTGCCGCGCGCGGCACAGAAAAGAAATCGTTAAGTAGCGTTGGTCGGATTAATCACAGCCACCACGCCGATTTCCGGACGCAGATAACGTTGCGCCGCTGCTTTTACTTCGTCGAGCGTTACGGCTTCGATGCGAGCGTCTTCAGTTTCGCTGTGCGCGAAGCCGAGGCCGTAAAGTTCGTCGAGTGCGGTTGAAGCGGCGAGGTCGCCGAGGTCCTGGCGGGCAATTTTACGTTGGCCGATAATCTTATTTTTCGCCCGGCGCAACTCGTCTTCGGTCAATCCTTCGGTGCGGAGTAACTCCACTTCCTGGAACATTTCCTTTTCAACGAGCGCGGCTTTGTCCGGTTCCGTGCCGGCATAAAACGCAAAGAAACCCGGCGTAAGTCCAAACTGATTTTGCGCGCCGACGTAGTAAGCGAGCCCGAGCTTCTCGCGAATTCGCAGGAACAATCGCGAGCCGAGATCGCTGCACGTTTCCTGTAACAATTCCATCGCCGGACGATCCTCAGCAGTCAACGTCGTGCCGCGGAATCCCACCACGACCACTGCCTGTTTTTTGTCGCGCGACTCAGTGATGCGTTTGGCCGATGGCGCGGGTGAATTGGCGATTTGAAGGCGGAACGGACTTTTGTTCCATGCGTCGAAAGCCTTTTCCACTGCGCGTTGCACTTGCGCTGTGTTCACGTCGCCGTAAATCGCAAGCACGCAATTATCCGGGGTTGCAAGTTGTTGATGAAACTCAGCGAGGCTGGCGGATGTCAGTTGATTCAATGATTCTTCCGTTCCCAGTGAATCGAGACCGAACCCGACGCTTCCGAACAATTCGCGCCGCATCGCTTTGAACGCGCTCTTGAGCAAATCATCGCGATGCGAGTGAATGCCGGCGATTTGAACTTCGCGTTCGCGTTCCAACTGCGCGGCAGGGAAGGTGGGATTGAGAATAACGTCGGCGACGAGGTCGAGGCCGGTCTGAAAATCGGAATTCAACACTTCGGCGTTGACACCGAAACTGTTGTTGCCGCCGTAACTGTCGAGGCTGCCGCCGACCGATTCGATTTCGCTGGCGATCTGTTCAGCGCTGCGGGTTTTTGTGCCTTTGATCATCAGGCGCGCGAGCAATTGCGTGATGCCGTTATTTGCGGCCGTTTCAGCAAGCACGCCCCCTTTGAACACGGCACGAAATTCCACAAACGGCAGCCGATGACTTTCTTTGACCAGTAATGTCAGCCCGTTTGGTAAAGTGAATTTCTGGATCGGCGAATCGCTGTTGCTTTCGACGGTGACAGAACTTCGCGGCGAAGTGCCGGTGGGCAACAGTGCGTAAAGCGTGCGGTTGTGTGGTGCGAGATATTCGCGGGCGACACGTTGTAAATCCGGCGGCGTGACGCGTTGCACCGCGGCGAGATAACGTTGCGAGAAATTCAGATCGCCCGTCGCGAGCCAATTGCTGCCGAGGTCTTGCGCCTGGCCTTGCATGGTTTTGCGCGTGGCCAGTGTGCCACTGATGAATTGTTTGACGGCCTTTTGCACTTCTGCCGCAGGCACGAGTGTGGTTTGCAGTTTTTCGATTTCCGCAAGCAACGCTTCGCGAGCGGCGGAGAATTTATCCGCGTCCACTACCGCGCTGATGCCGAAGAGGCCGGGGTTGCCCGGGTTATACGTCCACGCATCGGCAAAGTGAACGAGGCCCTGTTTCTCGCGCACTTCCTGATAAATTCGAGAACTGCGACCGCTGCCCAATACTGCTGCGAGCACATCGAGAATCGGCACATCAGGATGACGCAAATCCGGAATGTGCCACGCGAAGTGCAGGTGACCGAGTTCGATATTTGCTTCTTCGATGACTTCGCGCGCTGTGGTCTGGCGCGGTTCAGTCGGTAACACCAACGGCGGAAGTGAACGGGCGCGAGTCTTTTCATAAGCCTTGCGAATTTGCGCAACAACGTCGGCGGTTTTCACCGCACCGGTCACGACGTAGAACACGTTGTTGGGCGCGTAACGCTGTTGATAGTAATTGCGAATGTCTTCCGGCTGGAGCTGATTGAAAATATCCAGATAGCCGATAATCGTGTAGCGATACGGGCTTTTCGTGTACGCCACTTCAAACAGGCGTCGGCTTGAACGTCGTCCGGGATCGTCCTGGCCCATGTCCATTTCGCGCCGAATGACATCGAGTTCTTTCGCAAGTTCGTCCGGTGGCAACGACGCGTTTTGCATGATGTCGCACAGGATATCGATGGCCGTCGTCGCGCCGGTGTTGGGCACGTCAATGTGATACACGGTGCGATCGAAGCTCGTGTAGGCGTTCATGTAACCGCCAACTTCCTGCACTTCCTGATCAATCCGACTCCCGGGTCGCGTTGTGGTACCTTTGAACAACATGTGTTCCAGCACGTGCGACAAACCCGCGCCGAGCCAGCGATCTTCGTGAATGCTGCCGGTCATCGCCCATGCTTGAGCGGAAACCACCGGTGCGCTGTGATCTTCGCGCACGATGATGGTGAGGCCGTTGTCGAGTGTGGTTACGGTGACGCCCGGCGGAACAGACGGGATGTCCGTGGCAGGAGACGAAACAGCGGTGGTAGGGTGAGTCATGGATTTTTTGCGGCGACGATGGAGCTGCGCTCCGTCGGCTAGGCCGGATTGGATGAGGGTTCAGTCGGCTTACTGCTGGCGGAGGAGGGCAGGAACGGTTTGCGGAACGCGTCGTCAAACGAATAGCCGTTTTTAAAATCGTCCCGGCTGTCCGATTCCGTTTTTCCCAATAGACCGACTTCCACCATGTTGAAAACAATTTCGCCAAAATCCTCGCAACGGGTGACGCCCCATTCTTCGAGGACGGTTTTGGTCATCGGCCCGTATTGTTCAAGGCCGTACTGCCGGATTCCTTCCAGCAGTTCCTGTCCGGTAACATGCTTGCGGGTCAGACGGGTATCGCGCCGCGCAACAAGCTTTTGGGTGAATTCGAGGGCGTCTTTGACAAACAAATAGGCATCGACGTGATACCGGGTATCGACGGCGAGAATCTGCGCCAGTTTGCTTTCAAAGGTTAACTCTTGCATATCAAGGATGAACTGATAGCTCCGGGTTGGCCGGTGCAGAACGTGCCGCGCGATAGGACTTTACGCCCCAGCCCACGAGCAACAGCCCCAAAATGACGCACAAAACGAATTGCTCCTGTTTTGTCAGCACGTTCACCGGGTCACTCTAGCGACCAACCCGACGCCCCGCAACTGTGCTGATTGATCTGAGGTTTGCCGCCCCCCGGCGAACAGCCAAGCAACTGCCGAATGGCGACCAATCGAAGGCTTAATGTTGAATGTTGGATGACTCTCGGCATCCGTTCACTTGTCAAAAAGCATTTAAAACTAGCTACTGGTTTTTCTGACATCCCGGCGCGAGTTTTTGCGCGCTTGAGCAATAATTTCCTCCAGATCTATTTCCAACGCCGTCGTGATGCGAAGCAACGTTTCAAGAGTCGGATTTCTTAGCTCCTGTTCAATAAAGGTAATCGTCTGCCGAGAGAGACCGGCTCGTTCCGATAATGCATTAAGCGAAATCTCCTGCGCTTCGCGCGCCTGCTTCAATAGGCGCGCTACTTCGGAACAAATCGTTTCGTAATCTCGATTAACCGGCACGGGCTAGTGCATACCGAGAAAATCAGTTGACGCTGGATGCTACACTTGTAGCATTGCGGTCTCCCGTGGTTGGGGCTTCGGTAATCAGAAGAAACGCTATGAAAAAATCAGGGCTCGGGCTTCTTTTGTTGGCGTCTATCCGTCCAGTCGTATCAGCCGATCGGTTGCGTTATCTAAGGAACATTCTGTTTCTGACGATCTGGGCTGCGCTGTCGGTTCCGACGCAGAACGTGAGTCCGTTGGAATCAGCTTTGGCTAGAGGAATCATTGATCGTGCCCAAGCTGGAATTGACCTGGACTAACAAGGGCGACAATCTCGCATTGGACACCCATACGAACGCCATCAATGGAGAGGTTCGGGGCCAACGCATTTTTGTGGGCGCAAAGACGCCAACGGAAACCAATCCGCGCAACACCGTGCTGCTGCATATCAAAACCATCCCGCCGTTGATTGGCAGCAACGTCTGGCTACGGTCTTTTGATGTGGACGACACCACGGATGACCGGCGGTTTGACCAAGAAAACCTCGTGGATGCGAACGGACGACTGGGGGAGGATAACCTTCCGGATTATCTGAGTACGCCGAAAGCGGGACTGTTCGTTGGCAGCGGTAGTTCGATGTTCGGTACAAATCTAAACTCCAGCGGCGAAGCATGGGTGGAGTTCCGGGTTGGAATGCAGCCAGGCAACAACTACCGCGTCGCCGCGACGGTATTCCCAACCAGCCAATTGAACAGCTTGCAATCCGGGACAGCCGGTGAAGGTTATGTCTCCGCTTATACCGACCAGATTCGCGGTGGCTTTAACGGCGTGTTGTCGCCGCTGCTGACCGTCTGGCGCAAACTGCATCTGGAAATTGATTCTATGACCGCGCCCCCTACCAACGGTCCGCAGGCGAATTTTGTAAGTCTAAAAATTCTCAACGTGAGAACAAACTTTCCAAATATTGGCCAAACGGCAGTGTATTTCCGTCCCACTGCTCAACCGTGGCAGGCCAATAGATACGAGAACGGCACGTTGACCATTCCCAGTATCGCTACGAAACAGGTCATTGTAGGGCAAGCGGCAGAGTACGTCTGGCAGGCCAATAATTACCTGAACTATCTGGTCGTGCCAGGCAATATTCCGGCGCACACCGTCGGCATGGAGGCCCAACTGCGGGATGATGACGACCGATTCTTGGCGGAGTTAAGCCTATTTCCTCCTGGCCAAAGCTCCCCGCTACCACGGGATCAATTGAGCGGGGAGACAGTGAATGGAGTGCGTGCCGCATTCTTCCCAGCCTATGTTGAGTTTGTGGATGCCAATGCCATCGCTGGATTGAATCCGCGACGCACCATACCATTCCAACTCCACGCGAACATGTCGGTGCTGGACGGCAACGGTGGGATTTTTAACAACGCCAAGGATCTGTATGATTCCAAGTTATTTTGGGCACACACGGCAGTCTTCGGCTACGAGCCCAGGATGTCCGAAGACGGAGATCCAGATAGAGTCGAGGGACTTAAAAAAGGCGTAACGGCGAAAAAAACCACACTATATCATGGAGGCGTCAGCGCCATTTTTTGTGAAACCGTCCGAGAGGAAGCGGCTAATCTCGGTTTATATCTTAACCAAGGAGATACATTGAAGGCTCGGAATGAATATAACGGTTGGCTTTGGGGAACAGTGGCACATGAGTGCGCTCATGCGCCTGGCAATCAATCGGAGGGACAAGACCACGCAGAAGACAACATCATGATTGAAGGTGGTTCAATAATGGACGTCAATAGACCGCAAGACAGCTTCTCAACGGAAACGATTAAACGAATTCGAGTGACCAAACAATGGGCCGAGTAAGAAATGCGGTTTTTTGCAGCTTGCTTCTGGCGGGATTTTCCGGGCCGGCAAATCTTTGCTTGGGCAGCGGTAAAAGTCCGCCGGAGTTTGGAGCGATCAATAATATCGCCGGAGGTGTCACGCTTCGCTTGGAAACTAATAGCAACGCGTCGCTGAGCTGGCAACAGGTGGCGCAATACGTTGATATCACCAAGTTGAACCGGCAACTTTCACGACCGGGGAAAATTTTTGTTCTGCAAGAACACTATGTCTTTATCACCAATACGTGGGTCATCTCCGAACTTCGCAACCAGCAGGCAATCTTGGTCCGGAATCAGCCGAGAACCAGCTACGAAGGCAGAATCGGAAGATACTTGGTTTGTTGGAATGGGAGTTTCGCACAAACTTTGAGCATCTCTGAAGATGATTTTCAAAAGCGTCTGAAAGAATCTGGCGTTATTCTTCCACTTCCCGACTCCGAGGAAGTAGCGGCTGCAAAAGCGGCGGTGGAGCGCCTTATCGCGCGGGAGGAAGTTGAGCACGAAATGCTGCGGCAAGCGGCCCCGAAGCTAAGCGGCGCGGAAATTGCCGAGCTTTGGTGGCTGCGCATCAAAAGTTGGTTCTTGGCCTATGATGAAAACGGTCATTTCACCGGTCGCCCGCGACTGTTGGGCGTTTTAGCCGGATTGGGAGTGGTGGGATTAACGGTCTATGGCTGGCGCTGGTTGCGGACAAATGATTCAAAACGGAAGGTTAACTGAACTATGAAAATTCAAGTGCTTGGGTTTTTAGTATTGAGTGCCGTTACCGCTTGGCAAACTGATGCTGCGCCGGTGTTCAATCCTGAGAATGGAAATTATTACGAAGCGGTGCGGTCTGGAATTCCTTGGACCTTCGCGCGTGACGCTGCGGCTGCTCGGACCCATCTGGGCATGTCGGGCCATTTGGTCACCATCACTTCCCAAAGTGAAAATGCTTTTGTCTGATAACGAGGTTTATCTGACGACGTTTACGGACCGCGGGGATGCCACTCGATTCGATTGGGTCTGGTTGGGCGGGTTTCAGCTGCCCGGGTCCGTAGAGCCGGGAGAAGGATGGAGTTGGGTGACCGGTGAGCCGTTTTCGTATTCGAATTGGGATCCTGGACAACCAAGCAATTCTGGCGGCAATCCCTGGGGGGCGCACCAGGATTTGCTCATTATGTGGTCGGGCGGCACTTGGAACGACATCACGGGGCCGGATGGTGCCGCTGGCTACATCATCGAATACGAAGCCGTGCCTGAGCCGAGCACTTTCGCGCTGAGCATCGCGGGTTTGTTTATCTTCGCGCAATTGCGGAGGCGGTGAACGGAGGGGCTCGCTGTTGGTTTTGTCGGTTTTACGGCATCAAGCGATCATCGCTTTAGGTCTTGCGACAAGCGATTGCGCCTTGGTAGCTTGCGTCCGCGACTATGGCGGCCATCGGGCGATTCCAGAAAGGCGACGACGTCTTCTACGCGAAGATCGTGGATGGGGAAATCTTCAGGCTGCAAGGCGACGTTTTCGGATCGCCGACCTTTGATAAGAAACCCATCCCGCGCAAAGGCGTGCGCACGCTGGTCCCGGTTTCACCGTCGAAAATCATCTGCGTGGGATTGAATTATTCCGACCACGCGCGCGAGCAGAACAAACCGCTGCCCAAAGAACCGCTGATTTGGATTAAGGCAACGACGTCTTTGTTGCCGGATGGCGGGAAAATTGAGATACCGCATCTTTCGCATCGCACGGATTACGAGGCGGAACTCGCAGTCGTAATCGGACGCAAAATCCGCAATGTTCCCGCGGCTTCGGCGTCGCGCTATATCTTCGGTTACACTGCGGCGCAGGATGTGACGGACCGGACAATTCAGAATTCGGAAAGTCAATATTGCCGCGCCAAGTCGTTTGATACTTTCACGCCGCTCGGACCGTACATTGAAACCAAAATCGATCCGACTGATCTGACGATTCAATTGTTTCAAAACGGGCAGCTCCGTCAGAATTCGCACACGCGGCAGATGATTTTCAATTGCTACGAAATCGTGAGCTTTGTCTCCGCGCACATGACGTTACAACCCGGTGATGTAATTCTCACCGGTACGCCCGCTGGGGTCGGCCCGATTCAATCCGGCGATCGTCTTGAAGTGCGCATCTCCGGTCTTGCGCCGCTCATCAATACGGTCAAATGACCGGTTGGTGAATTGCGCGAAAAAACTTCGTTCCGTCCTCGGCTTCTGATTAAGCTTTCGTTGCATGAAGTGGACTCAAACATTGATCCCGACACTCCGCGAAGCGCCTGCGGACGCGGAAATTTTATCGCACAAACTGCTGTTGCGCGCCGGATTGATCCGCAAGCTCGCAGGTGGCGTTTATACTTTTCTCCCGCTTGGATTACGGTCGCTGCGTAAAGTTGAACAGATTGTGCGCGAGGAAATGAATCGCGCCGGCGCGGTGGAAGTGCTCATGCCGCTGTTGCAACCGAGCGATATCTGGGAACAAAGCGGCCGCGCCGAAACGGCGAAGGACGTTCTGTTCAAGGTGAAAGACAGCTCCGGTCGCCACTGGTTTTTGAGTCCGACCGCTGAAGAAGTCATCACCACGCTCGCAGCAGGTGAAATCAATTCCTACCGCCAGTTGCCGAAAAATTTTTATCAGATTGGCAGCAAATTTCGCGATGAAATCCGCCCGCGCTTCGGATTGATGCGCGCGAAAGAGTTCATCATGAAAGACGCGTATTCGTTCGATGCTACGGACGAAGGCGCGATGGCGAGTTATCACAAAATGTACGATGCGTACAAACGCATCTTCGATCGCTGCGGCGTGCAGAATTTTCCTGTTGAAGCCGACACCGGTGTGATTGGGGGCAACTATTCGCACGAGTTCATGGTGCCGGCTGATACCGGCGAAAACGACGTGGTCTTTTGTGAAGCGTGCGGCTATGCGGCGAACATTGAAAAAGCGACCAGCGGAATTCCGAAGACAGCCGCACGGGAAGTCGGTGCAGCAGTCGAAAAATTTGCGACGCCCGGTGTGGTTACGATCGAAGCGCTGACGAAAGAGCCTTACAAAGTTGCGGCAAACCGGCAGATCAAGACGCTGGTTTACATCGTGGACAGCAAACCGGTCATTATTCTGGTGCGTGGCGACGATCAATTGAACGAAACGAAATTGATGGCGCGCACGGGTGCAGTGGCAGCGCGGCCGGCGACCGTCGATGAAATCGTTCCGCTGCTCGGCGCAAAGCCCGGTTCGCTTGGCGCGGTGGTCAATGTTCCGGCGGACGTCAAAGTTTTGGCAGATGAACGTTTGCGTGGTGCGAACGACATGACCACAGGCGCGAACGAAGACGGATTCCACTTCCGCAATGTTTCAATCGAACGCGATATCAAAGTCGCGGAGTGGCATGACTTGCGCACGGTTACGGCAGGCGAGCCTTGTGCGAAGTGCGGCAAGACGCTGAAAATCCGTCGCGCGATTGAAGTCGGTCACGTCTTCAAGCTCGGCACGAAATACAGCGAGAAGCTGAATGCCAATTACCTCGATGAATCGGGCGCGCGCAATCCGCTCGTCATGGGTTGTTACGGCATCGGCATCACGCGCACGTTGCAGGCGATTATCGAGCAATGCAACGACAAGGACGGCATCATCTGGCCGCTGTCGGTTGCGCCATATCAGGTTTGCATTACGCCGCTCAGTGTGGCGGCTGGAAATCCATGCTTACAGCAAGCGGAGAAAATTTACGCGGAACTCACGGCGCTCGGCGTTGATGTGATTTTGGACGATCGCGATGAACGTCCCGGCGTGAAGTTCAAGGACGCTGATTTAGTAGGCTTCCCGATTCGCGTCAGCATCGGCGAAAAGGCACTGGCCAAAGGTGAGGTAGAAATCAAACCACGCCGTGGTACGGTGGAATTCGTGAAAGCTGAGAACGCGATGGCGCGGCTGCGCGAATTGCTCGGGCTGAATGCAGCTTAATTGCTGGGTTCTTTTCGAAGTCGAGCGTTAAGCGTGGATTGCCAACGCGCGTCCGGTGCGTTGCACTTCCTGATT